>NZ_JAGPXQ010000028.1:0-77129 GCF_018070435.1 Micromonospora sp. C51 | reverse complement strand
TCATGAGGTTAGCGGCACTCACCGAGATCAAAAACGCCGCTAACCTCATGATCAACGGGGGTGGCGGGTAGGGCGGGCGTCAGCTGCGGAGGATGTGGGTGAGGGTGGCGGCGGCTTGGGCGACCTGGGTGTCGGTGACGTCCAGGTGGGTGACCAGGCGGGCCGTGCGGGGACCGAGCACCGAGATCAGTACGCCCTCGGCACGGGCGGCGGCGGCCAGGGTGGGCGCGTCCAGCGGGGCCTTGGTCAGATCCAGCGGAACGATGTTGGTGCGTACCGTGGTGGCCAGCACCCCGAACGGGGCGACCGCCTCCGCCAGTCGGGCCGCCTTCGCGTGATCGGCCGCCAGCCGGCCGACGTGGTGAGCCAGGGCGTGCCGACCGGCGGCGGCCAGGATGCCCGCCTGACGCATCCCACCACCCATCCGCTTGCGGATCACCCGACCCCGTTCGATCCGGTCGGCAGCGCCAACGACAAGTGAGCCGACCGGCGCGCCGAGCCCCTTGGACAGGCAGACCGACAGGGTGTCGAACAACGCGCCGTAGGTGGCCAGGGGCACCCCGTCGGCGACGTGCGCGTGCCAGATCCGAGCACCGTCGCAGTGCAGCGCCAACTGCCCGGCGTCCGCGACCTGGCGCAGCTCACGCAGCGAATCGAGGGGAATCACCCCGCCGCCGCCACGGTTGTGGGTCTGCTCCACCGCGATCGCCCGGGTGGGCACCGCCCAGTAGCCGTCGGGACGCACCATGCCGGCGATCACGTCGGGGTCGAGCTGGGCACCCACCGCAGGCCAGGTTCGCGAGGTGACCCCGCCGTACGCGGCAGCGGCCCCCATCTCGTACGTGACCACGTGCGCGTCGGCATCGCAGAGCAGCTCGGAGCCGGGCGGCACCAGCAGTTGCAGGGCGATCTGGTTGGCCATCGACCCGCTCGGGCAGAACAACGCCGCCTCGTGCCCGAACATCGCGGCGACCTCGACCTCCAGGGCCTGCACCGTGGGGTCCTCGCCGTAGACGTCGTCACCCACCTCGGCGCTGGCCATGGCCTGCCGCATCGCGGCCGTGGGCCGGGTCACCGTGTCCGACCGCAGGTCGATCAGGTCAGCCACAGTCGCCCCTTCGGCTGCCGACCGCGGGGCTCGCGAGCTCACTCCTCGCGTCAGCCACGGAGCATCTCCGCGACGAGGAAGGCCAGCTCCAGCGACTGCTGGGTGTTCAGCCGAGGGTCGCAGGCGGTCTCGTAGCGGTCGGGCAGGTCGAGGTCGGCGATGCCCTGAGCACCGCCGAGGCACTCGGTGACGTCCTCGCCGGTCAACTCGACATGCAGACCGCCGGGGTGGGTTTCCAGGCCACGGTGCACCTCGAAGTAGCCCAGCACCTCATCGACGATCCGATCGAAGTGGCGCGTCTTGTAGCCGTTGGACGATTCGTGGGTGTTGCCGTGCATCGGGTCGCACTGCCACACCACCTTGGCTCCGGCGGCGGTCACCTTGGCCACGATCGGCGGCAGCGCGTCGCGGACCTTGTGGTTGCCCATCCGGCTGATCAGCGTGAGCCGGCCGGGGATGTTGTCCGGGTTCAGCTTCTCGCACAGCTCGATCGCCTCGTCCGGGGTGGTGGTCGGGCCGAGCTTGACCCCGATCGGGTTGGCGATGCGGGAGATGAAGTCGATGTGCGCCCCGTCGATCTGCCGGGTGCGCTCACCGATCCAGAGGAAGTGCCCGGAGAGCCCGTACGGCCGGCCACCGGAAACCCGGGTCAACGCCCGGTCGTACTCCAGCGCGAGGGCCTCGTGCGAGCAGTACAGGGTGACCGTGCGCAACGCGTCGTCCTCGGTCATCCCGCAGGCGCGGATGAACGCCAGGGCCCGGTCGATCTCCCGGGCGATCGCCTCGTACCGCTCGCCGGCCGGCGAATTGCGCACGAAGCCCTTGTTCCAGTCGTGCACCGCGTGCAGATCGGCCAGCCCGCCGGCCAGGTACGCCCGCAACATGTTCATGGCGGCGGCCGAGTTCGCGTACGCCCTGATCATGCGCTGCGGGTCGGCGACCCGCGCCTCCGGCGTGGCCTCCAGTGAGTTGATCATGTCACCGCGGTAGGCCGGCAGGCCCCGCGCGTCGGTCGGCAGCGACCGGGGCTTGGTGTACTGCCCGGCCACCCGGGCCACCTTCACCACCGGCAACGACGCGCCATAGGTCAGCACGATGGCCATCTGCAGCAGCGTGCGGGCGTTGGCCAGCAGGTGGCTCTCGGTGTTGTCGGCGAAGGTCTCCGCGCAGTCACCGCCCTGGAGCAGGAACGCCTTGCCCTCGCAGACCAACGCCAGACGCTGGCGCAACTGATCGACCTCGTACGGGGCGACCACCGACGGCACGGTGTCGAGCACCTTGCAGACCTCGGCGACCTGGGCCGCATCGGGCCAGGGCGGAGTCTGGGCGCGCGGCAGCTGTCGCCAGCGGTCCAGGCCGAGAGCCTCGTCCTCGGCGGAGTCGACGGTCGGGCGGCTGGTCTGCAGCACCGGGCTGCCCACCGCCGGATGACTCAACTGATGCCACTCATGGCGCATGGTATTCAGCGTACGGCGACCAGCCGGACGGGCCACCGGCGAGGGGCCGGGTTCCGGCAGATGGACGACCCTCGACGGTGGCGCAGGTCAGGGCGTCGGCGCCGGCGCCGGACTGTGCGCGCCCGGCCGCTCGTCGGAGATGCACCAGTCGAGCCCGTCGCGAGTGACGGTGAACAGCAGCGGGCGGGTCGCCTTCTTCTTGCCGACGGTCACCGTGACCGCGGTGCTGACCTCCTGCCCGGACGGACCGGGCCGGATGTCGGTGATCTCGGACCTGGACACCTTGAAGTGGTCGGCGAAGTCGCCGTTCGGCTCGGTGGCGGCGGCGTCGAACGCCTCGTGCAGCACCGCGCAGAGTTGGCTGCGCCCGGCCGCCACGTCCTTGGCGGTCATCGCGTCTAGGTACGCCTGGACCCGCTCGCGGGACTTCAGGGTGGCCTCCTCTGCCGGCGCCCGCCCCGGTTGCTCCGTCTCGGGCTCACCGCCGACGAGCCCGCAGCCGACGAGCGCGAGAGGCACGGTGGCGAGCAGCGCGATGGCGCTCGCCGGACGCCGGTTCCTGACCCGCATCGTCACCTCCCTCGACGCCGGACATCGAGACATGGTCGAGCGGCGAGTCTGTCACACCGCCGTCCGGGCATCGAGATCGACCCCGGGCACAGCGGACGGGGAGGGGCCGGTGCGGGGCCCCTCCCCGTCGTGTGGGTGGTGCGTCGGCCGTCGGCTCAGCCGAGGCCGCCCTTGATGGCGCTGATCAGCTCACCGTTACTGGTGTCACCGGAGAGCTCCCAGAAGAAGGCGCCACCGAGGCCCTGGTTCTTGGCGTACGTCATCTTGCCGCCGATGGTCGACGGGGTGTCGTAGCTCCACCAGTTGCTGCCGCACTTGGCGTACGCCGTGCCGGCGACGGTGCCGGTGGCCGGACAGGTGTTCTTGAGCACCTTGTAGTCCTCGATGCCCTGCTCGTAGGTGCCCGGTGCCGGCCCGGTCGCGGTGCCGCCCGGCGTGGACTGGGTGACCCCGGTCCAGCCACGGCCGTAGAAGCCGACGCCGAGCAGCAGCTTGTTGGCCGGGATGCCCTTGCTCTTGAGCTTCTGGATCGCCGCGTCGGACCAGAAGCCCTGCTGCGGGATGCCCGAGTACGAGTACAGCGGCGAGTGCGGGGCGGTGGGGCCCTGCGCGTTGAAGGCGCCGAAGTAGTCGTACGTCATCGGCATGATCCAGTTGAGGTGCGTGGCGGCACCGGCGTAGTCGGTGGCGTCGATCTTGCCGCCGTTGCTGCCGTCGGCGGTGATCGCGGCGGTGACCAGGTTGTTCGAGCCGAACCGGGCGCGCAGCGCGCTGGCCACGTTCTTGAACGCGTTCGGGCCGCTGGCGTCGCAGGTCAGGCCACAGGCGTTGGGGTACTCCCAGTCGATGTCGATGCCGTCGAAGACGTCGGCCCAACGCGGGTCCTCGACCAGGTTGTAGCAGCTCTCGGCGAAGGCGGTCGGGTTCTGCGCGGCCTGGGTGAAGCCGCCGGACCAGGTCCAGCCACCGAACGACCAGATCACCTTGAGGTGCGGGTACATCTTCTTGAGCTTGCGCAGCTGGTTGAAGCTGCCACGCAGCGGCTGGTCCCAGGTGTCGGCGACGCCGTCGACGCTCTCCGCCGCGGTGTACGCCTTCTCGTAGTCGGCGTAGCTGTCCCCGATGGTGCACCGGCCGCCCGTGGTGTTGCCGAAGGCGTACAGGATGTGGGTCAGCTTCGCGGCCGAGCCGCTGGTGTGGATGTTCCGCACGTGATAGTTGCGGGCGTAGACGCCCCACTGGGCGAAGTAGCCGACCACCTTCTGCGCACCCGGGTTCGGCGGCGTGGTGGTCGGAGGCGTGGTGGTCGGCGGGGTGGTCGTGGGCGGCGTGGTCGTGGGTGGGGTCGTGGTGGGCGGTGCGGTGGTGGTCGGCGGGGTGCTGCCGCCACCGCACGAGGCGCCGTTGATGGTGCAGTTCAGCGGCGCCCGGTACGCGCCGGTGCCGTTGTAGCCCCAGCTGAAGGAGGCGCCCGGGGCCAGCGCACCGGCCCAGCTCTTCTTGACCGCCACATAGCGGTTGCCGTTGCGGGTGACGTCGGCGTCCCAGAAACTGCCGATGCTGGTGCCTGACGGCAGCTCGAACTCGATGCGCCAGGTGCTGACGCTGGCGTCCGACCCGTTGGTGATGGTGACCCGCGTTTCGTGACCCGTACCCCAGTCCGACACCCGGGTGAACGAGGCGGTCACGCTTCCGGCGCCGAACGCCGAGGCCATCGGGACCGTGGCGACGGTCACCGCGACCACGGCGCCGACCCAGAGGGCCCGGCGAAGCGATCTCTTCATGTGGCGTCTCCAAACAGTTAGGAAACTTTCCAAAAGGATGAGGAGACGCTACTCACACGCCACCACTTCGTCAAGATGTCCATGTATCGATTGGGCGAGGAGGCCAGATTGGACTCCCTCCGGCGTCACCGCCGGTCAGAGGTCGGGTACCGATCGGTAACTTCACCGCAACCCGCATCGCCTGCGCCCATCGGCTGGGCCCGGCGCGGCCCGGTGAACGTTTCTGGAAACCGCACTAGCCTCGGAGGTATGACCGTCTTCGACATTCCGATCGGTGCCCTCGCCGGTGGCCCGGCCGACCTCGCGCAGTACCGCGGACGCGCCCTGCTGATCGTCAACGTCGCCTCGCGCTGCGGCCTCACCCCGCAGTACGCGGGCCTACAGGCCCTCCAGGACGAGTACGCCGACCGTGGACTGACCGTGCTCGGCGTGCCGTGCAACCAGTTCGCCGGCCAGGAGCCGGGCAGCGCGGCGGAGATCAGCGAGTTCTGCCAGGTCAACTACGGGGTGACCTTCCCGATCACGGAGAAGGTCGACGTGAACGGCCCCGACCGCCACCCCCTGTACGCGGCCCTGGTGGACACCGCCGACGCCGACGGCCACACCGGCGACGTCCGGTGGAACTTCGAGAAGTTCCTCGTCGCTCCCGACGGCTCCGTCGCCGCCCGCTTCGCCCCCACCGTGACCCCCGACGACCCCACCCTCCGCGCCACCATCGACAAGAACCTCCCCGCGTAACCAGCTGTCGCCTCGTCGATCATGCAGTTGTGGTCGCTCTTTTGAGGCTTTCGCGTCCTTATGGACCGACCCGAACTGCATGATCGACGAAGAGGGCGGAGAGGGTGCGAGGCGCATCAGGTTCGGGACAGGTCAGCGTGGTGGAGGGGTGAGGTATGGCGACGGTGGGGTTGATCGGCAGCGGGCACATCGGTGGGACCGTGGCACGGCTGGCCGTGAACGCCGGCTATGACGTGGTGTTGAGCAACTCACGCGGGCCGGAGACCCTGACCGACCTGGTCGACGAGCTGGGGCCGCAGGCGAGCGCCGGCACCGTCGAGGCCGCGGCTCGCGCCGGTGACCTGGTGGTGGTCACCATTCCGCTCAAGTCGTACCGGTCCGTGCCGGCCGAGCCGTTGGCCGGCAAGGTCGTCATCGACACGAACAACTACTACCCGCAGCGGGACGGCCAGATCCCCGAGTTGGACGAGGGCAGCGTCACCAGCAGCGAGCTGCTACAACGCCACCTGCCGCAGTCCCACGTGGTGAAGGCGTTCAACAACATCTTCTTCAAGCACCTGCTCACCCTGGCCCGGCCCGGCGACGCCGCCGACCGCAGCGCGCTGCCGATCGCCGGTGACGACCCGGAGGCCAAGGCAACCGTGACCGACTTCCTGGATCGGATCGGCTACGACACGGTGGACGCGGGCACGCTCGCCGACAGCTGGCGCTTCCAGCCGGACACCCCCGCCTACGGCGTCATCTACTCTGCCGACCCGGCGCGCGGGGAACAGGAATCCCCGGCCGGTGCGGGCGTGCTGCGCGCCGCCCTCGCAGACGCCGGCTGACCCGGCCACAGTCCGACACCCGACGTCGTCCGCGGGGGCGCCGGCGCCACAATTCCGGCAACGGTCGAGATTCGTCGATTTCCGGTTCCGCCGTCGGCGGAATCAGGCGCGCCGGACCGTGTCGATGTCATGGAGATTCCGTCTCGGTCCCATGGAGATTCCATGTAGATCTCGCGAATATCCACGCCGGCCAAACATGACGGGCGCGAGCCGAACCGCCGGACCGAGACGCGAACCACACCCAGAAATGCTGCGCCGTCAGCGACCAAAACGGCACCACCAGCCTCGGCGGACACCTGGTGCCAACATGGGCGAAGAACTCATTCGGGTGACAACAGCGGGCAAAACATGATCATGCCGGTGCTGGTATACGCCCTAACGTCCCGAATGTCATGGGTCGGAGATCCGGTCAGCCACCCCGACCCTCGTTACCAGAATTGCGCGTCGGTTGCCAATATCCAGCCGAAATAACATCGACCTTCATCGGTGTACACCTTTACAACGAGGCGACAACGCGCTGGCCATCGGGATTGCCGTTCACGGAAAAACCTCGGGTAGGGTCGAGGCTCGCTTACCTGGGCTGTCGTGACTTCGGCAGGCCCATGGCAACACCTGGTGTCGATAGCAGTGCACCTTCGTGCGTTGCCCAAGAAAGCTGCCCGCGTACGCATGCCCCTTGGAATGGAGACCGTGTCCGCACTCAGAGTGAAATCCCTCTACAAGGTCTACGGGAGCCGCGCCGACAAGGCGGCGGAGATTCTCCGCACCAGCGCGGGCCGGGACGAGAAGCTGGCAGGACTACCGGTCACGGCTGCGGTCGTCGACGCGAACTTCGAGGTCAGACGCGGCGAGATCTTCGTGGTCATGGGTCTGTCCGGCTCGGGGAAGTCCACCCTGATCCGGATGCTCAACGGGCTGCTGTCCCCCACGCACGGCACGGTCGAGATCGACGGGGTCGACATCA
The DNA here is from genome assembly GCF_018070435.1 of Micromonospora sp. C51. Lineage (NCBI taxonomy): Bacteria > Bacillati > Actinomycetota > Actinomycetes > Micromonosporales > Micromonosporaceae > Micromonospora > Micromonospora sp. C51. Next base: position 69,681 of record NZ_JAGPXQ010000028.1, on the reverse strand, counting down.
CCAAGCTCAAGCCCGCCGCGCTACGGAAGCTGCGCCGCGAGAAGATCAGCATGGTCTTCCAGCACTTCGCGCTCCAGCCACACCGGTCGGTGTTGGACAACGCCGGCTACGCGCTGGAGATCGCGGGCCTGCCGCGCGCCGAGCGCCGGGAGAAGGCGCTGCAGGCGCTCCGGATGGTCGGACTCGACGGCTCAGCGGACAAACTGCCGCAGGAACTCTCCGGCGGCATGCGCCAGCGCGTCGGCCTGGCCCGCGCGCTCGCCGCCGGCACCGACATCATGCTCATGGACGAGGCCTTCTCCGCGCTCGATCCGCTGATCCGCCGCGAGGTGCAGGACCAGTTGCTCGGGCTACAGGCCGAACTCGGCAAGACGATCGTGTTCATCACGCACGACCTCAACGAGGCGATGCGCCTCGGCGATCGCATCGCGGTCATGCGTGCTGGCCGGATCGTCCAGATCGGCACCGCCGAGGAGATCCTCACCGACCCGTCCAACGACTACGTCGCCCAGTTCGTCGCCGACGTCGACCGGACCAGGATCCTCACCGCGTCGGCGGTCATGGAGCGACCGCTCGGCGTCGTGGACGTGAACTCCGGCCCACGGGTGGCCGCCCGGGTGCTGCGCGAGACCCAGACGTCGGCCGTCTACGTCACCGGCCGGGACAAGCGGTACCTGGGCACGGTGACCGCCGACGCCGCCGCCCAGGCGGTCCGGGACGGCCGGAAGAACCTCCAGGAGATCGTCTCGACCGAGTACGCCCACACGGTCGAGGACACGACGCCGGTGGCCGACATCTTCGCCGCCTCTGCCCAGAGCCCGGCACCGGTCGCCGTGGTCGACAGCGCCGGGCGGCTCGCCGGCGTGATTCCGCGGGTCACCCTGCTGAGCGCCCTGGGCAACCTCAGCACCGACACCGGCGAGACCACCGCCACCCCCGGGCCTGCCGACGAGACCGGTACGGCTCCGGCCACTGACCCGACCCGGGCCGTCGGCACGGCCGGCACGGCACCGACCGGAAACGGCGACCCGACAGCGGAGGTGCCGGCCCAGGTGGTTGCCGAACCATCGGTCCGGCTGACGGGAGAGCCCGCATGAACAGCGCCGACAGTATCGATGACCTGCTGCCGTACGTGCGGATCGGCGACGCGTTCAAGGTCGGCGTCGACTGGTCCAGGGATCATCTGTCCGCCGTCTTCGACGGCATCGCCTCCGCCGTCGATTCGCTTGTCGAGCCGCTGGTGGACCTGCTGACCGCGCCCCCGGCGATCGTCATGGTACTGATCTTCGCCGGCCTCGGCTGGTGGCTGCGAGGCTGGAAGTTCGGTCTCGGCACCACGCTCGGACTCGGCCTGGTGGCCGGGTTGCCGATCTGGGAACAGACGATGAGCACACTGGCGCTGGTCCTCGTCGCCAGCGGAATCGCCCTGTTGCTCGCCGTACCGCTGGGCATTCTCGTCGCGGAGAGCCGCCGTGTCTCGGCAGTCGTCCGGCCGGTGCTGGACCTGATGCAGACGATGCCCGCGTTCGTCTACCTGATCCCGGCCATCTTCTACTTCGGCGTCGGCGCCGTGCCCGGCGTGCTGGCCACCGTGGTGTTCAGCATGCCGCCCGGGGTACGCCTGACCGAGTTGGGCCTGCGCCAGGTCGACCGCGAGGTCATCGAGGCCGGCGAGGCGTTCGGCGCGTCGCCGTGGAAGATCCTGCTGCGGACCAAACTGCCACTGGCCCTGCCGACCATCATGACCGGCGTCAACCAGGTCATCATGCTGGCCCTGTCGATGGTGGTCATCGCCGGAATGGTCGGCGCCGGCGGGCTCGGTGAGGTGATCATGACGGCGCTCGCCCGGGTCCAGGTCGGCGCGGGCTTCGAGGGCGGCATCGCCGTGGTGATCCTGGCGGTGGTCCTCGACCGCCTCACCGATTCGATCGGCGCGCGTACCGCCTCCGCGAAGGCGCAACGCGCCATGCAACAGGCCTGACCCCACGTCCTGACCCACGCGGGGAAGTCACCGGTTGCCGGCGCCCTGCCTCGCTACCGCGAGTTCCGCCGGTTCACCGCAACAAGGGAAGGAAACTCCACATGTGGAGCAGTAAATTGGTGCGCCGGGTCGCCCTTGCGGCCACCGCCGCCCTGGCGCTGACCGGCGTCGCCGCCTGCGGCGACGACGGCGACTCCGGCAACTCCGCCGGCGACAACAAGCAGATCACCATCGGCTACATGGCCTGGGACGAAGCCATCGCCGCCTCCTATCTCTGGAAGAACCTGCTGGAGGAGAAGGGCTACGACGTCGAGCTCAAGAACGTCGAGGCGGGGATCGTCTACCAGGGCCTGGCGACGGGGGACATCGACCTCTTCCTCGACAGCTGGCTGCCGCAGACCCACGCCGACTACATGAAGGAGTACGGCGACAAGATCGAGAAGGTCGGCGTCTGGTACGACAACGCCAGCCTGAGCATCGCGGTGCCGGAGTACGTCAGCGACGTCAACTCGCTGGAGGACCTGGCCGCCAACGCCGACGCCTTCGGCGGCGAGATCATCGGGATCGAGCCCGGTGCCGGCCTGACCGCCGCCACCCAGGACAAGGTCATCCCGGAGTACGACCTGGCCGACAAGCTCACCCTGAAGACGTCGTCGACGCCAGCCATGCTGGCCGCGCTGGACGGCGCGATCAAGGACCAGAAGCCGATCGTGGTGACCCTCTGGCACCCGCACTGGGCCTACGCGAACTACCCGCTGAAGGACCTGGCGGACCCGAAGGGCACGCTCGGCGGGGCCGAGGAGATCAACACGCTGGCCCGTGAGGGCTTCGGCGCGGACTTCCCCGAGGTCACCGAGATGCTGAAGAAGTTCAAGATGGACGACCAGCAGCTCGGCACGCTGGAGGACCTGATGTTCAACGTGCACAAGGACGACGAGGAGAAGGCCGTCGAGGAGTGGCTGAAGGCCAACCCGGACTACGCGGGCACGCTGGCCGTCAACTCCTGACCCGGCCTTGAGCGATCAGCCGTCGGTGGCGGGGTAGTTGGCCCCGCCACCGACGGCTCAACTACTTGTCGGGAGCGACGCCGCCGGAGTCCCGGATCGACAGGACGCCGGCCCGCCGGGCCCGCCACTCGGGGGCCAGCACCGACCAGACCTCCAGGTCGACGCGCCCCTGGGGCCCGGGCAACGTCTCCCGCAGGACACCGTCGCGGCGCATGCCCAGCCGGCGGGCCACCGCGATGCTGCGCGCGTTGCCAGCGTTGGTCCGCCACTCGACCCGGTGCAGCCCGCGTTCGACGAGCGCCCAGTCGACGATCCGCTCGACCGCCCTGGTCACCAGCCCCCGCCCCTCGGCGGCCGGTTCCAGCCAGCAACCCGCCTCGCACACCCCGGACGCCGCGTTGAGCGACACCAGCAGCACCCCGCCGACCAGTTTGCCGCCCGACCAGATCCCCCAGATCCCGCCGTCGTCGCGGGCCCATCGGTCCGCATAACGCTGGAGCACATGCCGCGCCCCGTCGAGGTCGGTGGCCACGAAGGACGGCGACACCCACGGCGCGATGTGCTCCCGCGACCGGTCCAGGTTGCCCAGGAACTCCTCGGCGTGCCACGGGTTCAGCGGTCGCAGCTCGGCGTCCTCAGTCAACGCAACGGCGAACATCAGAGCCCTCCGCCCCGCCGCATCGCCGGCATCGACGTTTGACGGAAGCCGAGCTCCCGGTAGAGCGGCTCCCCCTCCGCGCTGGCCTTCAGGTCGACCGTGCCCACCCCCCGGGCGGCGAACCACTCCAGCAGCGCGCCCAGGCAGGCCCGCGAGAAACCCCGACGGCGGTACGCCGGATCGGTCGCCACGTTGAAGACGTACCCGGACCGGCCGCTCGGATCCGCCGGTCCGCCGAGCCGCAGGTCGACCACGCCGACCGCGCAGGCGGCGAGCATTCCGGGTCGGCCCGGCGCATCCACCACGTAGGCGGCAAGATCGGCCTCCCGGTCCGGCAGCTGTCGCCGGAGCGTACGCAGAGCCGTGTGCTGCCATTCGCCGGGCTCCGGCGGCGCGCCGCTCATCGCACCCAGCATGACCGCCCGCAACCGGACCAGTTCCCGGGCGTCGTCCACAGTCGCCCGCCGTGCTCCACTCACCGACAGAGACTAGCCGCCCTCGCGACTCGGCCCCGACCGGCCGTCTCCCCTGCCGCCCGCTACCGGCCTGAGGCTCCGCACACCTTGAGGATCGTTGCGGACTCGGCAGCGACCGGGGCGGCACGACGGGCGAGTGGGCGGTGCGGGTCCGGCCGGGCCGGCAGAGGTCAGATCGGGCGGCGGCCGGCGAAGCCGCAGTCGGCACGGTGGTACCAGCGCACGTCGGTGTCCCCCTCCAGCCAGCACCAGAGCACCTGTCGGCCCTCGCGCTCACCCGGGAAGTCGAGCAACACCGGTGCCACGCTCTTGACCTCGATGCCGTGCTGCTGGATCTCGTCGAGGACCGCGTACAGCCGGGCCTCCAGGCCCTTGACCTCGGCCCGGCCGCCGAGTGCGCTGAGCCCGTGGCCGGCCAGGTCGGCCTGCAACTCGGCCAGGTCGGCCCGGACCCGGATCAGCTCGTCGATCCGGGGATGCAGGGTGGCTACCAGGTGCCGGGCCTGGGCGAGAGTGAACACCGCGCCAGTATGCGCCACCCCGATCACCTCACCGCCCCGCCCTCCGGCAAACCCGAAAGCACCCACCCCGTTGATCATGAGGTTGACGGCAGCTCAAAGATCAACTTCTGCCGCTAACCTCATGATCAACGCAGGAGTGGCGGGGCGGGGTGGGGTGGGGTGGGTTACTCGGCTTGGGCGGCCAGTTCGCGGGCGCGGTCGCGGGCGGCCTCCAGGGCGGCCAGCAGGGCGGCGCGTACGCCGTGGTTCTCCAACTCGCGGACGGCGGAGATGGTGGTGCCGGCGGGCGAGGTGACCGCCTCGCGCAGCTTCACCGGGTGCTCGCCGGAGTCGCGCAGCATCACCGCCGAGCCGATCGCGGTCTGCACGATCAGGTCGTGCGCCACCTGACGGGGCAGGCCGAGCAGGATGCCGGCGTCGGTCATCGCCTCGACCAGCAGGTAGAAGTAGGCCGGGCCGGAGCCGGAGAGAGCCGTCACTGCGTCCTGCTGCGTCTCGGGCACCCGGATGGTCGCGCCGAGCGGCTTGAACATCTCCTCGGCCAGCGCCAGGTGCTCGCCGGTGGCGTACGCGCCGGCCGAGATCGCGGTCATCGCCTGGTCCACCAGAGCGGGGGTGTTGGTCATCACCCGCACCACGGGGGTGCCCTCGGGCAGTCGGCGGCTGAAGAAGCTGCTGGGCAGGCCGGCGCAGAGCGAGATCAGCAGTTTGCCGGGCGGCACCTTGGGCCCGATCTCGTCCAACAGCCCGGCGGCGTCCTGCGGTTTCACCGATACGGCCAGCACCTCGGCCTCGTCCACGGCGGTGAGGTTGTCCACCACCCGTACGCCGTAGCGGGCGGCCAGTTCCTCGGCGCGGGCCGGGCGGCGGGCGGTGGCCAGCAGCCGGTCCACCGGCCAACCGGACCGCAGCAGCCCGGAGAGCATCAGCTCGCCGATCTTGCCCGCCCCGATCACCGCGACCGTGTGCACCCCGGCTGACACCTGGCGTACCCCCTTCGTGGGCCGGCGTCGCGGCGGGCCCGACGGCCCGACCGCGACGCCGGAACGACGATCAGCTACCGAAGAAGACCTCGGCCTCGGCGTACCGCTCCAGCGGAACGGTCTTCAGCTCGGCGGTGGCGTCGGCGAGCGGGACGCGGACGATGTTGGTGCTCTGCATCGCGACCATCTTGCCCCAGTCGCCCTCGTGGGCGGCGTCGATGGCCTGCAGGCCCAGCCGGGTGGCGAGCACCCGGTCGAACGCGGTGGGGGTGCCGCCGCGCTGGATGTGGCCGAGCACGACCGTGCGGGCCTCCTTGCCGGTCTTGGCCTCCAGCTGCTCGGCCAGCCACTGGCCGATGCCGCCGAGCCGCACGTGACCGAACGCGTCCAGCTCCTGGTTCTGCAGGACCATCTGGCCCTCCAGCGGCTGGGCGCCCTCGGCGACCACGACGATCGGGGCGTACTGGTGCTGGAAGCGCTTCTCGACGTAGCCGGCGACCTGCTCGACGTCGAAGTTGCGCTCGGGGAGCAGGATCACGTTGGCGCCGCCGGCCAGGCCGGCGTGCAGGGCGATCCAGCCGGCGTGCCGGCCCATCACCTCGACCACCAGGGTGCGGTGGTGGCTCTCGGCGGTGGTGTGCAGCCGGTCGATCGCCTCCATGGCGATGTTGACGGCGGTGTCGAAGCCGAACGTGTAGTCGGTCGCGCCGAGGTCGTTGTCGATGGTCTTCGGCACGCCGATGACGTTGACGCCCAGTTCGTGGAGCTTGGTGGCGACACCGAGGGTGTCCTCACCGCCGATGGCGATCAGGGCGTCGACACCCTGCGCCGCCAGGTTGTCCTTGATCCGCTCGACGCCGTTCTCGATCTTGAAAGGGTTGGTCCGGGAGGAGCCGAGGATCGTGCCGCCACGGGGCAGGATGCCGCGGACCTCCGCGATGCCGAGCGGGCGGGACAGCCCCTCGAGCGGACCTTTCCAACCGTCCTGGAAGCCTACGAACTCGTGGCCGTAGCTGGCGACGCCCTTACGGACCACCGCCCGGATGACCGCGTTGAGACCCGGGCAGTCGCCGCCGCCGGTGAGCACGCCGATACGCATGATCTGCTCATCCTCCTGGGGAGCATCTGGTCAAGCCCGATCAAGCCCCAGGATATGTGTCAGCGCGGACCCTCGGCACCGTTGCCGGCCCGGGGCGGGCCGTCCCTACAAACTGTAGTCGCCGCTCGGTACGGCCCACACCGCGCCCCACTACCGGTCAGTAGCCATCCTCCCGGTGATCGGCCGAAGACCCGCCGCTGGACGCCGCGCCGACCGGACCGATCAGCTCGACCTGACCGCCCCGGGCGTCCCAGCACCGCACGGCCGTGAGGTGCACGGCGACCAGCGTGAGCCCCGCCGTGGCCGGACCGTCCGGAAACCACGAGGCCAGTCCCGGGTGCCACAGCCGCTCGGCGCGTGCCTGGTCAGGGTCGTCCCGGGCGCTGCCGGTGATCGAGGCCCAGACCTGCGCCTGCGGGTCGTGCAGGCTCAGCTCGACCTCCGGGTTGACCCGCACCTGCCGGACGGCCGCCGAGCCCGCGTACGCGAAGAACCACAGTTGCCCGTCGAATTCCGCCCGTTGCAGCGTCATCGGCCGGCCCACCAGCCGACCATCGAGGGAGATCGTCGTCAGGGTGCAGATCCGCGCGGCCCGGATCAGCTCGGTGATCCGGGTCCGGGCCTGCCGGCCACCGATCACCCCGCCGCTCACGTCGATACTCCCCTGCGCCTGCCCACGCCGGCACTCCCTCGCCTCGGCCCGTCGGCGAACCCGGTGCCCGGGACAGCACGGGTCAAACCACCGAAATACCGAATCTCACGAACCGGTCATCGCCCGCCACCGGGCCAGGTTGTGCCGGGCGTCGACAAGCGCGTCGTGCCGGGCCGCCGCGGCGTTCGGCAGCGGGGGCCGACCCCGCTCGTCCCACAGCTGCCGCAGCTCCTTGGTGTACCGGGGGATCTCCCGGGGCAGCGCCGGCATCGCACCCCACAGCTGCGCCAAGGCCACGTGGTCGTACGCCGCGTACCAGGCCCACAGTTCCACCTCCTCGCCGGGGCGGCCCCGGATCGGCTCGACGAGGAAGTCGTACAGGTCATCGCGGATGCGCTCGCGGGACCGCCACGCCCGGTCGGCCGGGGAGGGCAGCTTGTCCAGCACGTTGCGGCGCACCCAGGGCACCGCCCGGGACGCGTCGAACTCGGTGGAGACCGCGTAGAACTCGCGGCCGTGCTCGTCGACGACGCCGATCGAGACCAGTTCGACGGTCCGGCCGTCCTCGATGAACTCACAGTCGTAGAAGTAGCGGTAGGCCATCGCGACCATCCTCGCGGACGGTCACCACGGCCCGTTCATCGGGTCGGCGGCACCGGGAGCGCTTCCATGGTCCGCCGAGAGGTCACGCCCCAGCTCGAACCGGTCACGGAAGTGATTTGAGGGGTGTACAGCACGCGACGGGACCGTCATGATCTGATGTGTTACCGCTGCCGGACGCCGCACGGGTGTCGGATCACCTCGTCAGGGCCGCCAGGCTCGCCCGGTGAGCGACTTGGGGTCCTTGACCGGGGAGGGGTGGGGCCGTGGAGATGCGCTTGCCGGAGCCGGGCGACGCGCTCACCGGCGTCGACATGTTCGCCGGGCTCGAACCGGAGGTACGCCAACGGGTGGTCGCCGCAGCGGTGCCCCGGACGTACCGCAAGGGTCAGCTGCTGTTCGTGGAGAACGACCCGGGCGAGTCGCTGATCATCCTGCGGCGGGGCGCGGTGGCCGTGTTCCGGACCGCACCCACCGGCGAACGGGCGATCCTGACCGTGATGCGTCCGCCGGACGTGCTCGGTGAGGTCTCCCTGCTGGACGCCTCGACCCGGTCGACCTCGGCCGAGGCGATCGAGGACACTGCCGCGCTGGCGTTGTCCCGGCCGGCGTTCATGGAGCTGGTGCACTCGAACGCGCGCATCCTCGACGCGGTGATGCGCTCCCTCGGTGCGTTGATCCGTCGGCTGACCGAGCAGAACGCCGACCACGTCTTCCTCGACCTGCCCGGCCGGGTGGCCAAGACGCTGGTCCGGCTCGCCGGCGAGAGCCAGGCTCCGATGATCACCATCGAGCTGAACCAGAGCCAGCTCGCCGAGATGGCCGGCGGCTCCCGGCAGAGCGTCAACCAGGCGATCGGGTCATTCGCCAACCGGGGATGGCTGCGTACCGAGGGTCGACGGATCGTGGTCACCGACGTGCCCGCGCTGCGCCGCCGCGCCGGCATGAACGAGCGCTGAGCGGCCCCCGCGCAGACGACAATGCGGGCGGGGCCGGGACGAACGTCCCGGCCCCGCCCGTCGTTGTTCGGTCAGGGCTTGGTGCTGCCCGGCCCGGCCCAGTCTGTGCCACCCGGTCCGGCCCAGTCCGTGCCGTCCTTGCCACCGCCGGGCACCTCGCCGACGATCCCCTGCGCCTGCAACTGCGCGAGGGTGGCGGCGTCCACGTCCACCGAGTCACCCGCGGAATGGGCGACCCCGTTACCGTCGGTCCAGTCGCTCTTCAGCATCACGTACACCATGGAGCTGTCCCCCTGATCAGCTGTCGACAAATCGGCTGCCTGAATCTAGCCGTTCCGGAACGCCGTGAGCTGCCCGGCTGAGTGTCCACAAACCAACAGCCCGGTACCCGACAGTGCGCCGGGCGGCGATACTCGATACTGCGCCCCGGCGCGTCGGGGGCCTGCCAGTGGAGGGTGTCATCGCCGCACAGTGTGACCGCTGTGGACGTACCGCCGCCGAGGGCGACCGCTTCTGCGGTGGCTGCGGCGCGGAACTCGGTGCCGTCTGCCCGCACTGCCTCCGCCCGCTCGCGCCGGACGTGGCCTTCTGCACCTCCTGCGGGTCACCCCGCGCCGGCACGGACCGGCCGGCGACCATCAACCAGGAGGATCGCCGCCGGGTCAGCGTGCTCTTCGTCGATCTGATCGACTTCACCCCGTACGTCGAACGGGCCGACCCGGAGCTGGTGCGCGGCATGCAGACCGGTTTCTTCTCCGCCGCCCGTCGGGTGGTCGGCCAGTACGGCGGGGTGGTGGAGAAGTACATCGGTGACGCGGTGATGGCGCTGTTCGGTGCCCCGATCGCCACCGAGACCGACGCGTTGCGGTGTGTGCGGGCCGGGCTGGAGTTGCAGCGGGTGCTGACCCGGTTCACTCCCACCGGTACCGACGGGCTGCGCTTCCGGGTCGGGGTGGCGACCGGGGAGGCGCTTGTCGACGTGGCCGCCGCCCGCGACGGCGGGCAGGCGATCGTGGCCGGTGACGTGGTCAACACCGCCTCCCGGTTGCAGTCGGCGGCGCCGCCCGGCGGCGTGCTCGTCGACGGTGCCACGCACGCGCTGACCCGCGACACCATCCGGTACGACGAGCAGCCCCCGGTCACCCTGCGCGGCCGGTCCGCACCGACCGAGGTGTGGCTGGCCCGGTCCGCGGTACGCCAGCAGCCCACCGACCGGGAGCCGGACACCACCCCGCTGATCGACCGGGAACACGAGCTGGGCATGCTGGTCAACGCCCTGCACCGCAGCCTGCGTGACCGTCGGCCCCAGGTGGTGACCGTCTTCGGCCGGGCCGGTATCGGCAAGAGCCGACTGGTCCGTGAGCTGCACCGGCATACCGGCCGGCTGGTGGACGAGCCACTGACCTGGCGGATCGGCCGGTGCCCGCCGTTCGGCGAGAACGTCACGTTCGCCGCGCTGGCCGACATCGTCAAGGCCGAGGCGGGCATCCTCGACACCGATCCCGCGGCCAGCGCCGCCCAACGGCTGGCCACCGCCGTGGGCGAACTGGTCGGCGTCGCCGAGCGGGACCGGGTGGCCGACGCGCTGCGGCCGCTGGTCGGGCTGGCCGGCACTCCGCTGCCGGCCGAGGAGGCGGAGTCGGCATGGCGGCGGTTCCTGCTGGCGCTCGCCGCCCGCCGCCCCACCGTGCTGGTCTTCGAGGACCTGCACTGGGCCGACGACGCGATGCTGCGCTTCGTGGAACTGCTGGGCGCGGCGGCCAGGGACGTACCGCTGCTGCTGCTGTGTACCGCCCGTCCCGAACTGGTCGACCGGGATCCGAGCTGGGCCGGGACGATCACCGGCTCGGTCACCATCGCCCTGCCGCCGTTGCGGGACACCGGCATCGCCGCGTTGTACGCGCACATGTTCGGCCAGGCCGCGTTCTCCGCCGACCTGCTGACCCCGCTGATCGAGGTGGCCGGCGGCAATCCGCTCTACGCCCACGAGTACGTCCGGATGCTGATCGAGCAGGGGGCGCTGCGGCAGTCCGGGCGTGGCTGGTCGTTGGAGAAGCACCTGGACCTGCCGATGCCGGAGAGCGTGCACGCGGTCATCGCCAACCGGGTCGACCTGCTCGACGCCAAGGACCGGGCGGTGCTGCTGGCCGCAGCGGTCGTCGGGGTGCAGTTCTGGCCGGGCGCGGTGGCCGCCGCCGTCGGGCAGCCGGTGGAGTCCGTCGAGCGTGCCCTGCGCCGGCTGGAGCAGCGGGACTTCGTCCACGAGCAGGCCGCCTCCACGATGGCCGGTCAGCCGGAGTACCGATTCCGGCACGTCCTGGTCCGCGACGTGTGCTACCAGCGGCTGCCCCGTACCGAGCGGGTGGCCCGGCACGAACGCACCGCCGACTGGTTGGACACGCTGTCGCAGAGCCGGGACACCGACCTGGCCGAGGTGCTGGCCCACCACCGCTGGGCGGCGCACGAGATCGCCCGTTCGCTGGGCATGGAGACCCTCCGCTACGCCGCGCCGGCCCGGGCCGCGCTGCACCGGGCGGCGCGCCGGGCGTACGCGCTGCACGGGCTGGACGCCGCCGCCAGCCACGCCGCCCGCGCGCTCGGCCTGGCCGACGACTCCGATCCGGTGGGCCGGCTCCAGTTGGAGCTGCTCAGCACCGAGATCTCGTTCCACCGCGACGGCAACGCCTTCCTCTCCAGCGGCGGGCCGGAGCAGGTGCAGGCGCTCGCCGAGCGGCTGCTCGCGTACGGCGACGAGGCGTGCGCGGCGCGGGCCTGGACACTGCTCGGCCAGGCGGCGTGGCTGCGGGCCGACCGGTCGGCGGCGCTGGCCTGCCTGGACCGGGCGGTACGGCTGTTCGAGCCGCTACCGGACAGCGCGCAGAAGGCCGACGCCTTCGCCGAGTTGGGGCGGCTGCACATGCTCAACTACGAGCGTGACCCGGCCGTGGCGGCGGCGGACACGGCAGCGGAGATCGGCGAACGACTCGGGCTGACCGAGACCCGCACCAACGCCCGGATCACTGCGGCCACCGCCCGTTACCAGGCCGGCGACCGTGCCGGGCTCGACGAGTTGTACAGCATCGTGGAGTTCAGCCGGACAGGCCAACTGCTCGCCCTGCCCCGGGCCACCCAGAACCTCGCCTACGCGGTTCGCGAGGAGGGCGACTGGCTACGCTCCGACGCCCTGCTCTCGGCGGCGCCGGCCCGCACCGCGAGCGGGCAGACCCTGACCACCAGCTACTCGGGCGAGGCGATGCGGGCCTGGTTCGAGGGAGACTTCGGCCGGCTGCTCGCCGCCGCCGAGGCGTTCGTGGACACCCCGACCGGCAGCTGGGACATGCAGGTACGCGGCCTGCGGTCGTGCCTGCTGGTGCTGCGTGGCCAGCCGGTGCCGCCGGGCCCACCCGCCGACGGGGCGCCGACCGGGACACCGCCGCGCGACGACGTGGCCGCCGCGTTGGACATCGCGCGACGCAGCGGCTTCCACCGGCTGCACTGGACGATGCTCGCGATGGGGGCGTTGTGCCGGGCGGTACAGGGGCGCCTCGACGAGGCCGCCGCGCTTGTCGACGAGCTGGCCGAGTCGTGGACGGCGGTGCCGGCGCTGGCCAGCGGCGAGTGGATCGCCGCGGCCAGCTGGGCGGCGTGCCTCACCGGACGCAAGCCCGCCGCCCGGATACGCGCCATGCTCGACCAGGTCGGTCACCGTACGCCCTGGTCGGAGGCGGCGCTGCGGACGGTGACCGGCGCGCTGGCCGGGGCCGACGACAACCACCGGCACGCCGCCGAGTTGCACCTGGCCGCCGCCGAGACCTACGCCGGTATCCCCGACGTCACCGACCGGATGCTGGCACTGACCTTCGCGGTACGCGAACTGACCTGCGCCGGTGACCTCGCGGCGGCCGACGCGCCTCTGGCCGAGCTGCGCGCCTTCGCCCACCGCAACGGCGCACCGGGCCTGCTCGCTCTGGCCCAGCCGCCAGCCGACACCGCGCAGATCCTCGCCTCCTGACCGGCCACACCCTCGCCCGGCCCGCCCTCCCCGGCGGGCCCCTCAGGCCGCGACAGGTGTGGCGGGCGGGGTTGTCGCGGTGGGCGGGGTCTTGAGCTGCTGGGCGTAGACGTCGACGTACTCGCGACCGGAGAGTTCCATCAACTCGTACATGATCTCGTCGGTGACCGCGCGCTCGACGAACCGGTCACCGGCCAGCCCGGCGTAACGGGAGAAGTCCAGCGGCGGGCCGAAGCGGATCCGGACCCGCGCCAGGTTCGGGATGAGCTGCCCGGGCGGCTGGATCTCGTCCAGGTTGAGCATCACCACCGGCACGACCTGCGCACCGCTCTCCAGCGCCAGCCGGGCCACTCCGGTCTTGCCCCGGTAGAGCCGGCCGTCGGGAGAGCGGGTGCCCTCCGGGTAGATGCCGGCGATGCCGCCGGCCCGCAGCACCTTCAGCTGGGTGTCCAGCGCGGCGCGGGCGGCCCGGCCGCCGGTGCGGTCCACCGGGATGGTGCCGGTGCCGGTGAAGAACATCTTGGTCAGCCAGCCCTTGATCCCCTTGCCGGTGAAGTACTCCGCCTTGGCCACGAAGGTGACCTTGCGCGGCACGATCAGCGGCGTGAAGATCGAGTCCGAGAAGGAGAGGTGGTTGCTGGCCAGGATGACCGGGCCGGTCGCCGGTACGTGGTGCAGGCCCTCCACCTGCGGCCGGAAGATGAGCCGCAGCAGCGGGCCGAGCAGCACGTACTTCAGCAGCCAGTAGAGCACCGGCATCCTCTCCCCAGGTGTTTGGTCACCGCGGACCGCGCCGGGTCGGGTGATCGTGGCACGAGCCTACGAACCGACGGCCAGCCGCGGCAACGGACGCTCGGCCCGAAATCACCCGTCACGTTCGGTGTTCGCCCCTCCCCCTCCGTACCTCCCTTCTCCGTCCTTTGCTCTGCTTCAACCCACGCAACAGTGACTTTCCGTGCCGGCTGTCAGCCGGAGCCTGGCTTCCGCTGGCGCCATCCCACCTGGTCAGGCGGCTGTGCGTGGGTTGAAGCAGAGCAAAGGCGGCGGTGGGTAGGTGGGGGCCGAGGCGGCTCCTGTAACGCTGGGTGACCATCACCGAGGGTCGTAGCCTGGCAGAGTCGCCTGGCAGACAAGCGGTGCGACAGTGACGGCTGTGGCCATCGGCCGGGCCCGGTGACCGTACGCCGCGCCACAAGGCACTCCCCGAACCCACCCTCGACGTGTCACGATTCAGGGCACGGGGCGTGCGGGGGCGCGCCGAGGGGCTGCGGGGCGCGCCGGTGGCGCGATGAGGAGGATGGTCGGTGTCAGCGGGTGGGGCCCGCCGGGGACGGCGGGACAACGGTCTCGACGCGAGCGAGTACGCCATCGCCGGCGACGTGGATCCGCGCGTCGGCGAGCACCTGCTCGACGTGCTGGCCGCCGGCGGGATCGCCGCCTACCTGCAACCATCGGCCGACCTGAACCCGGTCACCCGTACCACCACCGTGCCGCCCCGACCAGTGGACCGGCTCTACGTGGACCGCTCGCACCTGAGCACCGCCCGGGACTACCTCAGCCAGCTCGCCGACGAGACCGGCGACGCCCGCGCCAGCGAGGAGCCGGACATCGACGCCGAGTGGGAGCGGATCATCGCCGGCTTCCACGCCCCGCTCGGCTCCGGCGACCATCCGTGGCCCGCCGCCGAGAACGTGGACGACCCGGCCGGGCGGGGCGGTGGCACAGCCACCGCCACCCGACCCGGCACCGAGGAGCCCGGCCCCACCGCCACCGACGTACGCCGACTGCCGTACGCCGCCGACATCTCCGGCGTCTCGGTGGGACGTGGCCCCCGCGACGGGGAGGGGCCGTCGCTGCTGGACGGCCTGGACACCTTCGGCGCGGAGCTGCCCGACGACCCGGACGACGACGAGCGCTACGTACCGCCGCCGCCACCACCGCTGCCCCGGGTGTCGAAGTTCGCGCTGGCCGGCATCCTCGCCGTGCTGCTCGGCTTCGTGCTGTTCCTTTTTCCCGATCTGCTCCCCGTCGACCAGGGCATCGTGACGCTGCTCGGCTTCACCGGCATTCTCGCCGGTTTCGTCACGCTGGTGTGGCGGCTGCGGCCCGGCGACGCCGACGACCGAGACCCGGACGACGGCGCCGTCGTCTGAGTCACCGCGCAGGGTAGCCGTCCGGATACCGGGACGGCGACCGCCCGTGCCGACGCGCGTAACAGTGGTGTAACTTACTGTCAGTAGGAATACCGCAGTACGTCACGTCACCCGCCGACTGCCCGGTTGTTCCTTCCTCGTGGCGGTCACTCCCCTGCTGATCGGAATGCCCGAGATGCGACAGAGTTCCCTCGTGGTGGTGGCCAACCGCCTACCCATCGACGACAGCGTGGCCCCCGACGGCGCCTGCGAGTGGCGGCGCAGCCCTGGTGGGCTGGTCAGCGCGCTGCACCCGCTGCTGCGCCACACTCCCGCCACCTGGGTCGGCTGGGCCGGCGGCACCGGTCCCGCGCCCGCCCTGCCCGACATCGACGGAGTACGGATGCGCTCCGTGCCGCTCAGCGGTGAAGACCTGCGCGACCACTACGAGGGTTTCGCCAACGCGACCCTCTGGCCGATCTATCACGACGCGGTCGAGCAGCCCCAGCACCACCGGCGCTGGTGGGACGCCTACCAACGGGTCAACCAGCGGTTCGCCGAGGCCACCGCGCAGGTGGCCGAGCCCGGCGCGGTGGTCTGGGTGCAGGACTACCACCTGCAACTGGTACCGGGGCTGCTCCGCGCCCTCCGGCCCGACCTGCGCATCGGCTTCTTCCTGCATGTGCCCTTCCCCCCGCCGGAGCTGTTCATGCAGTTGCCCCGCCGGGCCGAACTGCTACGCGGAATGCTCGGCGCCGACCTGGTCGGCTTCCAGCGCGCCCAGGCGGCGCACAACTTCGCCCAGTTGGTGACGAAGGTGCTGGGGCTGCCGGCCACCGACCGACGGGTCGGCGTCGAGGACCGGGTGGTGCGCATCGGCGCGTTCCCGGTGTCGATCGACACTGTCGAGATGGCGGCGTTGGCCGACCGCCCGGACGTGGCCGACCGGGCACACCGGCTGCGTCACGACCTGGGCAGCCCCGACCAGGTGATCCTCAGCGTCGACCGGATGGACTACACCAAGGGCATCGAGCAGCGGCTCAAGGCGTACAGCGAGTTGCTGGCCGGTGGGCACGTCAAGGTCCGCGACACGGTGCTGGTGCAGGTGGCGGTGCCGAGCCGGGAGCGGGTCAGCCAATACCAGATCCTCCGGGACCGGGTGGAGCGCGAGGTCGGGCGGATCAACGGCGAGTTCGGCCGGGTGGGTGAGCCCGCCATCCACTACCTCACCCAGCCGTTCGATCGCGCCGAGTTGGCCGCGCTCTACCGGGTCGCCGACGTGATGGCGGTGACCCCGTTGCGCGACGGGATGAACCTGGTCGCCAAGGAGTACGTCGCCGCCCGGGTCGACGACAGCGGCGCGCTGCTGCTGAGCGAGTTCGCCGGGGCCGCCGCCGAACTGCCGCAGGCGTACCTGGTCAATCCGCATGACCTGGAAGGGCTCAAGCAGGGTCTGCTCGCCGCGTTGCGCGCCGACCCCGCCGACGTACGGGAACGGATGCGATCAATGCGTGCGTACCTGCACGAGCACGACATCCGGGCCTGGGCTCGCTCCTACCTGTCCACGCTGGACCAGAGCGGTTCGATGCTCACCCGCCTCGGCGGCGGCTGAGACCGGCCGTCGGGCACACCCGCGACGCCTCAGCCGAGGTCGTCGCGGGCCGGGTCCTTGACCAGCCAGTCGAGGATCGCGTCGATCGGCTCCCGCCACCTGGCATCGAGCATCAGGTCGTGACCCATGCCGGGAAAGAGCAGCGGAGCCGAACCGTACCGCCGCGCGGCGCGGGTCAGCGCGGCGGCCGGCACCACCCGGTCGTCCGGGCTACCCAGTACCAGCACGGGCGGATCACCCACCGCCGGCTCCGGATCGGCGCCGGTCAACAGCTGCCACTGGGCCCGCCGGGCCGCCCGCCCCAGCCGCCCGGCGTACCGCCGGGCGTCGGCGTCGGGCAGCTCACCACTGAACAGCTGCCGGCGATTCAGCCGCAGCCCGGCGCCGAACACTGCCGGCAGGGTACCGAGCGGGTTGCGGCGCAACGCGGCGCCGAACGTCGCCCAGCCGCCGAACACCGGCGCCACCAGCACCGCTGCCCGAGCCGGATAGCGGGCCATGGCGTGCGCGACCACCAGGGCCCCGGCGCCGTGCCCCACCAGCACCGCCCGGCGCGGCAGGCTCGCCGCCACCTGGACCACGTCGTGCGCGTACGCCCGCAGGGTCGCCTCCGGGGCCGGCTCGCTGGCGCCGTGCCCGCGCAGGCTCACCGCGTAGGCACCGAAGCCGCGGGCGGCGACGTGTCCGAGCCAGTTCTCCGCGTACGCCCACGCGCCATGGCCGAAGCCGGGTACGAACAGCAGCGGCGGCCGCCCCTCCTCCAACTCCGGGACGGCGCTGAGCACCTCACGCCGGACCGGGCGCACCGGCCGCGCCCACTCTAAGCTGCGCATCACCCGCTCGGTCACTTGCTCTCCAGCTCGCGTAGGGCGCGCTCCAGCGCGCGCAGATAGTCGGCGTGCCCGACCTCGAACCAGTGCCGGGTCGAATCCTTCACCTGTCCCGAGTAGCGCTCGCCGGCCCCGGCGCGTACCCGGGCGGCGAAGGCCGCGGCCCGCTCCAGTCGGCTGACGCGCAACCGCAGCAACCGGGCGACGAGCACGGCCTGCCAGTGGGCCAGGGTGAAGATGCCGGAGTCCGGTTGGAGCAGCCCGGTCACCGCGAGCGTGGGATGGTCCGGTACGAGGGCGTTGAGCCACAGCCGGGGCCGGCCCACCCCCTCGTCGTCGCCGAGGATCTTGCCGTCGAGGAACTCGAAGCGCGGCAGGTAGCCGGTGGCGAAGACGACAAGTTCCGGGTCGACCTGCCGGCCGTCGGTCAGCTCCACCGAGTGCGGGTGGAAACGCTCGATGTCCGGCACCGGAGTGATCGCGCCGTGACCCACGTGGTAGACGAGCAGGCTGTTGGCGATCGGGTGGGTCTCGTACACCCGGTGGTCCGGCTTCGGCAGGCCGAAGCGGGTCAGGTCGCCGACGGTCAGTCGTAGTGTCCGGTGGTAGAGCCACTGCCGTACCCGCAGCGGCACCCGCAGCGCCAGCAGCAGGTCGTTCACCTGGTCGGCGGGGCGACCGAAGACGTACTTCGGGGCGTACCAGTAGCCGCGGCGGGTGGAGTGCCAGCAACGCGACGCCTGCTGGGCGGCTTCCACGGCGATGTCGCAGCCGGTGTTGCCGGCGCCCACCACCAGCACCCGCTTGCCCCGCAGCTGCGCCGAATCCTTGTACGACGCGGCGTGCATGACCTCGCCCCGGAACTGCTCCAGCCCTTCGTAGCGGGGCAGCTTCGGTGACCAGTTGTGCCCGTTGGCGATCACCACGGCGGCGTACCGGGAGGTGCGCTCGGGGCCGTAGCCGCCGGTGCTGCGGGTGGTGACGTCCCACCGGTCGTCGCCGACCGGCTCGACCCGCACCACCTCGGTGCCGAACCAGATGTGCCGGCGCAGGTCGAAGTGGTCGGCGTAGCGCTCGAAGTACGACAGCAGCTGACTGTGGTGCGGGTAGTCGGGCCAGTGGTCGGGCATCGGGAAGTCGGGGAACTGGGTGAACGGCCGCGACGAGATCAGGTGGGTGCTGGCGTACACCGGGCTGCGGTCGTGCCGCCAGTTCCAGGCGCCACCGACTCCGGTCTCGCGTTCGTAGCAGTCGACCCCGAAGCCGTGCTCGGCGAGGTTCTTGACGGCGGTCAGGCCGCTGGCACCGGCGCCGATGACGCAGACGGTGTCGCCCCGGTCGGAGACCGGGCGGCCGTCGTGGCCGCGGGCGAGCGTGGTCGTCTCCGGATCTGGCCGGCCGGGCTCGGTGGAGGTGGGCACCGGGGGATCTCCTTCGTCTCGGCACGAATGCCGGGTCGCGCGAAATCCTCTCCACAACGGAGCGGGATGTCCAGCCCGGCGGACGGCCGTCTCAGGCGGTGGCGGGCACCAGCAGGTCGACCAGGACCGGGAAGTGGTCGCTGGCCCGTCGGGTCAGCGGGGTGTCCACCACGTCGTAGTCGACCACGGTGATCCGCGCGTCGACGAACAGTGCGTCGATGCGCCGTCGGGGCTCGGCGCACGAGTAGGTGAGCCGATCGGTCCGGGCGGCCGCCACCGCCGCGTCGGTCAGCCCGTCGGCCACGGTGCGCCACGCCGGCCCGTCCGGCTCCTCGTTGAGGTCGGCGGCGGCGATCACCGGGTGGGGTGCGGCGGTCAGGTCCCGCTTGAACAGCTCGGCCTGTCCGGGACGCTCCGCCGGATCGGTGGACAGGTGCGACCCGGCCACCGTGAACCGGGCCGAGGCGCCCACCCGGCAGTCGGCGTACGCGGCGCCGCGCAGGTGCCGGCCCGGGGTGAGCGGAAAGCGCCGGCAGCGGGTCGCGGTCACCCGCACCCGGAGGCTGGTCAACACCAGGTTGCCCAGCGACGGCAGCCCACCGGCGGCGACCACCAACCCGAACGACTCGGCCAGCGCGGCGGACTTCTCCCGCCACCGGAACCGGCGCGGTCCCTCCTGGACGATGACCACGTCCGGTGCCGCCTCGCGCACCACCGTGGCCAGCGCGGCGGTGTCGTCGCGCTGGCCGTGGACGTTGTACGACAACACGCGCAGCGGGACACCGGGCTCCGTCACCGGAGGCGGTGTCGAGGACACCGGCACCGCTAGATCCGCCGGGCCAGGTCGGCGGCCCCGATGACCCCGGCGGAGTTGCCGAGCTCGGCTGGCCGGATCTCGGCCACCGGCAGCCGGCTGCGCTGCGCCAGCGCCTCGGTGAACGAGCGACGGGTGGGGCCCATCAGCAGGTCACCGGCGTCGATGACGCCGCCACCGACGACCAGGATCTGCGGGTCGAGGATCTGCGCCATGTCCGCCAGGCTGGTGCCGAGCCAGCGGCCGACCTGCGCGAACGCCTCGGCTGAGACCGGATCGCCCCCCTTTGCGGCGGCGGTGACCATCGGGCCGGTGATCGCTTCGGCCTCACCGTCGGCCAACTCCAGCAGGGCGGCGGCCCGGTGCGGCTCCTGCCGGGCGGCG
The DNA here is from genome assembly GCF_018070435.1 of Micromonospora sp. C51. Classification (NCBI taxonomy): domain Bacteria; kingdom Bacillati; phylum Actinomycetota; class Actinomycetes; order Micromonosporales; family Micromonosporaceae; genus Micromonospora; species Micromonospora sp. C51. Next base: position 49,540 of record NZ_JAGPXQ010000028.1, on the reverse strand, counting down.
GCCCGGGCGAACCGGACCAGGGCGCTGCCACTGGCGTACTGCTCGATGCAGCCGAGTCGGCCGCAGCCGCACTGGTGGCCGTCGGGAACGGTGAGCATGTGGCCCAGTTCGGCGGCGATGCCGTGGGCACCGCGGACCAACTCACCGCCGAGCACGATGCCGCCGCCGACGCCGGTGCCGATGGTGAACATGACCATCGAGTCGTCGGCGTGGCGGGCGGCGCCGTAGCGGAACTCCGCCCAGGCCGCCACGTTGCCGTCGTTCTCGACGATGACCGGCAAGCCGACCGCCGCGCTGACGTACGCCCGCAGCGGCTCGTCCCGCCAGGCCAGGTTGGGGGCGAAGAGCACTGTGGAACGGCTGGCGTCGATCCAGCCGGCCGCACCGATGCCGACCGCCTGGATGTCATGACCGGCGCTCAGTTCGGCGACGAGTTCGATGATGACGTCGCGGGTCTTGCCGACGTCGTCGGCGGGGGTGTCCCGTCGGGTCTGCACGAGGACCGTGCCGGTGTCGTCGACGACACCGCCGGCCACCTTGGTGCCACCGACGTCGACTCCGATGGTCAGCGTCACCGCTGCCACTCCCCTCTGCTGTGCCACCCCGCGCACACCTGCCCTCGCCGGTGGTGCTGCGGGTCGTCCGTGATCAGGCCCCGTCGCCTGGTGCGCCCTGCCGCCCGCCGGGCACGGTACGGCCGTCCGGCGCGGGCTCGTCACCCGGCGCGGGTTCGCCGTCGGGTACCCGGGAGGCGGGCACCACGCGATGCTCGGTCGGCGTCCGGCGTCCGGCCGGTGCGACCGGCCCGGCGGCATCGACGGGCGCGGCGGCCGGGACGGCGACGTCCTCCGCCCGGGTCGCGGCGGACCAGACGTCCCGCTCCGGTGCCGGCTGAGAATCATGCCCGGTCCGGGTCGCCTCGCGCCACACGTGGTCGCCGTACGGATCGGTGGAGGCGGTGGCGGTGGCATCGGCGGCGGGCCCCGGCGGTGGTGCCGCGCCCGCCCCGGCCGGCGGCTCGGCCGGGGCGAAGGCGCGCAGGAAACTCGCCAGGCCAGCGGCCAGATCCCCGGCACCGGTGGCCAGTCGCTCGGCGAACTCGGGGCTCGGGTCACGCAACGCGGCGATGCCCCGGCAAACCGGGCAGACACAGCATTCGGCCGCACCGGTGGCGAAACCCGCCCCGGCGTCAGCGGAGGCCGCACCCGGAACGTCGTTGTGACCGAGGACACCAGTCACGATCCCGCCGAGCGGGCCCAGCGGCACCGCCGCCGGGTTGGCGGCGGCCAACCGTACGGTGGCCAGCAGAGTGGCGACCAGCCGCTCCGCTTCTTCCCGGGCCGTACCCGGATCTGTCGCACCCATGCTGGGCTCCTCTACCGCGGCGACCGGGTCGCCAGCTGCGTCACTGCGCCGCACCGGATGCTTCTACCCGGCGCTTGAGCTGCTTCAACGCGGCATCCATGATCATTTTTTCGGCCTTGCGACGGAACATGCCGAGCATCCCGACCGCGAGCTCCACCTCCAGCGTGTAGGTCACGGTGGTACTCCCGTCGGCGTTGGCCTCCAGGTCGTACGCGCCCCGCTGCGCCCGCTGCATCTTCGACGGGGCCACCAGGTGCCACTCGATCCGGGACAGGTCTTCGGCGTAGGCGTATGCCAGCACGTACTCGTCGGCCATCACGGTGGCATCGAGCACGAAACGGACCTGGCTGGCGTAACCGTCCTCGTACTCCTCGATCACCTCCGCCGCACGGACCGCGTCGGTCCACTCCGGGTAGCTCGGGAAGTCACAGATGACCGCGGCCACCCGGTCCGGTGACGCGCCGATGATGATCGACTGGGTGGAGGAGTCCGCCATGCTGGGAGGCTACCGTCCGGTGACCCCCCGCGCGCCGCGCCGCCCACCTGCGGTGTGCTCCCGGTCGACCGGGCGGGTAGGTTTCGACAGAGCCACCGGCGCAGGTGGCGGCCCGACCAGGTCCCGTGAGCACGAGGGAGTGCAGGTGCGCGAGTTCACCGTTCCGCCGATCGTCACCGTCGGCGATTCGGCCAACCTCACCGATCCGGTCTGGGACAACGCCGAGACCGCGCCCGACGCGGTGCAGTTCGCCCGCCGCGACGCGGCGGGGGGCTGGACCGACGTGACCTGCCGGCAGTTCCGCGACGAGGTGGCCGCGGTCGCGCGCGGGCTGGTCGCCGCCGGTGTGCAGCCGGGCGACCGGGTGGCGCTGATGAGCCGCACCCGTTACGAGTGGACGCTCGTCGACTACGCCATCTGGGCGGCCGGTGCGGTCACCGTGCCGATCTACGAGACCTCCAGTGCCGAGCAGGCGGCCTGGATCCTGGGCGACTCCGGCGCGGTGGCCGTCGTGCTGGAGACCACCGCGCACGCCACGCTGGTGGCCGGCGTCCGGGACCAGCTGCCCGCCCTGGCCCACGTCTGGCAGATCGACCTGGGTGGCGTGGACGACCTGGTGACCGCCGGCGCGGAGGTGGAGCCAACCGAGATCGATCGCCGCCGCGCGGCCCTGCGTTCCTCGGACGTGGCGACCATCATCTACACCAGCGGCACCACCGGCCGGCCCAAGGGCTGCGTGCTGACCCACCGCAACATGTACGCCGACATCGCCAACGCCGTCCCGGTGCTGCCGAACCTGTTCGGGCCGAACGCCTCGACCTTGCTGTTCCTGCCGCTCGCGCACGCCTTCGCCCGGCTCATCCAGATCGGCGTGGTGCAGGCCCGGGCGACCATGGCGCACTGCTCGGACACCAAGAACCTGGTCGCCGAGCTGCAGGACTTCAAGCCGACCTTCGTGCTCTCGGTGCCCCGCGTCTTCGAGAAGGTCTACAACGGCGCCAAGCAGAAGGCCGAGGCCGGCGGCAAGGGCAAGATCTTCGCCCGGGCCGAGGCGGTCGCCATCGCGTACAGCGAGGCGCTGGAGACGCCCGGCGGGCCCGGCCTGGCGCTCCGTGCCCAGCACGCGCTCTTCGACCGGCTGGTCTACAGCAAGCTGCGGGCCGCGCTCGGCGGGCGCTGCCGCGACGCGATCTCCGGCGGCGCGCCACTCGGCGCCCGGCTCGGCCACTTCTTCCGGGGCATCGGCGTGACGGTCTGCGAGGGCTACGGCCTGACCGAGACCTCTCCCGCCGCCTCGGCCAACCTGCCCGGATTCACCCGGATCGGCACGGTCGGCCGGCCGCTGCCCGGTGTGACCATCCGCATCGCCGACGACGGCGAGGTCCTCGTCTCCGGTGATCTCGTCTTCCAGGGGTACTGGCACAACGACGCGGCCACCGCCGAGGCGCTCACCACCGACGGCTGGTTCCGCACCGGCGACCTGGGCTCGCTCGACGGTGACGGATACCTGACCATCACCGGCCGCAAGAAGGAGATCATCGTGACGGCCGGCGGCAAGAACGTCGCACCGGCCGTGCTGGAGGACCAGGTTCGGTCGCACCGTCTGGTCAGTCAGTGCGTCGTGGTGGGCGACCGGCAGCCGTTCATCGCCGCACTGGTCACCCTGGACGAGGAGGCCCTCCCGGGCTGGCTGGAGTCGGCCGGTCTACCGGCGGACACCGGGATCGAGGAACTGCGTCAGCACGAGGGGCTGCGCGCGGAGATCCAGGCTGCGGTGGACCTGGCCAACGAGTCGGTCTCCAAGGCCGAGGCGATCAAGGTGTTCCGGGTGCTGCCGCGCGACTTCACCGAGGCGACCGGGGAGTTGACCCCGTCGCTGAAGGTCAAGCGCCAAGTCGTGCACAAGACGTACGCGGCGGAAATCGCCGACATCTACCGCGGCTGACTACCATCCGTCACGTGCCCGCCTCCACATCCGCCCTGGCCCGCTCGCACCCGCTCGCCGCGGCGGCGCGCGTCGTCGTGCTCACGCTGGTCGCCGTCCTGACGCTGTTCGCCACCCGCGACGTCACCCAGCTGTGGTGGATCGTGCTGCTGGCGCTGGCCGGGCTACCGGCGATGCTGGCCCCCCAGCACCGGCTCGTCGGTCCACTCAGCCGGGTGGCGGAGGTGGTGGTGCTCGGCCTGGCGGCCAGCCAGGTCGCCGCGGTGGCCACCGTCGGCGGCCACATCGGCGGGCTGGGTGCCTCCGCGGTGCTGCCCTATCTCGCGGTGCCGGTGACGGTCACGGCGCTGCGTCGCCGATTCCGTGAGGGTGCGGCGCTGATCGCCGTGACCGCCGGCACTCTGCTTGTCGCCGGCGCGGTCACCGAGGTCGGCGGGGTTCGGCAGCTCAGCCAGCCCGGGTATCTCGCCGTCTGCGCGCAGTGGCTGATCCTGGCCGCCCTCGGTCTCTACGCCGCCGGCACCCTGCACCGGGTCATGCAGGCCCGCCACGACAGCAAACCCCAGCCGTACGCCGAGGCGACCCGGCTGCTGACCCAGCTGCGTACGGTGGCCCGCCAACTGCCCGGCGCCACGCTGGACCCGGGCGGCATCTCCGAGCATCTGTTGGAGGAACTGCGCACGGTGGCCCGTACCGACCGGGGCGCGGTGCTCTCCGCCAGCGGTGGTGGCCGGCTGGTGGTGCTCGCTCAACTCGGTGCGGACCGGGTCGACTGGGAGACCACCATCGACGCGGACTCGGCCATCGCCGACGCCTGGGCCAGCCAGCAGTCGCAGACCTCGGCCCGTTCGCAGTCCCGCTCGCACCGGGGCGGAGAGGTCTCGGCACTGATCGTGCCGCTGGTAGCCGGGTTGCGCACGGTGGGTCTGGTGGTGCTGGAGACGGACACGGCGCACGCGTACCCGCCACCGGTGGTGGCCCAGGTGACCGGGCTGACCGGCCCGGCCGCGCTGCGTCTGGAGGCCGCGCTGCTCTTCGACGAGGTGCGCTCGCTGGCCACCAACGAGGAACGGCAGCGGCTGGCTCGGGAGATCCACGACGGGGTGGCCCAGGAACTGGTGATGGTGGGCTACGGCATCGACAACGCCCTGGCCACCGTGCACGACGACGCCGAGGAGACCGCCGAGTCGCTGCGCCTGCTGCGCCACGAGGTGACCCGCGTGATCACCGAGCTGCGGCTGAGCCTGTTCGAGCTGCGCAGCGAGGTGGACCGGCACGGTGGCCTGGCCGCCGCGATCGCCGAGTACGCCCGCACCGTCGGCGCCTCCGGCGGACTGCGGGTGCACCTGTCGCTGGACGAGTCGACAGCCCGGCTGCCCGCCGCGACCGAGGCCGAGTTGCTGCGCATCGCGCAGGAGGCGGTCACCAACGCCCGCAAGCACGCCGGCGCGGCCAATCTCTGGGTCACCTGCGAGGTGGACCCACCCTACGCGCAGATCGAAGTGTCGGATGACGGTCACGGCATAGGTGACCAGCGCTCGGACGGGCACTATGGTCTTGCGATCATGGCCGAGAGAGCGGAACGTATCCGGGGCCGGTTGGAGATCAGGCCGCGGCAGCCGAGCGGGACGACCGTCGCGGTGGTGGTCGGTTCACCGCCCCGGCGCGATAACGTTCGCGGTAGCGCCGCCGCTGCAGAAGGGGAGTAAGCCGAGGATGACCACAAGCCCGACACCGGCAACCCGTACCAAGGTCCTCCTTGTCGACGATCACGATTTGATCCGCAAGGGCCTGCGGCACGCCTTCGAGCGCGACCGGCAGTTCGAGGTCGTCGGCGAGGCGGCCACGGCGGCGGAGGGCGTCCGGCAGGCCGGTGCCCTGCAGCCGGACGTGGTGATCATGGATCTGCGGCTGCCCGACGGCAGCGGCCTGGAGGCCACCCGGGCGCTGCGCAAGTCCAGCTCGTCGATGGGCATCGTGGTGCTCACCATGTACGCCGGCGACGACCAGCTCTTCGGTGCCCTGGAGGCCGGGGCCAGCGCGTTCGTGCCGAAGACCGCGCCGGCCGACGAGGTCGTCGCCGCCGCCCGGCACGCCGCCTCCTCGCCCAGTGCCTTCACCGCCGCCGACCTGGCCGAGGCGATGAAGCGTCGGCTCGCCCCGTCCGGCCCGCAGCTGTCCCCCCGCGAGGGTCAGGTGCTGCGGCTGCTCGCCGACGGAATGAGCGTCGCCGGCATCGCCAAGCAGCTGTTCGTCAGCGAGTCGACCGCCAAGACCCACATCTCGAAGCTCTACGAGAAGCTCGGCGCGGCCAACCGGGCGCAGGCGCTGATGACCGCGCTGCGGCTCGGTCTGCTTGAGGCACCGGACGCGCCGAAGTTCTGACCGGCGCGGCACGACGGGGATCCGTGTCCCGCCACGGCGGGGCACGGATCTTCGCATTCATCGCCCTCCGACACGAACGGCTATGGCCTCCCTTGGGAAAGCGGGGCAGAATACCCGCCGGGGCGCCGTCGCCCCCGTGGGCGTGCGAAGGGGTGAGGGCATTGCAGCGGCCGGACTGGGCACCCGAGACAATCGATGTCGAACGTCCCAGCGTCGCCCGCATGTACGACTACTACCTCGGCGGCTCACACAACTTCGCCGTGGACCGGGCGACCGCCCGCGCGATGGTGGCGGCGGTGCCGCAGGCGCCGCTGATGGCCCAGGCCAACCGTGCTTTCCTGCGCCGGGCCGTGCAGTTCCTCACCGACGCCGGCATCCGGCAGTTCCTGGACATCGGCTCTGGCATCCCCACGGTGGGCAACGTGCACGAGATCGCGCAGTTGCACGCCCCCGACTCGCGGGTGGTCTACGTCGATGTCGACCCGGTCGCCGTGGCGCACAGTCGGGAGATCCTGGCGGGCAACGACCGCACGGCGGTCATTCAGGAGGATCTGCGCCAACCCGACCGGATCCTGGCCCATCCCGACGTCCGCGCGATGCTCGACTTCTCCCAGCCGATGGCCGTGCTTGTGGTGGCGGTGCTGCATTTCGTCTCCGACGACGACCGACCGGCCGAGGTGCTGCGGACCCTGCGGGCGGCACTGGCTCCCGGCAGCTACCTGGTCCTGTCCCAGGCCAGCGACGACGGCCGGGACGAAGCCGAGCGGGCCGAGGCCGAGGAGGTCTACCGGCGCACCGACAGCCCGCTGTGGGTACGCAGCAGAGCCGAGCTGACCGGGTTCTTCGACGGCTTCGAGCTGGTCGAGCCCGGCGTGGTGTGGGTGCCGCAGTGGCGTCCGGAAACCCCGGAGAGCGCCGAGGACGCCGAACGGGCGGTGTTCCTCGGCGGGGTCGGGCGCCTCGGTGGGTGAGCCGCCGGACGGCCAGCCCTGCGTCGGCGTGTTCGCCCGCGCCTGGGCGAAGGCGGTAGCGGGCACCAGCTATCTGCCGATGACCCACGCCCAACTGGAGCTGCTGCTGCAACGGCTCACCGACCTGCTGGCCGAGGCGCTGCGGGCGGAGCCGCTCGACCTGCGGGTGGGGCACAAGGTCGCCGACGAGTTGGTCGCCGCGCACATCGTCTCCGCCGAGGCGCTCGGCCGGACCGTGGAGGTGATCCAGCTTCGGCTGGTCCGCGACCTCGACCTGGTCTCCGACGACATCGAGGACCGGATGGCCCGGCTGCTGGGCGCGGTCGCCACCGGCTACGCCCGGGCGCTGCGTGACCGGACCCTCGACGAGCAGGAGTCCATCCGGCGGGCCGCGATGACCGCCCGCGTCGAGGCGGAGCAGGCCCTGCGGGCCAGCGAGGCCCGCTTCCGGCACCAGGCGACCCACGACCCGTTGACCGACCTGCCGAATCGCACGCTCTTCGCCGAACGGCTCGCCGCCGCCGTCGACGGATCGGCCGGCAGTGGCCGCCGGGTCGGGCTCTGCTTTCTCGACCTGGACCGGTTCAAGCGGGTCAACGACTCGTTCGGGCACCAGATCGGCGACCGGGCCCTGGTGGCGGCGGCGCGGCGCCTGCGGCGGGCGGTCGAGCCGCACCTGGTCGCGCGGCTCGGCGGGGACGCCTTCGTCGTCCTCGTCGAACGGTCCACCGGCACCGGTGACGTGGTCGCCGTCGCCGAGGCGGCGCTGGCCGCGCTCTCCGAGCCGGTGGTGGTCGACGGGCACGACGTGACGGTCACGGCGAGCGTGGGCATCGTGGAGCGGCGGGTCGCGGGAACCTCTCCGGACGACCTGATGCGTGCCGCCGGCAGCACCCTGCACTGGGCAAAGTCCGCTGGCGGCGCGGGGTGGGCGCTGTACGACGCGGAGCGCGACGGGCGGGAGCAGGCCCGTCAGGAGCTGAGCGCGGCCATCCCGGCGGGCCTGGAACGGGGTGAGTTCTTCCTCGACTACCAACCGTTGACCTCGTTGCACGACGGCTCGCTGCTGGGGGTGGAGGCGCTGGTCCGGTGGCGTCACCCACGGCTCGGGGTGCTGCGGCCGGACAAGTTCATCGGTCTGGCCGAAGAGACCGGGTTGATCGTGCAGCTCGGCGGGTGGGTGCTCGCCGAGGCGTGCCGTGAGGCGGTCGGTTGGACGTCCACCTCGGGCCAGCCGCCGTACGTCAGCGTCAACCTGGCGGTCCGTCAGGTCCGCCGCCCGGGTCTGGTGCAGGAGGTGCGGTCCCTGCTGCGGCGTACCGGCCTGCCGCCGAACCGGCTCCAGCTGGAGATCACCGAAAGCACGATGATGACCACCTCCGAGGAGCCGGTACGCGCCCTTCGTGCCCTCGCCGACCTGGGCATCCGGATCGCCATCGACGACTTCGGTACCGGCTACAGCAACCTGGCCTACCTGCGGGATCTGCCGGTGACCGAGTTGAAGGTGGCCGGTGAGTTCGTCCGCGGCCTACGCACTCCGGAGGCCCTCGCCGACGAGCGGATCCTCGCCTCGCTGGTGTCGCTGGCGCACGCGCTGGACCTGACGGTCACCGCCGAAGGGGTGGAGACCGGCGGACAGGCCGAGCGGTTGCGGGCGATCGGCTGCGACGCCGGTCAGGGCTGGCACTTCGGCCGCCCCGCCTCCCCCGACCACATTCTCGCCCGCATCCGCTGAGCCAGCCTCCGGTGGCCGGTCTCAGCCGGCGAGCAGCGTGGACAGGCGTAGCGCCTGCGTCTCCCAGCGCCACTCCCGCTCCACCCAGGCCCGGCCGGCGGCGCCGAACTGCCGGGCCAGGTCCCGGTCGGCCAGCAGGGTGGCCACCCGGTCGGCGAGCTCGGCGAGATCCCGACCGTCCACCACGTAGCCCGTCTCGCCCTCGCGCACCGCGTCCGGGGCACCGCCGGAGTTGCCGGCCACCACCGGCAGACCGGTCGCCGACGCCTCCAGGTAGACGATGCCGAGACCTTCGACGTCCAGTCCCCGGTTGCGGGTGCGGCACGGCATGGCGTACACGTCGCCGGCCGCGTAGTGGGCGGGCAGTTCGGCCGAGGGCACCGAGCCGGTGAAGACCACGTCCCGCTCCACCCCGGACTGGCGGGCCAGTCGGGCCAGCGTGGTCCGGTACGGTCCGCCGCCGACCACCAGCAGCGCCGCGTCGGGCACCCGACGGCGGATCAGCGGCATCGCCCGGATCAGCATGTCCTGGCCCTTGCGGGGCACCAGCCGGGACACGCAGACCACCACCGGCCGGTCGGCCAGGCCGAGCCGGTGCCGCACCGCGCCGCCGTCGACGGACGGATGGTAGACGTCGGTGTCCACGCCGGGCGCGAGCCGCCGCAGCTCGGTCAGGCCGTCCAGCGCCCGAGCCAGCCGGGTGCGGGTGTACTCCCCCAGGTAGGTGACCACGTCGGTGTCCCGACCGATGCGTCGCAGCGCCGTCCGGGCCAGTGGCAGCGCCGCCCAGCCGACCTCGTGGCCGTGGGTCAGGGCGACCACCCGCCGGATCCCGGCCCGCCGGCGCAGCCCGGCGGCGAGCAGCCCGAGCGGAGCCGCCGCGCCGAACCAGACCGTGTCGCATTCGTAGGACCGGGCCAGCTGGGCGGCCCGGCGGGCCACCAGCGGCGTGGGCAGCAGCACCTTGGTGCGCTCCCGCACCACCTCGAACGGTTGGTCGGCGTCGAACTTGTCCGCGCCGGCCCAGCGCGACGCGTACACCACCACCGAACCGGCCGGCTGACGCACCGCGAGGTTGTGCACGAACGACTGGATGCCGCCCGGCCGGGGTGGGAAGTCGTTCGTCACCAGCAACGTGCGTTGATGATTCGCTCGCTGACGCTCGCTCACCGACCAACCTTTCGGGCGTACGCGCGGGCGGCGGCGATCCGCTCCACGGTGGACGGATGAGACGCTGAGTAGAGGTATTCCCAGCGGGGCGGGTCGGGGTCGGAGAGGTTGACCGCGGACAGCCGCCGCTGCATCGACTCGAATGCCGCCGGGTCGCCGGTCAACGCCAGCGCGTGCGCGTCGGCGCGGGCCTCGACCCGCCGCGACATCAGCGACTGCACCGGGGTGAAGACCAGCCCGGCGACCGTCACCAGGGCGAGCAGCAGCGGAAACGCGCGGGGTTGAGCCACCGAGTCGACACCGGCCAGACGCAGCAACGGTGGCCAGGAGCCGATCAGGTAGAGCGCCACCACCGCGGCGGCGGCACCGAGCGCGCCGGTGAGGGTGCCCACCGATACGTCCCGGTCCCGGGCGTGGCCGAGCTCGTGCGCCACCACCGCGGTCACCTCGGCCGGCGTCGCCTCGCGCAGCAGGTTGTCGTAGACCACCACCCGGCGGGTCGGCCCCAGGCCGGAGACGTACGCGTTGACCGCCCGGGTGCGCCGGGAGGCGTCGGCGACCAGCACGTCGCGCACCGGCACTCCGTCGCGTTCGGCCAGCTCCATGAGCTGGCTGCGCAACGGCGAGGGTTCCATCGGGCTGAACCGGTTGAAGACCGGCTCGACCAGCACCGGCAGCACGAAGGAGAGCAGCACCACCAGGGTGGCGGCGCCGGCCGCGCCGAACGCCCACCACCAGCGCGGGGCGAGTCGGATGACGGTGTAGAAGCCGAGCAGGGCCACCGCGCCGATGACGGCGCTGACCGCGTACGACTTGAGCAGGTCCACCGCCCAGCCGCCCCAGCCGTTGGTGGCCAGCCCGTAGCGGGTGAGCACGCTGTGCCGCCAGGCCGCGAACGGCAGCGTCACCAGGTCGGCGACCAGCACCACGGCCAGACCGCCGAGGATCGCCTGCGCGATCCAGTGCCCGCCGAAGGGGCGCCCGGCCAACTCGACCAGGCGGCTGCCCAGCGGGGTCAACCCGAGCGCCAGTGCCACCAGCAGGCCGACGCCGAGGGCCGCCCATCCGCCGGGACGCAACGCGGATCGGAACTGCCGGGCGTGCTCCACCTGCTCGGTCGGCAGGTCACGCAGGGCGGCGAGCTGATCGGCCCGGGGAGCCGGTGGGCGCTGCCACGGGACCAGCACCAGTGCCGTCACGACCAGCGCGACGCCCAGCCCGGCCAGGGTCAGCACCGCCCACCCCCGCGGGCTCACCGCGACGCCCCGTCCGGCACCGGCGATCCGCCGCAGCGAACGCGAACCGACCCGTCGCCCGCCGTGCGCCTCATACCGCCGCTCCTGTCGCCATGGGCGCCATCCTATGTCCCGGCGGGTGCCCGCCCCACGCCCGTCGACCCGCCCGCACGGCCGGCGCAGGACCACCGCCGCCGGCTCAGGACCGCGACAGCCGGCGCACCAGCGAGTCCGCCCCCAGCGGGTACGCCCCGTGCCGGCGCACCCCGTCGGCGACCTCACGATCGGATGACACCACGACCACGGGGCGGCCGGGCGGTTCGGCACGGACCAGTCGGCGGATCAACTCGTCGGCGGTCTCACCCTTGCGGGAGAACAGCACCCGAACGCCGCGCGGGGCAGGTGGCAGGCCGTGCACCCGTTCGGCGCCGTCGAAGACCACGGTGACCTCGTCACCGGTCTGCGCGGCGATCCCGCCGAGGCCGGTGACCAGCCGCTTGCGCTGCTGCTCCAGCGACATCTCGCCGAAGCCACGTTTGGTCACGTTGTAGCCGTCGACCACCAGGTGCGCCCGGGGCAGGGCCAGCAGTTGGTCCAGCCGGGCCGGGTCGTCGGTGTCCTGGGCACGGGCCGCGGCAGCGGTGGCCGCCGGAGAATCGGCGAAGGAGTCGGCCACGAAGTCGGCGGGCAGCCGGTCGACCGGGTCCAGGGCCAGCTCCCGGCGCAGCCCGAGGGCGGCCTGACCGATCGTCTCCAGCAGCAGCCACAGTCGTGCGTCGTCGACCGAGCGGGCCTCCTTGGCGCTGCTGCGGGCCGCGCCGGCCGCCGCCTCCGCCTCGGCCAGCCGGGCCCGGGCGCGACGCAGTTCGGCGTCCGCGTCGGCGGCGGCCCGCGTGGCCCGACCCCGCTCGGTGGCCAGCAACTCGTTCGCCCGGCGCTCGCGGGCCTGGCTCTCCCGGAGCGTACGGGCCAACTGCCGGGCCTCCTCACGCAGCTGGCCCAACTCCTCGCGCACCCGGGCCAGCTCGTCGCGGAGCTTCTCCGCCTCCACCCGGGCCACCGCCCGGTCATGCTCGGCCCGGGTGGCCCGCTGCTCGGCCTGCCGAACCAGTTCGGCCACCACCGCCGTGTCCGCCTCGGCGCGGACCGCCGCCCCGCTGGCGTCGATCAGCTCCCGCCAGCCTCGCGGGCGGGCCAGGTAGGCCAGGGCGGCCACCTCGACCGGGTCGGCGGCGGCGGGGGCGGTGCCCTCCACCACGGCCGTACCCAGATCACCGGCATCGGTCAGGACCCGGGCGGTGACCCGCTGCCGGAACAGTGGATCGGCGGCGAGCTGGGCGGCGATCACCGGCGCACCGAGCCGGGCGCGTCGGTTCGGGGCGAACTTGGCGACCCGGCGCAGCGGCACGGGCACCTCGTCACCGGGCAGACCGGGCAGCACCGCGGCGGTGAGCGAAACGATCCGCTGTCGCACCGGCTCGGGCAGGCTCGGCTCCGGCTCCGGCTGCCCGGGCTCCACCGGCCCGGAGTCCGTCACCGCCGGGGTGTCGGTGGCGTCGTCACCGGCCGCAGGAACCGCGACGACCTGCTCCTCCTGCGGGAGGTTGTCGTCGTACGGCTCGGTGAGGGGCATGTGGCAAGTCTCCCACCGCGACCGGGCCCACCGCCCGGTGAGTGAGCCGATCTCTCATCCTAGACCCGGGAGTTGCCGGTGGGACGGATGGGGCGCGAGTGTCGGACCGGACCGTTACGGTGCCGCGGATGGCAGCACAGGAGTTCCTGCAACCGGCGCTGGCCGGGCTCGATCCGACCGTCGGCGGTGTCGACCCGGCGCTCCCGCTGTACGCGACGACATTCGTGGTGGTCGACCTGGAAACCACCGGCGGAGCTCCCGACGGTGGCGGCATCACCGAGATCGGCGCGGTCAAGGTGCGCGGCGGTGAGGAGCTGGGGGTGCTGGCCACCCTGGTCAACCCCGGAGTGCCGATTCCGCCCTTCATCACCGTGCTGACCGGCATCACCCAGGCGATGTTGCTGCCGGCACCACCGATCGAGCAGGTGCTGCCGAGCTTCCTGGAGTTCGTCTCGGACGCCGTGCTGGTCGCCCACAACGCGCCCTACGACGTCGGCTTCCTGAAGGCGGCCTGCGCGAAGCACGGCTACCGCTGGCCGAACCCGCGGGTGCTGGACACCGCGGCGCTGGCCCGGCGGGTGCTGCTGCGTGACGAGGTGCCCAACCGCAAGCTCGGCACCCTCGCCGCGTACTTCCGCGCCGCCACGCAGCCGACCCACCGGGCCCTGGACGACGCCCGGGCCACCGTCGACGTGCTGCACGGGCTCATCGGACGCCTCGGCGGGCACCGGGTCGACACCATCGGCGACGCCATCGAGTTCGCCCGCGCGGTCACCCCGACCCAGCGTCGCAAGCGACACCTGGCCGACGGCCTGCCCCGCTCCCCCGGGGTCTACATCTTCCGGGCCGCCGACGACCGACCGCTCTACGTCGGCACCTCCCGGGACATCGCCACCCGGGTGCGCAGCTACTTCACCGCCGCGGAGAAACGCGCCCGGATCTCGGAGATGCTGGCCGCCGCCGAACGGGTCGAGGCGGTGGAGTGCGCACACTCGCTGGAGGCCGAGGTGCGGGAGCTGCGGCTGATCGCGGCGCACGCGCCGCCGTACAACCGCCGGTCGAAGTACCCGGAGCGGGTGGTCTGGCTGAAGCTGACCGACGGGCCGTACCCCCGGTTGTCGGTGGTCCGGGAGATCTCCCCGAGCGACCGCGCCTACCTCGGCCCGTTCACCTCGCGACGCGCCGCCGAGCTGGCCGCCGCCGGTTTCCACGACGCGGTCCCACTACGGCAGTGCACCCACCGGCTGTCGCTGCGCACCGTCACGCCGGCCTGCGCGCTGGCCGAGCTGGGCCGCTGCCCGGCGCCCTGCGAGCACCGGATCTCTCCCGAGGAGTACGACGCCCGGGCGGTCATGCCGTTCGCCACCGCCACCACCGGCGATCCGCAGCCGGTGGTGGACGCCCTGCTCGCCCGGATCGAGGCGCTCTCGGCCGGCCAACGCTACGAGGACGCGGCCGTGCTGCGCTCCCGGCTCGCCGCGGTGCTGCGGGCCGCCGTACGCATGCAGCGTCTCGCCGCGTTGAGTGGGCTCGCCGAGGTGGCCGCCGCCCACCCGGCGGCCGGCGGCGGCTGGGAGCTGGCGCTGATCCGGCACGGGCGGCTCGCCGGGGCCGGCGTGTCCCCGCCCGGCGTCCACCCTCGACCGACGTTGGCCACCATCCGGGCCACCGCCGAGACGGTGTCACCCGGGCACGGCCCGGTCCCGGCGGCCAGTCCGGAGGAGTCGGAGCGGATCCTGTCCTGGTTGGAGCGACCGGAGACCCGGCTGGTCGAGATGTCAGCCGGTTGGTCGTCCCCGGTGGCCGGCGCGGCACGGTTCCGGGACCTGTTGACCAAGGCCGAGAACGCGGCGTCCCGGCAACTCTGGTCCGAACGCTCATGAGCAACTGTCCGATCGGACTACGTCGACTCACTTACTCTGTTAAGGAAGTGCAGTCCTGCCCGTTTCGAGGGTCTGCTCCCGCTTGCCGGATTCCGGTGGTGGTGCAGCAGGCGTGAGGGGGTGTCCCAGGTGGACGTCAACGCCGGACACGGCGGCGCCCTGGGCGGTGCGCTCCCGACACAGCCCGGCGAGCTGCCCCTGACCAGACGACTCCGATCGCTGCTGACCTGGCCGACCGCCGAGACCGAGCCGGTCGGCCAACTGGTCCGCACCCACCGCACCATCCATGCCGGCGCCGACCCGGCGGTGCTGCGCCGCGCGTACACCATCGCGGACAACATGCACCGCGGCCAGTTCCGCAAGAGCGGGGAGCCGTTCATCACCCACCCGCTGGCGGTCGCCCAGATCTGCGCGGAGCTGGGCATGGACACCACCACCCTGGTCGCGGCGCTGCTGCACGACACGGTGGAGGACACCCGCTACACGTTGCAGGCCCTCGCCGAGGACTTCGACCACGAGGTCGCCCACCTGGTCGACGGGGTGACCAAGTTCGACAAGGCGTTCTACGGGCAGGCCGCCGAGGCGGAGACCATCCGCAAAATGATCATTGCGGCCGGCAAGGACGTCCGGGTGCTCATCATCAAGCTCGCCGACCGGCTGCACAACATGCGCACCCTCGGCGTACGCTCGGCCGCCTCCCGCGAGCGCATCGCCCGCAAGACCCAGGAGGTGCTGGTACCGCTCTGCGACCGGCTGGGTATCCAGACCCTGAAGCGGGAACTGGACGACGTGGTCCTGCTGCACCTCGAACCGGATGAGCACGCCCGCATCGCGCGGCACGTACACGACCGGCCCGGCTGGGACAGCTACCTCGCCGAGGTGGTCGCACAGGCCCGGGTGGCGCTGCGGCGCAGCCGGGTCGACGCCGAGGTGGCCCCGCGACCCCGGCACCTCTACTCGATCTGGAAGGACACCGTGGCCGGCGACCACGCCGCCCCGTTCGACCTGCCCCGGATCACCATCGTGGTGGACGGCCCGGCGACCGACTGTTACGCGGCACTCGGGGCCGTGCACGGCGTCTGGCGGCCGGTGCCGGGCCGGTTCAAGGACTTCATCGCCTCACCGAAGAACAACCTCTACCGATCCCTGCACACCAGCGTCTGCGGGCCGAAGAACCGCACGGTCGAGGTGCTGATCCGCACGACGGAGATGCACCGGGCGGCCGAGTACGGGGTGGCCGCCGACTTCCGCTTCCCCCGCTCCGGCGGCACGACGGCCCGCCCGGGGCAGCTCGACTGGCTGCGCCGGGTGCTGGACTGGGAGCAGGACGCGGCCGACCCGGCCCAGTTCCTCCACTCGCTTCGTTGCGACCTGTCCGAGGCGCAGATCCAGGTGGTCGCCGAGGGGCGGCAGATCGTGCTGCCTGCCGGCGCCACCCCGGTCGACCTGGCGTACGAGCTGGGTACGGACCGGGGGGAACGGTGCCTGGCAGCCCGGGTCAACGGTCGGCTGGTCCCGCTCTCCTCCGAGCTTGAGGAGGGTGACGTGGTGGAGATCTTCACCGAGACCGACGAGGAGAGCAGCCTCGACGCCGAGGTGGCTCCCCGGGGGCCGCGTCGCGAGTGGCTGGGGTTCGTCAAGTCACCGCACGCGCAGATGCAGATCAACCGGTGGTTCGCCCAGCACAGCGAGCCGGGCATCTCAATCAGCGACAAGGTCCGCCTGGGCCGCGCCACCATCGGGCTGGCCCTGCGCCAGCACAACCGCGGGCTGGCCAGTGATCTGCCGCTGCTGCGGCTGTCGGAGGAACTCGGCTACCCGGATCTGGAAACCCTGCTGGTCGCGGTCTTCGACCGGGTCATCGAGCCGGACGCCGTGGTACGCCAACTCATCGACCTGGTTGATCACCGTCAGTGACCGCCCAGGCCGCACGCGGTACTCGGCGTGGTCCTCGTGGCGCGAGCACGCCTCACGGCCACTAGCCTGGAGTCATGATCCCCCGTACCCGCCGCACCGGGCGCGCCGTCGCGTACCAGGTCTTCTACCGGCTGCCGCTGCCGGTCCGACGTCGGCTGGTCCGGATGGCCGTACCCAAATACATCGTCGGCGCGGTCACCCTGCTCCGTGACAGTGAGGCCGAGGGTGCGGGACGGTTGCTGCTGCTGCGGCAACCACCGGGCCGCGGGTGGACCCTGCCGGCGGGGTTGTTGCAACGCGCCGAGCACCCGGCCGTCGGCGCGGCCCGGGAGCTGTACGAGGAGAGCGGTGTCCGCCTCTCCCCCGCCCGACTCACCCCGGCGGTGCCCAACGCCATCGTGCACGCCAAGGGCTGGGTGGATGTGGTGTTCACCGCCGAGGTGCCCGCGTCCAGCACCGAGTTGACCGTGGACGGGGCCGAGGTCTTCGAGGCCGCCTGGCATCCGCTGGACGATCTGCCGAAGCTGACCTGGCCGACCGCCCGCCTGCTGGCGTATTACGACATCGGTCCGCTGGCCGGGCAGTTCCCACCGCCGCTGCCCGACACGACGCCATGACCCGGTCCGGGGGCGCCGAGAGCGGCCGTCGGCCGACCGTGCCCTCCGACGGCGTCTGCGCGGTGGTGCTCGCCGCCGGCGAGGGCACCCGGCTGCGCCCGCTTACCGAACGGGTACCCAAGGCGCTCTGCCCGGTGGGCAACGTGCCCCTGCTGGACCGGGCGCTCGCCCGGCTCACCGGCCTCGGTCTGAGCGGCCCGGCGGCGGTCGCGGTCAACGCCTGCTACCTGGGCGAACAGGTGGTGGAGCGGGTGGGGGCCCGGGCGCACCTCTCGGTGGAGCCGGGCAGCCCGCTCGGCACCGCGGGCGGCGTGGGACGGCTGCGGGACTGGATCGACGGCCGGGGCGTGCTGGTCGGCAACGCCGACGCCTACCTGGCCGATCCGGCGGCACCGCCCGGCCCCGACATCGCCACGCTGCTCGACGGCTGGGACGGCGAGTCGGTACGGCTGCTCGGCCAGCCGGCCGCCGACCCGGACGCACCGGGCACCTTCGACGGGCACGTCTTCACCGGTTTCTCGCTGTTGCCGTGGTGGCTGATCCGCGACCTGCCCGCCACCTTCGGCGACCTGGTACGCGCGGTGTGGCGCCCGGCAGAGGCCGCCGGCCGGCTGACCGTGGTCGGCTACCGGGGCACCTTCATCGACACCGGCACCCCGGCCGACTACCTCGCCGCGAACCTGCACGCCGCTGGTGACGGCGGCCTGATCGACCCGGCCGCCACGGTCACCGGCCACTGCCACCGCTCCGTCGTGGGGGCGGGTGCCACCGTCCGGGGTTCGGTCAGCCGCAGCGTGATCTGGCCGAACGCCGTCGTCGGCACCGACGAGGACCTGCACGACGTGATCCGCGTCGGCGCCGACCTGACCGTCCCGGCGCTCTGATTCGGCGGGATAACCGCCGAACATCACCGTGGGTGAGAACCGGGCGGGCCGCCCCCCGCAACCCCGCTGCCTTTGCTCTGCTTCACCATACGCAACAGTCACTCTCCGCACGCTGGCGGCAACGATCATGGCAGCGTCGTGGTGATGACGCCGCAGCAAGACGGCCACTGCGTCGGTTGAAGCAGAGCGAAGCGTCGGCACAGGAGACTGGTCGGGTGGCGGCGGACAGGACCCACCGTCACTCTACGTGCTGGTCACCGAGAGTCGTCGTCCCCGATGGAGCGACGGACCGCCACAGCGCACTGCATCGGCACCACACGACTAGCATGGGCTGCGACGCCGACGAACGGAGAACCCTCCAGTGATCACCGCGATCGTGTTGATCGACTGCGCCACCGACGCGATCCCCGAGGTGGCCGAGGCACTGGCCAACCTGCCGGGGGTGAGCGAGGTCTACTCGGTGGCCGGGCACGTCGACCTGATCGCCATGGTCCGGGTCCGCGAGTTCGACGAGATCGCCCAGATCATCGCGGGCAGCATCTCGAAGGTGCCGGGCGTGCTCAACACCGAGTCGCACATCGCCTTCCGCGCCTACTCGCGGCACGACCTGGAGGAAGCCTTCGCCATCGGGCTGGGCAGCACCGACTGAGCCGGTCCACCCCGCGTGGGGTGGACCGGCTCGTCTCGTACCGCCGGGTCAGCTCTGCTGCGGCACCGGGGTCTCGGTGACGGTGCCACCCGGAACCGGGGCCTCCTCGGTGAAGGTCTCACCCGGAGTCGGCGTCGTGCCGCCCGGAGCCGGTACGGTGCCACCCGGGCTGGCCGTACCGCTCGGGCTGGTCTCCGGGACCGGGATGCCGAGTTCCTCGGCCAGCATCACCAGGGCGTCGTAGTGCGCCTGCAGGACCGGCAGCGCGGTCTGCGCCAGCTGGACCACCTGCGGTTCGGTACCCTGCGAGATCTCCGTCTGGGTCGCCTGGATGGCCTGGACGTGGCCGGCCAGTTCCTGGGTCACCCAGAGCCGGTCGAACTCCTCACCGCTGGCGTTGTTGAGCTGGTCGAGACCGTCCTGCTGATCGGTGGTCGGCTCGCTCGGCAGCTCGACGTTGAGCTGCCCGGCCAGATCCTGCACCGACTGGTCCAGCTCGGTGTGGTCCGTGACGAACTGCTGCCCCAGCTCCTTGACCTGCTGGTTCTGGCCCTTCTGCTGGGCCAGCTCACCGGCGGCGATCTCGTACAGGTTCACCTGGTGGACCGCCTGCAGGTACTGGGTGTCCTGTTCCGACGGCTGCGCGGCCGCCTGCGCCGCCGCGGCCGGTGCGACGCCCACCAGCACCAGCGCGGCCAGCAGGCCGAGGCGTTTGATACCCAACATGCTTCCTCCCCGTTGAGACGTTGGACCGCACGGATACCCGGCTGGCCGGGGTTATTCCTGCGATCCGGCGACGGCGGGAGGCGGCGGCGACGTCCGGAAGAGGCAGAACGAACGTGGCGCCCGCCGGAACTGGTCCGACGGGCGCCACGTCACGTTACGACGGATCTCAGGAGCGGCTCTCCCCGCTGGTGATCTCCTCCCGCTCCGGACGCGGCTCGACCGGCGGGTGCCCCGGCGAGACCGGAGCCTCGGCCGGCCGCTCGATCGGGTAGAAGAAGCCGCGGATGGCCGGGCCGAGCGCACCGAGTCGGTTCATCTTCTTCGGTACCACCCAACCGGCGTAATCCAGCTCGCCGTGTCCGTTGCCCGCACTGAGCGGCTGGTGCACCTCGACGAACCGGCCGTCCGGCAGCCGCCGGATGATGCCGGTCTCCACGCCGTGCGCGAGAACCTCCCGGTCGTGCTGCTGCAAGCCCAGACAGATCCGGTAGGTGACGTAGTACGCCAGCGGCGGAAGGAGCAGCAGACCGACCCGGCCGGCCCAGGTCATCGCGTTCAGGCTGATGTGGAACTTGTCGGCGATGACGTCGTTCGCGCCCGACAGCGTCAGGATCACGTAGAACGTGAGGGCCATGACGCCCAGGCCGGTGCGGAACGGAACGTCGCGGGGACGCTGGAGCAGGTTGTGGCTGCGGTAATCCTTCAGGTGGCGAGCCTCCATGAAGGGATAGAGCAGGGATATCGCCACCAGGATGCCGGGTAGCACCACTGTCGGCCAGAACAGCGGCGGGATCACGTATCCCTCGCCGATGGGTATGGTGATCTCCCAGTCCGGCATCAGGCGGGTCGAGCCGTCGAGGAACATGACGTACCAGTCCGGCTGGCTGGCGGCCGAGACCACCCACGCCTCGTACGGGCCGAACAGCCAGACCGGGTTGATCTGGAACAGACCGCCCATCAGCGCGATCACGCCGAAGACGACCATGAAGAAGCCGCCCTGCTTGATCGCGTAGCGCGGGAACATCCGCTCGCCGACCACGTTGCCGTTCGTCCGGCCCGGCCCCGGCCACTGGGTGTGCTTCTGCTTGAACACCAGGCCCAGGTGCACGGTGATCAACGCCACCAGCAGCCCCGGGATGAGCAGCACGTGGGCGATGAAGAACCGGCTGATGATGATCGTGCCGGGGAACTCGCCGTTGAAGACCGCCGCGGTCACCCAGGAGCCGATCACCGGAATGGACAGCATGATCGCGGAAGCGATCCGCAGGCCGGTGCCGGACAGGCCGTCGTCCGGCAGCGAGTAGCCGGTGAAGCCGGCCAGGAAGCCGACCCAGAACAGCAGCGAGCCGATGATCCAGTTGGTCTCGCGCGGCTTGCGGAACGCGCCGGTGAAGAAGACCCGCAGCATGTGCACCACGATCGCGGCCATGAACAGCAGCGCCGCCCAGTGGTGCATCTGGCGCATGATCAGGCCGCCACGGACGTCGAAGGAGATGTCCAGCGTCGAGGCGTACGCGGCCGACATCGGCGTGCCCCGCAGCGGGGCGTAGCTGCCGTTGTAGATGACCTCGGTCATCGCCGGCTCGAAGAAGAAGGTCAGGAAGACACCGGTCAACAGCAGGACGATGAACGAGAAGAGCGCGATCTCGCCGAGCAGGAAGGACCAGTGGTCAGGAAAGACCTTGTTGAGCAGTCGGCGCAGCGGAGTCGCCACCTGGAAGCGGTCGTCGACCGCTCGGGCGGTGTTGCCCGGCACTGCTGCCACGTCAAACTTTCGCCGCTTCACGGCCGCTCCCAGAAGTCGGGCCCGACGGGTTCAGTGTAGTCGGACGTAGCCACGAAGTAACCTTCGGCGTCCACCTCGATCGGCAGCTGCGGCAGCCGCCGGCTGGCCGGACCGAAGACGGGCTTGGCGTTGTCGGTGATCAGGAACTGCGACTGGTGGCACGGGCAGAGCAGCCGGTTGGTCTGCTGTTCGTACAGGCTCGCCGGGCAGCCGGCGTGCGTGCAGATCTTCGAGTACGCGGCGTAGTTGCCCCACATGTAGCCGCCGTGGCCCTCGCGCTCGTTGTTGCGGCGCGACGCCTCGGCGTCGTCCTCGCGCAGGTGGATCAGCAGGGTGGGCGAGTCCGCGTACTGGTTGCTGACCCCGTGCTCCACGCCCGGGAAGACGGTGATCTGACCACCGGCGCTGATGTCGGCCGGTCGGATGGGCCGGCCGTCCTCGCGGACCAGCCGGATCTTCTGACCGTCCCGGGGGGCGAACCCGGTGGTCATCATCTGGTCGTCCTTGTGCGGGTCGGAGATCAGCCCGCCGACCAGGGGCGCCGCGGCGACAGCGCCGACCGGCAGCAACCCGGCCAGCAGCGACACCCCGAGCAGCGGCCGACGCTTGACCCCCAGCTCGTCGGCCATGTACGCCATGGTCTCGCCGGTGATCCGCTGGTCCTCGGCGGGCACCGCGCCCTCGTGCCGGTCCTGGATCGACACCTCCTTGGGCAGCAGCTTCTTGCCCCAGGTGAGGATGCCGAAGCCGATGCCGAGCAGGGCGACACCCAGGGTCACCCCGAGCAGCGGGGTGTAGAGCTTGTCGCCGCCGCGACCCGGCTCGTACTCCCAGGGCCACCAGATGTAGATGGCCAGGAAGGCGGTCGCCGCCAGCCCGGTCAGCAGGAAGAAGCCTGCCACCGTGCGGACCAGCCGCCGTTCGGCCTTGGTGCCCGGGGCCACCTGCGGCTCGTAGTGGACGATCTCGATGTCGTCCCGCCGGGCACCCTCCCGGACGATGTCGAACCGACTCAGCCGGGGGTCGTTCACGTCGAGCGGTTCCCCGCCCGGCAGGGCGCGCTGCCCGGTCTGGCTGCTCATGGTCCCCCCGCTCACGACTTGCCCGCGATCCACAGGCTGGCGAAGACCAGCGCGACGATACCGACGAGGAAAATCGCCACTCCCTCGGTGGAGGGTCCGTACCGGCCCAGGTTGAACAGGCCACCCGGGTCGCCGTCGTCCTTCAGCGTCTGCTGGATGTAGGCGATGATGTCCGCCTTCTGCTCCGGCGTGATCTGGTTGTCACCGAAGACCGGCATGTTCTGCGGTCCGCTGAGCATCGCCGCGTAGATCTGCCGGTCGGTGGCCGGCCGCAGGCTTGGCGCGTACTTGCCCGAGGAGAGGGCGCCGCCGCCGCCGCTGAACGCGTGGCACTGTGAGCAGTTGATCCGGTACAGCTCGCCGCCGATCGCGACGTTGCCGTCGGCGTGCAGATTGTCACCGGCCGGCACGACCGGGCCCCCGCCGAGCTCCTGGATGTACGCCGCGAGCTGGTCGATCTCGTCGCGGGTGAACACCTCGGGCTTGCGCGCCGCCTGGGCCTCCTGCCGGGCCATCGGCATCCGACCGGTGCCCACCTGGAACTCCACGGAGGCGGCGCCGACGCCGATGAGGCTCGGCCCGCGCCCCTCGACCCCCTGCGCGTTGCGACCGTGACAGGTCACACAGCTCACGTCGAACAGCGCCTTGCCGTCGGCGGCGGCGGTGCTCAGCGGCGGGTTCTCCTGGGCGGCGGCGCCGGGGGCGAGGACGGTGTAGGCGCCGCCGGCCAGCATCAGCGCGGCGACCAGCCGGACCGCAGCACCCAGCCGGCGGCGGCCCCTGCTGGGCGCCCCGGGCCGCCCGCGCAGCCGCGCGAGCAGACCGCGTCGGCGGTCGTTGTCAGAAGTCATGACCTGTGTCCTTAACCGGTTGGACCTTGTGTTGCGGGGGGTGAAGCAGCGGCAAGGCGGCTGGCGCGCGCCAAGATCACTGGAGCCAGTAGATCATGGCGTAGAGCGCGATCCACACGACGTCGACGAAGTGCCAGTAGTACGACACCACGATCGCGGAGGTGGCCTGAGCCGGGGTGAACCGGCCCATGGTGGTACGGATCATGAAGATCACGAAGGCGATCAGACCCCCGGTGACGTGCAGGCCGTGGAAGCCGGTGGTCAGGTAGAACATCGACCCGTAGCCGTCACTGTTGATCTTGACGCCGTGGTGCACCAGCTCGCGGTACTCGTTGAGCTGGCCGAGCACGAAGATCAGACCCATCACGAAGGTGATCGTGAACCAGCGCCGCAGCGCGTGGACGTCACCCTTCTCGGCGGCGAACACGCCGAGCTGGCAGGTCACCGAGGACAACACCAGGATCACCGTGAAGGTGGTCGCGTACGGAATGTTGAGGACCTCGGTGTGCTCCGCCCACTGCTCCGGCGCCGCCGCGCGGATGGAGAAGTACATCGCGAACAGCGCCGCGAAGAACATGAGTTCGCTGGAGAGCCAGACGATCGTCCCGACGCTGACCATGTTGGGACGCGTCAGGGAGTGGATCCGGCTCTTGTCAATGGCTGGGGCCGCAGTCACGCGGTCATTATTGCCGTTCACCACGGCCGGCGATCAGCGGGGGGTGAAACCCGGGCCAGGTGTGGCCCGATCGGTACCGTCCGGTTCGCCTGACCTAGGCTGATTGGTGTGCTGCACGTCGATCCGATCTCCGTGGCCGCTCCGGCCGCGCCGCTGCTCACCGCGGCCACGACCGGCTCGGCCGCGAACGGGATGACGACGGGCGTCGGGGCGTTGGCGGCCGAAGCCGCCCCACCGCCGTTCTCCATCACCGCCGTGGTGACCGAGACCCGGCTGGACAGCTGGCTCGCCGTCGGCCTGGTCCTCGCCGCCGGTCTCTACCTCTACGGGGTGTACCGGCTGCGGCTGCGCGGCGACCGCTGGCCGGTCGCCCGGACCATCTTCTTCCTCGGCCCCGGCCTCGGCGGCATCGCCTCGGTGACGGTCACCGGACTGGAGACGTACGACACCACGCTGCTGTCGGTGCACATGGTGCAGCACATGGTGCTGTCCATGGTCTCGCCGATCTTCCTGGCGCTGGGCGCGCCGGTGACCCTGGCCCTGCGTACCCTGCCGACCGGTCCGCGCAAGCGGCTGCTCGCGGTGGTGCACAGCCGGATCGCCCGGATCTACACCTTCCCGCTGGTGGCGTTCGCCATCTTCGTGGTGAACCCGTTCGCGCTCTACTTCACCGACCTGTACCGCTACACGCTGGAGCACGCCTGGGCGCACGAGGTGGTGCACGCGCACTTCATCATGACCGGCTGCGTCTTCTTCTGGCCGCTGCTCGGACTGGATCCGCTGCCGGGACGCTGGCCGTACCCCGGGCGGGCACTGCTGATGCTGTTGTCGGTGCCGTTCCACACCGTGCTCGGGTTGACGATCATGCAGAGCACCACCCTCTTCGGTGGCGACTGGTACCCCTCGCTCGCGCTGACCTGGGCCGACCCGTGGGAGGACCAGGTGCTCGCCGGCGGGATCCTGTGGGCCGGTGGCGAGTTCGTCAGCGTGACGATGCTCGCGGTCCTGGTGGTGCAGTGGATGCGTCAGGCCGAGCGGGAGGCCCGCCGGATCGACCGCGAACTGGACCGCCAGGAGGCCCGCCGCCGAGCGGCGGAAACGACCGCCTGAGGGCAGCCCGGCGACGGGCCGGGGCGGCGTGTCACGCGCACCACACCGACCGGTACGATCAGCCACGCAGCTACGAAGTGGGAGCCGTGAAAGCCATGAGCGAGCGGATCAAGCTCGGTGCGATGGTGTCTCAGGACGGCCCGAAGCGAAGCGGAGTGTCGGCATGAGCGACCGTCTGTGCACCGTCCTGCTCTACAGCGACGACCCGCAGGTGCGGGACCGGATGCGGCTCGCCGTCGGCACCCGACCCGCGGCCGACCTGCGGGTCGAGTTCGTCGAGGCGTCCAACTACGCCGAGTGTGTCCGACTGGTCGACGAGTACGAGATCGACCTGATGCTGCTCGACGGTGAGGCCACCCCCGGCGGCGGCATCGGCATCGCCCGGCAGATCAAGGACGACCGGGACGACGCCCCACCCACCTGTGTGGTGATCGCCCGCGCCGCCGACCGCTGGCTGGCGTCCTTCGCCGAGGTCGATGCCACTCTGGTGCACCCGCTCGACCCGGTCACCACCGCCGCCACCGTGACCGAGCTGCTGCGCGCGGGCGCACCCGCCTGACGTCCCACTCCGGCACCGCCACGGCGCCGGGCGAGCCGGCGCCGGTCCCGTCCCACCCGTAACCGTCTGCTCGGGAGGCCCACCATGGGCGATCGGACCTGGCCGCACCTGCTCACCGCGCTGCTGCGCGGCGAGGAACTATCCGCCGCCGACACCGCCTGGGCGATGGGCGAGATCATGGCCGGCTCGGCCGGGCCGGCCCAGATCGCCGGCTTCGCCGTCGCGCTACGGGCCAAGGGCGAGACCCCGGCCGAGGTGACCGGGCTGGTCGAGGCGATGCTCAGCCGGGCCGTCCCGGTCGAGCTGCCCGAAAAGGTACGCGCCGAGGCGCTCGACGTGGTCGGCACCGGTGGCGACCTCGCCCACACGGTCAACATCTCCACGATGACGGCGCTGGTCGTGGCCGGAGCCGGCGTACGGGTGGTCAAGCACGGCAACCGGGCCGCCTCGTCCTCCTGCGGCACCGCCGACCTGCTGGAGTTCCTCGGCATTCCACTGGATCTCGGGCCCGATCAGGTGGCCCGCTGTGTCGCCGAGGCCGGGATCGGCTTCTGCTTCGCCGCCCGGTTCCACCCCGGCATGCGTCACGCGGGTCCGGTCCGCCGGGAACTGGGCGTGCCGACCGCGTTCAACTTCCTCGGCCCGCTGACCAATCCGGGCCGTCCCCGCTCGGGCGCCGTCGGCTGCTTCGACGCCACGATGGCGCCGGTGATGGCCGCCGTCTTCGCGGCCCGGGGCGACTCGGTGCTGGTGATGCGCGGCGAGGACGGGCTGGACGAGTTCACCACCGCCGCGGCGACCCGATTCTGGATCGCCCAGAACGGGGCCGTCAGGGAGACCGTGGTGGACGCGGTCGACCTTGGTGTACCCCGGGCCACCCTGGCCGACCTGCGCGGCGGCGACGCGGCCCACAACGCCGACGTGGCCCGGCGGCTGCTCGCCGGCGAGCCGGGACCGGTGCGCGACGCCGTCCTGGTCAACGCGGCGGCGGCCCTGGCCACCCAGGGGCCCCTGGACGGTGACCTGACCGACGCGCTCCGCGCCGGCCTGGGCCGCGCCGCCGAGTCGATCGACTCCGGCGCGGCAGCCCGCACCCTGGACCGCTGGATCGAGGTCGCCCGCACCGTCTGATCCCGCCTGGTGCTCGACGCGGGGGTATGTCGGAGGACCGTGGGAAACTACAACTGAGTAGTTCCGGCGATGCCAAGCGACCGGCCGCCGAGCGGAAGGAGAGGTCCGTGACGGAGCGCGAGCTTCACTGCGACACCTGCGGCAGCATCCAGCCGTTCGAGGCGCCGCCCTGCGTCGACGGCCACGGTGCCGACTGCCCCGAGCGCGCCTGCACCGGCTGCGGGGCGGCGATCATCACCGTTGTCCTCAGCCCGCCGCGCCGGTCGACCCGTCGCCGCTCGGCGATCCGACACCGCGCCGCCTGAACCGGCCCGCCCACCCGACACCGACAACGACGAGAGCCCGCCCCGGTTGGGGCGGGCTCTCGCTGCGTTTCCGCGGCTCAGTGCTCGGCGGTGCGCCGAGTGCCGCTGTAGTACTCGAACAGCAGGCCGCAGGCGGCCAGGATCACGGCCAGCGCACCGAGACCGAGCAGCCAGAACTGCCAGAACACCAGGCCCAGGCCGGCGATCGCGGCGGCCAGGGCCAGCCCGAACGGCCAGTAGCTGCCCGGGCTGAAGAAGCCGATCTCGCCCGCGCCGTCAGCGATCTCGGCGTCCGGCCGGTCCTCCGGACGCAGGTCGATACGGCGGGAGACAAACCAGAAGAAGCCGCCGCACATCGCGCAGAGCAGGAACGACAGCAGCAGGGCCACAGTGCCGATCCACTCGACCCGACCGTCCGCTTCGGCCCACGTCCAGCCGCCGTAGAGGAAGGTCGCGAACAGCAGGAACCCGGCGATGATCAGGAAGATACGCCACTCGGTCTTCATGCCGGTTGCCTCAGCTTCCCGTGCCGGCCGGAGCGGTGTCCGGGTTGAAGTTGCTCTCGGTACGCCGCGTCTCGAACGGCCTCGTGGTGGTCGCGTACGGCTCCTCGCCGATCGACGTCAACGCTTCCTGGGTCGAGGCACCGCCCTGCTTGGCGGCGAGGAAGCGGTCGAAGTTCTCCGGCGAGACGACCCGCAGCTCGAAGTTCATGAAGGCGTGGTAGCTGCCGCACAGCTCGGCGCAGCGGCCCACGTAGGCCCCCTCGGTCTCCAGTGAGGAGACCTCGAAGACGTTGCGGATGCTGCCCGGCATGACGTCCCGCTTGAACAGCATCTCCGGCACCCAGAACGAGTGGATGACGTCGCGGCTGGTCTCCTCGAACCGAATGGACCGGCCGGTCGGCAGCACCAGGATCGGGATGACCTCGCTGGTGCCGAGCACGGACGCGGTGGTCTCGGCGTCGACGCCCTGGCCGTCGCGGTAGTTGAACTGCCAGTTCCACTTGAAGGCCACAACCTCGACGGTGACGTCGGGGTTGTTGGTGGTCTTCACCACGTCGGTCTGCACCACCGCGGTGTAGTAGAAGAGCACCGAGACGATCAGCACCGGCGCGATGGTGTAGAGGAACTCCATCGGCAGGTTGTAGCGGGTCTGCACCGGCAGCTCGTTGCCGCGCTTGCGGTAGCGCACGATGCACCAGAAGATCAGGCCCCAGACGAAGAAGCCGACCGCGAGTGCCGCGACACACGAGGCGATCCACAGGTCGTACATCCGCCGGGACTCGGGAGTGATGCCGCCCTGCGGCCACCCGAAGCCCCCGAACGCCGCACCGACGTCACAGCCCGTGAGCAGGACCAGCAGCGCCGCCCCACTGAATCCGAGCCCGGCGAGACGCCCGGCACGACGCCCCCGCCGCCCACCGGCTCGCGGGGATGCGCTGCGCCGTACGGCCGTCGGCCGTACCTCCGAACTCCTTGCGACCACCTGGTCCTGCCTCCCTAGCGCGCCGCGGTGTCCTCGTTTCGGCCGGCTCCGCCGAGCGGAGCCGCCGCACCGGCGGCAAAGGCGTCACCGACGGTCGCAGATTACTCGACCATGACGGGCTGGACCCGGTTGGGGTCGTTGTCCGCACCTGACGGGGGATCTTGTGCCGACCGAGGCGATAGCGTGGGCAGACGTGACTTCCTCCCCCGTCTACCTGGACGCGGCCACCGCCGCGCCGCTGCATCCGGTCGCCCGGCAGGCGCTGCTGGCCGCGCTCGACGACGGTTGGGCCGACCCCGACCGGCTCTACTCGCAGGCCCGGCGCGCCCGCCAACTGCTCGACGCCGCCCGCGAGGCCACCGCCGAGACCCTCGGTGTACGCCCCGACGAGTTGTCCTTCACCGCCAGCGGCACCAGCGCCGCACACAGCGCAGTGCTCGGTGGGTTGCGCGGACGCCGACGGGCCGGCCGGGTCCTGGTGCACTCGGCGATCGAGCACTCGGCCGTGCTGCACGCCGCCGAACAGCACGTCGCGGGCGGTGGCACGGCGGTCGAGGTGCCGGTCGACCGCCTCGGCCGACTGGACCTGGACGCCTGGTCGGCGGCGGTCACCGGTGCCGAGGTGGCGTCGGCCGCGCTGATCGCGGCCAGTCACGAGGTGGGCACCGTCCAGCCGGTCGAGGCCGCCGCGGCGGCCTGCGCCCGGGTCGGCGTGCCGCTCCACGTCGACGCCGCGCAGTTGGTGGGCCGGGTACCGGTGCCACCCGGCTGGTCGGTGTTGACCGCGAGTGCCCGCAAGTGGGGCGGTCCACCCGGCGTCGGACTGCTCGTGGTCCGCAAGGGCACCCGCTGGGAGTCACCCTGGCCGGCCGACGAGCGTGAGTCGGGGCGTACGCCCGGCACGTTGAACCTGCCGGCGGTGGTGGCGGCGGCGGCGAGCCTGCGCGCGGCGGCGGCCGACGCGGCGGCCCAGGCGACGCGGCTGTCCGCGCTGGTGGACCGGATCCGGGCCCGGGTGGCGGCCGAGGTGCCGGATGTGGAGGTGGTCGGCGATCCCGAGCACCGGCTACCGCATCTGGTCACCTTCTCCTGCCTGTACGTCGACGGGGAGGCGCTGCTGCACGCGCTGGACCGGCGGGGTTTCGCCGTCTCGTCGGGCTCGTCCTGCACCTCGTCCACCCTGCGTCCGTCGCACGTGTTGGAGGCGATGGGGGTGCTCTCGCACGGCAACGTCCGGGTCTCGCTGCACACCGGCAGCACCGAGGCCGACGTGGAACGCTTCCTCACCGAACTGCCCGGCATCGTCGCCGACCTGCGGGAACAGGCGGGGGTGACAGGGCTGTGACCGTCCCCGACGCCACCGGTGACACACCGGACAGCCCCGCCGGGAACGCGTCCGGCGACCTGCCCGGTCAGCTGCCTGACGAGGTGCTCGACTGCCTCGGCCAGCGCTGCCCGCTGCCGGTGATCGCCCTGGCCCGCCGGCTACCGGAACTGCCGGTGGGCGCGGTGGTCCGGGTACTCGCCGACGACCCGGCGGCAGCTGTCGACATCCCGGCCTGGTGCCGGATGCGCGGCCAGGAGTTCCTCGGCGCCCACCCCGGCCCCACCTACCACATCCGCCGAACCCACTAACCCCCCAACCCACCCGCCCACCCGCCCACCCGCGTTGATCATGAGGTTAGCGGCACCGTGGAGATCGGACACTGCCGCCAACCTCATGATCAACACCGATCCCGGTGCCGGGATGCGTGCCCGTTCGGGGTTCGAGTTAGGGGAGGAGGTGGGGGCGGAGTTCGTTGGCGGCGTGGTCGCCGTAGGACTCGGCGAGGCGCTTGACGAACACGTCCCGGCGCACCTGGTACTCCTGGGTGCCGACGGTCTCCAGCACCAGCGTGGCGAGCAGGGAGCCGACCTGGGCGGCCCGCTCCAGCCCGACCCCCCAGGACAGCGCGGTGAAGAAGCCGGCGCGGAAGCCGTCGCCGACACCCGTGGGGTCGACCGCCTGGGTCTCCCGGGCGATCGGCACGTGGATCGTCTCGATCTCCCGCCCCGCGATCTCCACCCCGTGCTTGCCCAGCGTGGTGACCCGGATCTTCACCCGGTCCAGCAGTTGGTCGTCGGAGAGGCCGGCCTTGCTCTGCAGCAGCGACTTCTCGTAGTCGTTGGTCATCAGGTAGTCGGCGCCGTCGATCAACGCGATCACGTCCTCGCCAGGCATCCGGGCGAGCTGCTGCGACGGGTCGGCGGCGAACCGGTAGCCACGCTCGCGGCACTCGGCCGAGTGCCGCAGCATCGCCTCCGGGTCGTTGGCACCGACCAGCACCAGGTCGAGCCCACCGAGACGCTGGGCGACCGGGTGCAGCTCGATGTTGCGGGCCTCGCTCATCGCGCCCGCGTAGAACGAGGCGATCTGGCACATGTCGGTGTCCGTGGTGCAGACGAAGCGGGCGGTGTGGGCGATCTCGCTGACGTGCACCGAGTCGCAGTCCACCCCGTGCCGCTCCAGCCAGGAGCGATAGTCGGCGAAGTCGGCGCCGACCGCGCCGAGCAGCACCGGCTGGAGACCGAGCTGCCCCATGCCGAACGCGATGTTTGCCGCCACCCCGCCCCGGCGCAGCACCAGATCGTCCACCAGGAAGGAGAGCGACACCTTGTGTAGCTGATCGGCGATGAGCTGGTCGGCGAACCGCCCCGGGAAGCTCATCAGGTGGTCGGTGGCGATCGAGCCGGTCACGGCGATCTTCATGGCAACCCTCGGGATCGGCAGCAGAGCCCGATCAGCCTACCGGCACCGCGATCCCCGAGCGACCACCCGCCACCCACCCGAATCCACCCCACCCCACCCCACCCCACCCCAACCCTGCACGGATGATCAAGAGGTTTTGGCCGCGCCGCCGGCCATATCGCGACCAGAACTTCTTGGTCAACTGGGTGGACGCGGCGGCGGCCGGGGCGCAGAGACGCGGACGGCGGTACGGCCGGGTGGGCCGTACCGCCGTCCGCGTGGCGAACCGGACTCAGCTGAACGAGTCTCCGCAGGCGCAGGAGTTGCCCGCGTTGGGGTTGTCGATCGTGAAGCCCTGGGCGTCGATCCGGTCGGCGAAGTCGATGGTGGCGCCGGCCAGGTAGGGGGCGCTCATCCGGTCGACGACGACCTCGACACCGTCGTAGTCGGTGACGATGTCACCATCGAGCGAACGCTCGTCGAAGAAGAGCTGGTACCGCAGGCCGGAGCAGCCGCCCGGCTGCACCGCGACCCGGAGCCGCAGGTCGTCGCGGCCCTCCTGCTCGATCAGGGCCTTGACCTTCTGCGCCGCGACGTCGGTGAGGACGACGGACGTGGGGGCCTTGGCCTCGGTCGACTCGGTCTGCGCTGGCGTGGTCACGTGGAATTCTCCCTGCGGCGCGTCGGTGTGGTCCTCCCCTGGCCAACGTCAGCCGCCGGTCAGCGATTCCCACAGTGGTCCAGTTCTTGATTGTAGGCCGCCGGTGGCGACCTGGCCCGGCGGCGTGACCAGGCACTCGGTGGGAACCCTGATCAGCGGCTCCACTGCCGGGCCAGCCGGGCGCCGAGCGCCCGCAGCCCTTCCGCCGGACGCTCCAGCGCGGCGGCCAGCCCGCCGTGCTCCTCGCCGCCGAAGTGCTCCACCAGGCTGTACGTGTCGGTCACCCCGACCGACGCCGCCTCCCGCCGCCCGGTGCTCACCTGGCCGGCGAGCACGACGCAGGGGACGCCCCGGTCGCGGGCGGCGCCGGCCACGCCGGCCACCACCTTGCCGCGCAGCGACTGGTGGTCGAAACGGCCTTCCCCGGTGACCACCAGATCCACCTCGTCGAGCACGATTTCCAGCCCGACGGCCCGGCTGACCAGTCCGATGCCGGACTCGCACCGCCCGCCGAGGGCGAGCAACGCGGCACCGATGCCGCCGGCAGCACCGCCGCCCGGCACCGCGCCCAGCCCGCTGGGGCAGCCGGGCAGGTCCCGCTCCAGCACCTCGGCCCAGCGCCCGAGCGCGGCGTCGAGCAGCAGCACGTCGGCCCGGTCGGCACCCTTCTGCGGGCCGAAGACGTTGCTCGCGCCGTGCAGACCGAGCAACGGGTTGTCGACGTCGGTGGCCGCGATCAACCGGGCCTCACGCAACCGGGGCAGCCCGTCGAGCTTCGCCGCGGCGGCCAGGGCCGCACCGCCGTACGGCAGGGCCGCGCCGGTGCCGTCGAGGCCCACCGCACCCAGGGCGGCGAGCATTCCCGCGCCGCCGTCGTTGGTCGCGGAACCACCGAGCCCGACCACCACCGTGCGCGCGCCGGCCTCCACCGCGGCGGCGATCAGCAGACCCAGGCCGTACGACGTGGTGGCCAGCGGGTCACGCTCGGCGACGTCGAGCAGGTGCAGCCCGCAGGCCTGCGCGCTCTCCAGCCACGCGACCGCACCCCCTTCGGTGAGCAGCATCTCACCGGTGGTCGGGCGGCCCAACGGATCGGTCGTCGGCACCGGTACCCGCCGACCCGGCAGCGCCCCGGCGAGCACGTCGAGGAAGCCCGGTCCCCCGTCGGCCAGCGGTCTGACCAGCAGGTCGTCGCCGGGTGCCACCTCCCGCCAGCCGTCGGCCACGGCAGCGGCGACCT
Source organism: Micromonospora sp. C51 (assembly GCF_018070435.1). Classification (NCBI taxonomy): domain Bacteria; kingdom Bacillati; phylum Actinomycetota; class Actinomycetes; order Micromonosporales; family Micromonosporaceae; genus Micromonospora; species Micromonospora sp. C51. The sequence continues at coordinate 16,312 of NZ_JAGPXQ010000028.1, read as the reverse complement.
GCGGGGCCGGCAGCGTACCGGCGAACTTGTCCGGGCAGAGCAGTACGCGCATGCCTGGCAGTGTGGCAGCCCACACCGGCACGGGCGGCACGGCGGTCACGCTGTGGGACCATGGAGGGCGTGACGTCGACCTGGGTTGAGCCCTCCAACACCGCCACTGCGCTGCTGCTCCTCGGCCGCGGCAGCGACCCCGCCACCGAACGTGGCGTGGAGTGTCCGGGTGACCTGCCGGCACCGAGCGACCCCGACCTGGTGGCCCGTGCGACCGCGGCCAAGGCCGCCCTCGGCGACCGGGTCTTCGTGCTGGGTCACCACTACCAGCGCGACGAGGTGATCCAGTTCGCCGACGTGACCGGCGACTCGTTCAAGCTGGCCCGCGAGGCCGCCGCCCGGCCGCAGGCCGAGTACATCGTCTTCTGTGGTGTGCACTTCATGGCCGAGAGCGCGGACATCCTCACCGCCGACACGCAGCAGGTCGTGCTGCCCGACCTGGCCGCCGGCTGCTCGATGGCGGACATGGCCGCGCTGCCGCAGGTCGAGAACGCCTGGGACGTGCTCTCCGAGCTGGGCCTGACCGAGCGCACCGTCCCGGTCACCTACATGAACTCCTCGGCTGACATCAAGGGTTTCGTCGGCCGCAACGGCGGTGTGGTCTGCACCTCGTCGAACGCGAAGCGGGCCCTGGAGTGGGCGTACCAGCAGGGTGAGAAGGTGCTCTTCCTGCCCGACCAGCACCTGGGCCGCAACACCGCCGTGCTGGAGATGGGCTTCTCCCTGGACGACTGCGTCCTGTACGACCCGCACAAGCCGAACGGCGGGCTCACCGCGGAGCAGCTGCGCGAAGCGAAGATGATCCTCTGGCGCGGGCACTGCTCGGTGCACGGGCGGTTCACCCTGGACAGCGTCAACGACGTTCGGCAGCGGGTGCCGGGAGTGAACGTGCTGGTGCACCCGGAATGCCGGCACGAGGTGGTGCAGGCCGCCGACCTGGTCGGGTCGACGGAGTACATCATCAGGACGATCGAGGCGGCTCCGGCCGGCTCCGCGTGGGCCGTCGGCACCGAGTTGAACCTGGTCCGCCGGCTGGCGCTGGCCCACCCGGACAAGCAGATCATGTTCCTGGACCGGGCCGTCTGCTACTGCTCGACGATGAACCGGATCGATCTGCCGCACCTGGTCTGGGCGCTGGAGGAGCTGGTCGCCGGTCGGGTGGTCAACCGCATCACGGTTGACGCCGACACCGCGCACCACGCTCGGGTGGCGCTGGACCAGATGCTCGCACTGCCCGGGGCCTGACCTCGCCCACCCCTCACGCTCAGTGAGGGACGGTGTACGCGAAAGTGCCGGATCACCGATAAATGCCCTCCGAGGCGGTGTGACCGGATCCATTCTCATCACGGAGGGCTATGCTGCCGGGCGACGACACACGCGGGCGCGGGCGTTTGGGCGCGACCGGGTCCCGGGTAGCGAACCGGGTGGTGTCCATCCATCGAAACGGCAGCACGCACGCGCTGGAGGTTGCGTTGACCGACGACGTCCTGGTCGTACACGGAGGCACGCCGCTGCAAGGGCGGATCCGCGTGCGCGGCGCGAAGAACCTGGTTTCCAAGGCGATGGTCGCCGCGCTGCTCGGCGACAGCCCGAGCCGGCTGTTCGACGTACCGAAGATCCGCGACGTCGAGGTCGTCCGGGGCCTGCTGGGGCTGCACGGCGTCAAGGTCACCGACGGCGTCGAGGACGGCGAGCTGGTCTTCGACCCGGCCAACGTGGAGAGCGCCAGCACCGACCAGATCAACGTGCACGCCGGCTCCAGCCGGATCCCGATCCTGTTCTGCGGGCCGCTGCTGCACCGCCTCGGGCACGCCTTCATTCCGGACCTCGGCGGCTGCCACATCGGGCCCCGGCCGATCGACTTCCACCTGCAGGCGCTGCGGGAGTTCGGTGCGACCGTCGACAAGACCCCCGAAGGGCTGCACCTGTCCGCGCCGAACGGGCTGCACGGCACCAAGTTCGCGCTGCCCTACCCGAGTGTCGGCGCGACCGAGCAGGTGCTGCTGACCGCGGTGATGGCCGAGGGCGTCACCGAGCTGCGCAACGCGGCCGTGGAGCCGGAGATCGTCGACCTGATCTGTGTGCTGCAGAAGATGGGCGCGATCATCAAGGTGCACACCGACCGGGTCATCGAGATCCAGGGCGTACCGAAGCTGCACGGTTACACCCACCGGCCGATCCCGGACCGGATCGAGGCGGCGAGCTGGGCGGCGGCGGCGTTGGCCACCCGTGGCCACGTCGAGGTGCTCGGCGCGGAGCAGGCCGACATGATGACCTTCCTGAACGTCTTCCGGTCGGTCGGCGGCGAGTACGAGGTGACCGACACCCGTCCGCCTCGGCCCGGACAGCCGGGTCAGGAGGGCGGCATCCGTTTCTGGCACCCCGGCGGCGAACTCCAGGCCACCGCGCTGGAGACCGATGTGCACCCGGGTTTCATGACCGACTGGCAGCAGCCGCTGGTGGTGGCCCTGACCCAGGCTCGTGGCCTGTCCATCGTCCACGAGACGGTCTACGAGCAGCGGCTCGGCTACACCGAGGCGCTGAACTCGATGGGCGCGAACATCCAGGTCTACCGGGACTGCCTGGGCGGCACCCCGTGCCGCTTCGGCCGGCGCAACTTCAAGCACTCCGCCGTGATCGCCGGCCCGAGCAAGCTGCACGCCGCCGACCTGGTCATTCCGGACCTGCGGGCGGGCTTCAGCCATCTGATCGCCGCGCTCGCCGCCGAGGGCACGTCGCGGGTCTACGGCGTCGACCTGATCAACCGGGGTTACGAGGACTTCGAGGCCAAGCTCGCCGATCTCGGCGCGCAGGTGGAACGGCCGTAGCCGAGTCGACGCCGCCTGCCGCGCGTTCGCCTGCACCGCGATGTGCACCGGACGCGCGGCGTTGGCTACCCTTGCCGCGTGCCGTCGCTGTTTCGTCGCAAGTCCGCCGACCTCGCCGATCCTCCCACCGAGCCGCTGACCCCGGCGCAGGAGGAGGCAGCCGAGGCGGCGCGGTCCCGTGCCTACACCCCGGCCAAGGGACGGGAGACGCCGAAGCGACCCGTCACCGGCCGCCGACCCGCCGGGGCGACGAAGCCGCTGAGCAAGGACGAGGCGAAAGCGCTGCGCCGGCAACGACGCGCCGAGGCGGCCGCGGAGTTCCGGCGTGAGGGCGGTCCCCGTGACCGGGGTCCGGAGCGGCTGCTGGCCCGCAACGTCGTCGACTCCCGGCGCACCGTCGGCACCTGGTTCTTCGGCGGCGCCCTGGTGGTGCTGATCGGCTCGAACCAGGCGATGCCGCCGGTGATCCGGCTGGCCTCCAACCTGCTCTGGGGCGCGCTGGCGCTGGGCGTGGTGGTCGACTCGGTGCTCATCTCACGCAGGATCAAGAAGCTGGTCCGCGAGCGGTTCCCGAAGTCCACCCAGCGGATGGGTTCGCTGTACCTCTACGCGATCATGCGCTCGATCACCTTCCGCAAGCTGCGTTCGCCGGAGCCGCGGGTCGCCATCGGCGACCAGGTCTGACCGCCGAACCACGGGGACGCCGAGCACTGTCGGATCCGCGAACCGGGCCCTTGCGCCGGACTGGCGCGGAGCGATCCTGGGTCGCGTCACCCGGGCCCCGGGCAGCCGCTACGGGCGGCTGACGGTGGGTGCAGCATCGTCGGAAGTCCGATACCGGCATAGGGATAAATGTCCGGATCAATAGGATAACGTTTGGGTTGACGAGGGTGCCGCAGTGGCGGTGACCGAGCCCGCGCCGCTACCCTCCTTGCGCAGCCATTCGGTGCCCGGACGAGCGATTTCACCGGTCTCCGGGGTGCCCAGCGCGACCATTTCCGACGAGGTGACATCGCCGTGAGCGAGCGGACGCGAGCCGACCACCGGGGCGCGACCGTGAGCGAGCGGGCGCCGGCCCTGGGTTCCGGCACGTGCCGGGACGGCGGGCTCGATCGTCGGGGTTCCGCCGCACCCGCTCAAGCGTCTCTTGTCGTGACTGGCGCCGCCGCCCGGCTGCGTCCCGGCCGCAGCGACAGGTCCGGCGGATGAGTCGCGGCTACGCCGACCGGTGGCACGATCCCGCGGAGCCATCCTGGGTCGTCGAGCCGACGAGCGAATGGCAGCCGCAGTTTCCTGGCCAGCGTTATCCGGGTGACATCGGCGTCGAGCACCAGCCACCTTCCGCCCGAGGCCGAGCGAGCGCCGTCGGGCGCGCCGAGGTGCCGCCGCTCGCGCCGACCCGACCCGACGGCACGTACGTCGGCCGGTCCTGGGACGACGAGCCGGATGGTTGGCCGGGCCGGCACGAGGTACCCGACCGGCGGCCTGCCGACGGCCCCAACGGTTCGGCACCGTACGACCGGTCGGTGCCGCCCGACGCCCGGTCCGAACGGGCGAGGCCCGACAGACGACGCTCGCCGTACGGTGAGCCCGCCCGGGGCCGCGACGGGGTCGTCTGGTCGGACTTCGGCCCGCAGGGCACCGGTAACGGCGCACCACCACGCCGTGACCAGCGCGACCCGGACCGGTACGTCGATCGACGCGACCAGCGCGAACCCGATCGGTTTCCCGACCGACGCGACCCGGACCGCCGCCGCGACCAGCGCGACCCGGACCGGTACGCCCGACGCGACCCGGAGCGGCACGCCCGGCAGGAGCCCGAACGACGTGACCCGGACCGCCGCGACAACCGGTATCCGCGACCCGAACCAGATCGACGGGGCCAGCGCGAACCCGAGCCGTACCCGGACCGGCCGCGCCGCCGCTCCGAGCCGGCTAGCCGCGACGACTACCGGCGCGGGGCGCCGGTGTCCCCGGCCCCTCGTCCGGAACCCGGCTGGGCTGCCGAGGTGGACGAGGAGACGCGCCGGCCCGCCGCCGCACACCGCCCGGTGGAGGGTGCCGACCGCCGGGCGCCTGACGACGCCTCCCCGCGCCCTCGCTACCAGTGGAGTCACCACCCCGGGCAGCCGACCCGCACCGACGGCCCACTGGTGGACGGCTACCGCACCGACTTCGTCGGCGGCGGCGACCCGGACGCCGCTCCGTACCCGGACGGCTTTGTCGACGACGAACCGGTCCCGGCCGCGTCCGACGAATGGGTCCGCCCGGATCGGGCTCCCCGTCGGAGGCGACCGGAACCGCCGACACCGGATCAGCAGGCGTACGGCGCTCCGTCGCCTGGCGACCTGCCCTGGCCCGCGCCCGGACCGCTGCGACCGAGCAGTGGACGGGACCATCGCGAGTACCAGCGGCCGACACCGCAGGAGCCGGAGGTCGACCGGCGGCCGGGCGGCGCACCGGACGGTCCCGGCCCGGAGCGGTTCGTCGACCGGCCGGCCGCTGCGCTGCCCGACCCCGAACGGCCGGTCTCCGCGGCACCCGACCAGGATCCACGCCGCCGTCACCTGTCGGTGGTGCCGAACCACCCGGTCTCCCCCGCTCCGGAACGGGATCGTCCCGTCTCCCCCGCAGCCGGCCGGGCCCGGCCCGTCTCCCCGGCGCCGCAGCACCCTCAGTCGGAGATCGACCGCCCGCAACGGAGCCGCCCCGCCGCCACTGCCGGGGACCGGCGCGACACCCACCTGCCGGGTCAGGACCGTGGTCCGACCGGGCGACCCGACCGGAACCGGGTCGAGCTTCCCGGCCAGGACCGGGACCGGCCGGCCGTCGCCTCCGGTGCCGACCGGGCCCCGACCGGGGACGCGGTCCGGCCGGCACCCCTGCACCAGCACGAGGTACGTCCCGCGCCGTTGCACGAGCACCAGGTCCGTCCGGCGCCCCTGCACGACCAGCCGGTCGTCGCCTCGCCGCCACCGGCCCCGGCACCCTCGGTGGCCGCCGCGCCACCCGTCACCCCGCCGCCGGCCCGACCGGTCTCCGCACCACCGACCCACCAACCGGTCTCCGCGCCACCCGGCGAGCCGGCCGTGCCCGCATCGTCGGGGCGGCCGTCCGGGGCCATCACCGACCCGCCGCCGGTGGGGCGACCCGACCGGGCTGGCGGCGACGCCGGGCTACCGAGCACACCGGCCGCCCGCCAGCCCACCCGGTACGTCCCACCAACGCCCGAGCCGTCCGCGCCCCCGCCCGCCCGTCCCGCCTCCGACGGCCCGCAGAGCTGGTTCGGGCCCGCCGCCGAGCCGGCAGCTGCGGCGCAGACCGCCACGCCGCCACGGGAGCAGCGCGCCGCACCTGGCACCGATCCGCTCGCCGACCCCGTGCCGACACCGTCCAGCCTCCCCGCGTCGGACCGGCCCGCGTCACCGGAGATCGCGCCGCTCGACGACATCGAGGCCGCCGCGCCGCCGGTCTCGGCACCTCCCGTCTCCGCACCGCCGTCCGACCTGCCGGCCCCCACACCGCCAACCTCGGCGTCCCCGGTCCCGGCACCTCCCGTACCGGAGTCGCCGACCCCGACATCGCCGGTTTCCGCGCCGCCGGCGTACGGGTCGTCGGTCTCCGCGCTCCCCGGCGAGCCCGACCTCGACGCGCCGGTTTCCGCCGTGCCGGTGTCGGCACCGCCGACCCCCCGGCCGAGTGACTCCGCGTCATCGGAGGACCAGGCTCAGGTCGAGCGCACCGAGCCCGCTGCTACCGAGAGCACCGAGGAATCCGGTCACACCATCGAGCCTGCGGTCGACACCTCGCCCGGTGACGTCGGTGACGGGAGATCGCCGGGTGATGGTCCTGGCCCGGTCGACGCGGCGCTCGCCACCTCGGCGGAAGCCGGCCCACCGGCCGACGGCGAGCAGAGCGCCGAGGACGCGGAGGACGGTGAGCCCGCCCCCGAACCGCCGGCCGATCCCGAGCAGGTGTTGGCGAACTTCCGCTGGCGCCTCGACCCAGCGACTCTGCGCGAGATCGTGGACGACCCGGAGGAACTGCGGGAGGTTCGGGAGCGGCTCACCGAGAAGCTCGCCTCGGCGCTGGACAACCGGTCCCGGGCTCGGCTGCTGAGTCTGCGGGCGGTGGCCTCGCGGGTCCTCGACGACCTGGACGACGCGCTGGACGACGGCCGGATGGCGCTTACCTACGCCGAGGCGACCGGGGAGTTGCGGCGGGCCGCGCTCGCCCAGGCCCGGTTGGCCCATGTGCTGCGCTGGCGCGGCGAGTTCGCCGAGGCCGACCGGTTGTTCGCGGAGGCCAACTCGATCGAACTACCCGACCGGCTCCGCGCCGCACTGCACGAGCACGCGGCCCGCTGCTGCTTCGACCAGGGCCGGCTGATCGAGGCGTGCCATCATTTCGAGCGGGCTCTCGACCTGCGTGGCGAGCAGGACGCCGAGTTGCTGGCCCGGGTCCGGACCGGCCTCGACGCGGTGGCCGCCCGCGCCGAGGAGAGCGGCTTCGGGCCGTACCCACGCAGTTGGGACGAGGTGTTGGAGCGCGACCGGGCGCCGGTGCCGGCACGCGACGGCGGCCAGGGCCTGTGGGGCTACGCGGACGCGGACGGCGACATGGTGGTGCCCGCCCGGTACGCGGAGGCACAGCCGTTCCGGGATGGCCTGGCCTGGGTACGCGAACCGCAGAGCGACCGATGGTCGTTGATCAACCTGGCCGGCGAGACGGTGCTCGGGCCGACCTACCTGGCGGCTCGGCCGTTCTCCGACGGCCTGGCCTGGGTGGTACGGGACGAGAGCGGTTGGCACGCCGTCGACACCACGGGTGAGGTCGCGGTGCCGCCGGGTTTCGCCGACGTGCGGCCCTTCCACAAGGGCGTGGCGGTGGTACGCCGAGAGGGCTGGGGGGCCGTCGACCGCACCGGCAGAATCGTGGTGCCGACCCGCTACCACGGCTTCCACACCGCACTGGCCGATGGTCACTACGTCGACGGCTTCACCGAGGAGGGGCTGGCCGTGGTGGATCTGGCTGGTCGCAAGGGTGTGGTGGACCGTAACGGACAGGTGATCGTCGCACCGGCGCATCCGGCCTTGTTGATCCACCCGGTCGCCTTCCTGGCCACCAACAGCGCCGGGAACTGGGGTGCCTTGGACCGCCGGGGCGAGTCGTTGATCGACCCGATGTTCCATCACCCGAGCGCGGTCGTCGCCGAGATCGACGGGCTGCTCGCCGACGCCAACCCGGTGCTCTGAAGGGCCTGTTTCGAGGAGGCCGTGCCCGACTGCGCCGGCCCAGACGACGACCGGCCGGGCTGTCCGGGCACCGCCAGCCCATCGGCCGCATCCTGAGCGTCGTGGCCACGCTGGAGCACCACTGTTGCCGGCCAGGATCAGGCCGACGTCTCCGTCCGGGCGTGGTGGGGCCGGGCCTGACCGGTCTTGGGTCCCCGCGACTCGTCCCAGCGGGTGCCGACGGTGGTCACGGCACTGGCCGGTGGGTCGGTTGGTCGGCTTGGCCGGTCGGCTGTTGACCGGGCGGCGGTCCCAGCAGTTCGATCCCGTGCCGCGCGGAGGCGTGCCCGAGCGCGGCCGGATCGATCGGCGCCGGGTCCGGCAGCCGACGTTCGAGCGCCGGCACCCCGACGTCGGCGACGTACTCCTCGAAGCCGGCGGGGGTGGTCAGTTGCAGCACCCGCAGCGGTTCGTCCGTCCCGACCACAAAGGTGTGCGGCAGACCCGCCGGCAGCAGCACGAAATCACCAGGTGCGGCGGTCAGCACCGTGTCGCCGCAGTAGAACGTGGCGGTGCCGGAGAGCAGGTAGAACATCTCGTCCTCGACCTGATGCCGGTGCAGTGGCGGGGCGAAGCCGGGCGGATTGACGAACTCGACCGCGGTGAGCCGGCCGCTGGTCTGCGCACCTGTCGCCTTGACGGTGACCAGATTGCCCAGGAACCAGTACGCCTCCCCCTCGTCGGGGCGACGGACGAACGGATCGACGGACATGGCGCCTCCCAGGGACGACGAACTTCGGTGGACAACCAACTATTGGATAGCCAGCTCGCTATTCGATAGCTAGGAGTCTAGTGAATACATTGCTAGTATGACGACGCCATGGGTGAAGTCAAGGACGGAAAACCGACCAGGCCGTACCGGTCCCGGATCCGCGAGGAGAACGCCCGCCGCACCCGGCAGGCCGTGGTCGCGGCGGCGACCGACCTCTTCGTCGCGCGCGGCTACACGGCCACGTCGCTGGCTGACGTGGCCGCCGCGGCGGGGGTGGCCAGACCCACCGTGTTCGCCACGTTCGGCGCCAAGGCGGCGCTGCTGCGTCAGGTGCTCGACGAGGCGCTCGCCGGCGACGACGAGCCGGTGCCGGTGGCGCAGCGCCCCTGGTACCGGCCGGTCTGGGAGGCCGCCACCGGGGGCGAGGTGCTCGACGCGTACGCCGGGGTCTGCACCATGATCGGCGGGCGGACCGCCCGGGTGTTCGAGACCGTCCGCCGCGCCGCCGACAGCAGCCCTGAGGTGGCCGAGGTCTGGCAGACGCTGCTCCGCAACCGGCGGCTCGGCGCCACGATGGTGGTCGAGCGGGTGTGCGCCCTGGGTGCGCCGCTGCGCCAGGGCGCCGACGGCGAGGCCGCCATCGACGAGGTGTGGTTCTACAACGACCCGGCGCACTACGGCGCGCTGGTGCTGGAGCGTGGCTGGCACGAGGAGACCTTCCGGCGGTGGCTCGGCCGCAGCCTGCGCCACGCGCTGCTGTCGGACCCCGACTGATCACCGTCTCCTGCCGGGCGCACCACGGCGGGCTAGGGTCAGAGCATGGAATTCCGACACCTGGGCCGCTCCGGCCTCATGGTCAGTGAGATCTCGTACGGCAACTGGATCACCCACGGTTCGCAGGTCGAGGAGGAAGCGGCGTTCGCCTGCGTGCGAGCCGCCCTCGACGCCGGCATCACCACCTTCGACACCGCCGACGTGTACGCCGGCACCCGCGCCGAGGACGTTCTCGGTCGGGCGCTTCAGCAGGAGCGGCGCGAGGGCCTGGAGATCTTCACCAAGGTGTACTGGCCCACCGGGCCGGGCCGCAACGACCGGGGCCTGTCCCGGAAGCACATCATGGAGTCGATCAACGGATCGCTGCGCCGGCTGCGTACCGACTACGTGGACCTCTACCAGGCCCACCGGTACGACTACAGCACCCCGCTGGAGGAGACGATGGAGGCGTTCGCCGACGTCGTGCACTCCGGCAAGGCGCACTACATCGGTGTCTCCGAGTGGAAGGCATCGCAGATCCGCGAGGCGCACGGCCTCGCCCGGGAGCTGCGCATCCCGCTGGTGTCCAGCCAACCGCAGTACTCGATGCTCTGGCGGGTCATCGAGAGCGAGGTCATCCCCACCAGCGAAGAGCTGGGCCTCGGGCAGATCGTCTGGTCGCCGATGGCCCAGGGCGTGCTCTCCGGCAAGTACCTTCCCGGCCAGCCGCCACCGTCCGGTTCCCGGGCCACCGACGAGAAGTCCGGCGCGGGCTTCATCGCCAAGTGGCTGACCGACGACGTGCTGACCCGGGTGCAGCAGCTCAAGCCGCTGGCCGACCAGGCCGGGCTGACCATGCCCCAGCTGGCCATCGCCTGGGTGCTGCAGAACCCCAACGTGTCGTCGGCCATCATCGGTGCGTCGCGCCCCGAGCAGGTGCACGACAACGTCAAGGCGGCCGGCGTGAAGCTCGACGCCGGCCTGCTCAAGGCGATCGACGAGATCGTCGACCCGGTCACCGAGCGGGACCCGGCGCGCACCGAGTCGCCGGCCGAACGGCCCTGACTCCACCCCGCCCGGCCGGCGTACCGCACGTCGGCCGGGCGGACGGGCCGCCCGAGCCTGGTCAGCCCTGCCAGAAGCGGATCAGGTCCAGACCGGTCGCGTACAGCCAGGGCGGCAGGCCGAGCGTGTCGCCGACGGCGAAGACGGCGGTGAAGAACCAGCCACCGATCGTCGGGTTCCACAGCAACGCGAAGAGCAGGATGAATCCGTACGGCGCGAACAGGTCGTACATCCGCCGGTACTGCGGCGTCAGCCACGGCTGGATCATGTTGCCGCCGTCCAGGCCGGGCACCGGCAGCAGGTTGAGCAGGCTGGCGGTGATCTGAAGGAAGGCCAGCAGGGCCACCGCCGCCCAGAACTCCACCGGCCCACCGCCGCCCGCACCGAGCCGCAGCACCACCACCAGCACGATCGCGAACAGCACGTTGGTGGCGGGCCCGGCGAGGCTGACCAGGGTGTGCCGTAGCCGCCCCGGAATGACGTGCCGGTCGACCCAGACGGCGCCACCGGGCAGGCCGATCCCGCCGAGGAGCACCACCACCACCGGCAGCGCGATGGACAGCAACGGATGGCTGTACTTCAACGGGTTCAACGTCAGGTAGCCCCGGTGGGCCACCCCCCGGTCACCGCTGCGGTACGCCACCACGGCGTGGGCGTACTCGTGCAGGCACAACGAGACCAGCCAGCCGCAGACGACGAAGCCGAACACGGTGAGCCGGACGTTGCCGATCCCGTGCCAGGTCAACACGGCGCTGGTCACCAGCAGGGCGACCAGCGCCAGGAAGACCGGGCTGGGTCGGAAGGCCGCCCGGGGCACCCCGAGCACCAACGGCTCGGAGTCCCTGGGTGTCATCACTCCGCCGCGGGCAGCAGGCTCATCCGGTACTCCACCCGATCGTCTTCGAGGAGCGCGACCGAGGTGACGCCGGACGCCGCGAGTTCCCGCCAGGTCTGGCCGATCCAGGACTCGGCATCCGCCTGGCTGCCGAACGACTCAGCCGGCCCGTCGACCGACTCGCCGTTCGCGCCCTCGTACCGCCAGCTCCACGCCATCTGCGCGTCTCCCCTCGCCGCTGCTGCCCCCATGGGACGGACCTCCGCCAGCGTAGTCGTACCGCAGCGCCGACGACCGGGCCACGGGCGTCGATCGGCGTCCGGCACCGGCCCGAGCGGCGTGCTCTGCGGGCGGCGCGGGCAGCGTCGCTCGGCCGCGACTGACCCTGCCGCGGCGGGGTATGTCCTTCAGGAACCCGACGCACAGGAGGCGACAATGACGACACCGATCCCGCAGATGGACACGGCGGAGCTGCGCGACATCGCGGTACGCGGCGGCATCGAAGGGGCGCGGGAGATGGACCGGGAGGACCTCATCGACGCCCTCCAGGCCCGTCCCGGTGAGGGCGCCTGGCAGGAGGATCCGAAGCCGGCGAACGTCAACCCCAACGACTTCCGGTACCAGGCCCCCGAGCGGCAGTGACCACGCCGCGGGGGCGGCGGTACGGTGCCGCACCTGCGGTGCCCCGGTCGCCCCGCTGGACGTAAGGTACGCAGCATGTCCCAAGACGGGTGGAACACGCTTCTGGTCCTCGGTGGCATCCGGTCCGGCAAGTCGGAGTTCGCCGAGTCCCTGGTCGCCGACGCGCCCACGGTCCGCTACCTGGCCACCGCCGCCGACCCGGGCGACGACCCCGAGTGGGCCGCGCGACTCGCCGCGCACCGCGCCCGCCGGCCCGAGACCTGGAGCACGGAGGAGACCGCGACCGACCCGCGTCGTCTCGCGGACGTGATCTCCAACGCCCGGCCGGAGGAGACGCTGCTCGTCGACGACCTCGGTGGCTGGGTCACCGTGCTGCTCGACCCGGCTCACCAGCCGGCCGACGACACCGCCACCGTCGATGAACTGGCTGCGGCCGTGCGGTCCTGCGCCGCCCGGCTGGTGCTGGTCAGTCCCGAGGTCGGGCTCTCCCTGGTACCCACCACACCGCTGGGACGGGCATTCACCGACGCCCTCGGCGCGGTCAACCGCGCCGTCGCGGATGCCTGCGACTCGGTGGTCCTGGTGGTGGCCGGTCAGCCGTGCCGGTTGAAGCCCGCCGTCGTCCAGCCCACCCCCGCCGACTCGGCACCGGCCACTCCCGCCCCGTCTGCTGCGACGGTGCCCGCCCAGAACGGCCCGGCCGCCGCCCCGGTGCCCGCACAGCCCGGCCCGACCGGCCAGTCGCCGGTCGCCCCAGGTGGTCCGCCGCTGCCCGGCTCACCGCCGGTGACCACCCCGCAGGTGCCCGCCGAACCCGCCGCCGAGACCGTCGGCACCGGCTGGACGGCGCCCACCACGGGTCTTCCGGTGGCCGCGGCCGGCCTGGTCATCCAGCCCGGCATGGAACTGCCCATGCCCGACGAGTACGCCGGACCGCAGGCCGTCGAACGGCTGGCGGGCCTGGACGTGCCGGGCACCGGGCTCGGTGCGCTGGAGCAGGTGATCTCGTTCGCCGCCGCCACCCAGGGCACCCCCACCCCCACGCCGTGGCGGTCGGTGCGGGTGCTGTTGGTGCACGGCGACCACGCCGGCGGGGTCGCCGCCGGCACGGTGACCGGTGAGTCGGACCGGCGGGCCGAGCAGGCCCGGGCCGGGCAGGGCGTGCTCGCCCGGCTGGCCGCCGAGAGCGGCGCGAGCCTCCAGGTGGTGGACGCCCCCGCCGCCGCGCCCATCGAGCACGGCCCGGCGCTCGACCCCGAGCAGGTGGACTCGGCCCTGCGCTACGGCTGGCGGCTGGCCGAGGAGGCGGCGGATGCCGGCGTACAGCTGCTGGTGCTGGCCGCGTGCGGCGCCGGCGCGGAGGCCACGGCCGCGGCGGTGCTGGCCGCGACCGCCGGCGCCGAACCGCCCGCAGTGCTCGCCCGGGTGGTCACCTCGGGTGGCGAGATCGACGACGTGGCCTGGATGGCTCGCTGCGCCGCGGTCCGCGACGCCCTGCACCGCACCCGTCGTTCCTCCCGGGACGCCGTGCACGTGCTCGCCGAGTTGGGCGGCGGGGACATCGCCGTCGCCACCGGCATCCTCCTGGGTGCGACCGCCCGCCGGCTGCCGGTGCTGCTGGACGGGCCGGTCGGGGTGGCCTCCGCGCTGATCAGTCGGGACCTGGCCGGGCAGGCCCGGCACTGGTGCCTGCTGGCCGACGACGGCGGGCATCCGGCCGTCCGGCTGGCCGCCGACGTGCTCGGCCTGGATCCGTTGACCCAGCTGCGGCTCGACCTCGGCGAGGGGGCGAACGCGCTCACCGTCCTGCCGCTGCTGCGCTCGGCGCTGGCGCTGTCCGCCGCGCTGCCGGACCGCCCCGAGGGCGACGACAGCGAGAGCGGCGAGGTGGAGCCCGTCGAGGAGACGGAGCCCGACTTCCACGAGCCGGAACCCGAGGGGCCCGGCCCGACCACCACCGCGCCGGCCGCCGAGCCGGCGGAGACCTCCGCCGCACGTGCCAGCTGAGCTGCGGCTCGGCGACGGGGCGCGGCTGGCGCTGACCACCCTCACCATCCTGCCGCTGCGCGTCGGCCGGATCGACCGGGCCACCGCCGGTACGGCGATGACGCTCGCCCCGGCGGTCGGCGTACTGCTCGGGGTGCCGCTGGCCGGCGTACTGCTGTTGCTGGAGGCCGGCACCGCGCCGCTGGTCGCCGCCGGAGTGACCGTCGCGGTGGCCGCTCTGCTCACCCGGGGGCTGCACCTGGACGGGCTGGCCGACACCGTGGACGCGCTCGGGTCGTACCGGCGCGGACCGGCCGCTCTGGAGATCATGAAGAGGCCCGACGTGGGGCCCTTCGGCGTGGTCGCCCTGGTCCTCGTCCTGCTGGTGCAGGCCGCGGCGCTGGCCGAGCTGGCCGGTCGGTCCCGCCCGGCGGTGTTCGCGGCGGTGCTGACGGCCACCGCGGCGGGGCGGCTCGGAGTGACGCTGGCCTGCCGTCGTGGGGTGCCGGCGGCGCGCCCGGAGGGGCTGGGTGCGCTGGTCGCCGGCAGTGTCGGACCGGTCGCGCTGGCCGTCGCCACCGCCGCCGTCGCGCTGCTGGCGATCGCGGCGGTGCCGCACCGGCCGTGGCAGGGCCCGCTGGTCGTCCTGGCGGCGCTCGCCGTCGCGGCCGGGCTGCTGCGACACGTGGTACGCCGGCTCGGCGGGATCACCGGAGACGTGCTCGGCGCGACCGTCGAGCTGGTCACCACGCTCGTCTACCTGGGACTGGTGCTGTCCGCCTGAGTCGATGGCCCGGCGCCGGGTAGCGTACCTGCGACGACAGCACCGGCGCGGCCACCCGGGGGACGACATGCTCATCACCGACGACTTCCTGCCCGTTCCGGTCCCGGAGTCGCTCAGCGCGACGTATCTGGT
The DNA here is from genome assembly GCF_018070435.1 of Micromonospora sp. C51. Lineage (NCBI taxonomy): Bacteria > Bacillati > Actinomycetota > Actinomycetes > Micromonosporales > Micromonosporaceae > Micromonospora > Micromonospora sp. C51. The sequence goes on along the minus strand of NZ_JAGPXQ010000028.1, from coordinate 1,230 downwards.
GCCGACGGTGGGGCTGCCGTCGGTGACCGCCCGCACGGCCGTCGGGAAGCTGGCCGGCCGGCTCGCCGAACCGGTCTACGGGCTGGCCCGGCAGATGCTTGACAGTCCGCTGATGAGCGTCGACATCCGGCCGGTCGGTGAGTTTCCCGAGCTGCCGCCGGACCTGCTCACCGCGTTCGGGGCCAGCGACGCGCAGCTGGACCGGCTGGCTGCGGCGACCCACCTGGTGGTGGTGCAGGCGGAGTACCGGCCGGGCTGGCCGCCCGCCCACGAGTGGGCCGCCCGGGCGGTGGCCGCGGCGGTCGCCGAGGCAGTGGGTGGCGACGTGGTGGACGTCTTCGGCCTGCAGTTCCTGGACCCGGCCGCGGCGCTGCGCTCGCTGCCCGACGCGCAGGGCCGGGTCCGGCTGGTCGACTGGGTGCTGGTGCCCTACTCGTCGGACGCCGAAGGGCTCTGGTTCACCACCAAGGGGCTGCGCCGCTTCGGCCTGCTGGAGTTGCAGACCCAGGGGGTGCCCGACCATCTCACCCGGGCCTGGGGCGCGGTGATGACCGGTGCCGCCCGACGCCTGCTGCGGGACTGGACCGACGGGCTGGCCGGCGCGGAGGTGCCGGCGTTCGTGCAGCTACCGGTGCTGGCCACGGTGACCGGACACGACATCGCGGTGGCGTACGGCAATCCGGAGCAGCACGGGGCGACCGCGCCGGTGCTGCTGCGCCTGGAGCTGGATCCGGCCACCGACCCGGACGCCGACTCCTTCCTCAGCCTGCGCCCGCCGGCCGGGCATCCCGGTCCGGCCGGGCGGTACTTCGCCAACGCCTGCGCCACGCTCTTCTCCGGGATCCAACCCGACGTGCGGTACGCCCGCGCCGGTGACGCGATGAGCCGGGCGATCGCCACCGCCCGCGCCGGGCTGGCGGACATCCGGGCCCGGTTCCGCGACGGTCAGCTGCCGCCGGAGACGCAGCTGGTCGTCAAGTACGGGCTGCCGGGCGACGACGGTCCGGAGTACGTCTGGGCCGGCGTGACGGACTGGGACACCCCGGACCGGATCGTCGGTGCCAGCGCCAGCGACGCCAACACCGACGCCACCGTACGAATCGGCTCCCCCGTCGTGGTGGAGGTCGCCGACATCGTCGACTGGGCCCTCCTCGGCACCAGCGGCGTCATCGAGGGCGGCTGGACCCAGGCCGTCCTAGACGCCGGCCAACCCCCCACCCCCTAACCCCC
>NZ_JAGPXQ010000027.1:0-77982 GCF_018070435.1 Micromonospora sp. C51 | reverse complement strand
GGTCAGGGGGTGGTGGGGGGGGAGGGCTTGGGCTAGGTCGGGGAGGAGGAGGGTGATCTGCCATTCGCGGGCGTGGTGGGCGCGTAGGGCCTCGGCGACGGAGGCTTCGGTGATCTCCTCGGGGGGCTGCCAGGCGATCCGGCGGATGGTGTCGGGAGAGATCAGGTTCTCCGGGGGCAGGTTGTGCTCGCCGGCCACCCGCAATACCACCTCGCGGCAGCGGGTCAACCGGGCGGCGGCGGCCGGGTCCCGCTCCGCCCACCGGTGCGGTGGGGGTGGGCCCTCCACCGTCGGCGTCACCGGCAGGGCGTCGTCCGGCAACTGCCGGGCGTCGTCGAGCGCCGCCAGCCAGGTACGCGCCAACCGCCGCACCGATCGACCACCGAAGCCGGGCAGCGTGAGCAGTGTCTTCTCGTCCCTCGGGTCCAGCTCCGCCGCCGCGACGATGGCCGAGTCGGGCAGCACCCGGCCCGGTGCCGTGTCCCGCCGGGCGGCGATCTGGTCCCGGGCGTACCACAGGGAGCGGACCCGGGCCTGTGCCCGCGCGCCCCGGACCCGGTGGATTCCTGAGGTCCGTCGCCACGGTTCGGCGCGGACCCGGGGCGGTCGGGCGCCGTTCAGCACGAGCGCGGCGAACTCCTCCGCCGCCCACTCGGATTTGCCCTGCCGGGCCAGCTCCGCGTCGAGTTCGTCGCGCAGGTCGGTCAGCAGCTCGACGTCCAGGGCGGCGTAGGTCAGCCAGGACTCGGGCAGTGGCCGGCTCGACCAGTCCGCCGCCGAGTGGTGCTTCTCCAGGCTGAATCCGAGTAACTGCTCGGTGAGCGCGGCGAGCCCCACCCGCTCGAAGCCGGCCAGCCGCGCCGCCAACTCGGTGTCGAACAACCGGCGTGGACGCAGCCCCAGCTCCGCGAGGCAGGGCAGATCCTGGTTCGCCGCGTGCAGCACCCACTCCGTTTCGGCGATAGCGGCGTCCAGGGCGCTGAGGTCGGGCAGCGGCAGGGGGTCGATCAGTACGGTGCCGGCGCCGGCGCGACGCAGCTGCACGAGGTAGGCGCGTTGGCTGTACCGGTAGCCGGAGGCACGTTCGGCGTCCAGGGCCACTGGCCCGGCACCGCTGGCGAACCGTGCCACGACCTCGGCGAGCTGCTCCGGGGCGGCGACGGGCTCGGGGGTGCCCTCGCGGGGCGCGGTCAGCGGCACGGACTGGCCGCCGGTGGGCTCGGACCCCGCGTCCGAGGGCTCCGACCGCGCCGATGGCGGGTGCTGCGTGTCGTTTCCCGTACGGCTTGCGGCGGCCCGACGGCTCAGGGGTGGTTCGTCGGTCACCTGACAACCCTAGTGCGCGAGTGGATCGAGTGCTGCCACCCGCCCCGCCGCGTGTCGGCCGACGCCGTGCGGCCGGGAGACGGGGCCCGTGGCAGCCGGGGACAGCGCGGCGGGAAGCACCGGGATCGGACCGGTGGCGGCGCCACCAGACTCGGACGGGCTCAGCCGGTGGCGGCCGGGCGGCGCTCCGGCAGGGCGGTGACGCCGGGCGGCGGCAGGCCGGCGGTGGAGGCGAGCAGGGTGCACCAGGCGTCCAGATGCGCGGCGAGGTCGCCACCGGTCGGCGTCCAGGAGGCGCGGATCTCCACGTCGCCGGCCGCGGGCGGGCCGGCCAACTCGCCGAAGCGGGTCGACATCGTCTGGGTGATCGTCCCGCCGATGGCCCGGTAACCCGCGTCCTGGGCGTCGAGAGCGTCGGTGAGCCAGGTCCACCCCACCCCGGGCAGCAGCGGATCGGCGGCCAGGTCGACCTCCAACTCCGCCGTCACGTAGGTGACCAGCCGCAACGTGCCCTGCCACGCCTCGTGCCCGGCCGGATCGTGCAGCAGGATCAGCCGTCCGCTCGCCACCTCGTCACCGTCGCGCAGCACCGACGCCGAGAGCGCGAAGGAGTAGGGGGCGAGTCGTTGCGGTGCCCCCACCTCCTCCAGCAGGATCTCCGGCCGGGGCGTCGCCGACCGGAGACCCGCGACCGCGCGGGCGAACGTGTCGGGAAGCGCGATCGGGGGGCCCATGCCCGCAGCCTATTCCGCCGCCCGTTTCCCGCCCGCGAGGCGCGCCGACGATCACCGGACGCTTACCACGCCGCCCGTTACCGCGCTACGTCACAAAGGTGGCGGTGGGCGCGGGATGGCGATCGGCCGCGTGGCACGATTGCCGCGATGACCACCGACACCACGGGCACCGCCGCCCGAGACGACGAACCCCGCCCCGGCGGGCCCGCCGATTCGCCCTTCGTGCGGGCGTGCCGCCGCCAGCCGGTCCCGCATACCCCGGTCTGGTTCATGCGCCAGGCGGGCCGGTCGCTGCCGGAGTACCGCGAGATCCGGGCCAACGTGGCGATGTTGGAGTCGTGCCGTCGCCCGGACCTCGTCACCGAGATCACCCTTCAGCCGGTACGCCGGCACGGGGTGGACGCGGCGATCCTGTTCAGCGACATCGTGGTGCCGGTGGCCGCCGCCGGGGTCGACCTGGACATCGTGCCCGGCACCGGGCCGGTGGTGGCCGAACCGGTGCGTACCGCCGCCGACGTCGAACGGATCCGGCCGATCAGCCGCGATGACGTCGACTACGTCGACGAGGCGGTCCGGCTGCTGGTCAAGGAGTTGGGCGACACCCCGCTGATCGGCTTCGCCGGTGCTCCCTTCACGCTTGCCAGTTACCTGGTGGAGGGCGGCCCGTCGCGTACGCACGCCAAGACCAAGGCGCTGATGTACGGCGAGCCCGAGCTGTGGCACACCCTCGCCGGCCGGCTGGCCGAGGTGACCCTGGCGTTCCTGCGGGTGCAGATCGAGGCCGGCGTGTCGGCGGTGCAGCTCTTCGACTCGTGGGCCGGCGCGCTCTCCGAGGCCGACTACCGCCGCTTCGTGCTGCCCCACTCGACGAAGGTGCTGTCCGGGCTCGCCGACACCGGGGTGCCCCGGATCCACTTCGGGGTGGGCACCGCCGAACTGCTCGGCGCGATGGGCGAGGCCGGCGCCGACGTGGTCGGCGTCGACTGGCGTACCCCGCTGGACGTCGCGACCCACCGGATCGGGCCGGAGCGGGCCGTGCAGGGCAACCTCGATCCGACCCTGCTGCTGGCCCCGTGGCCGGTGGTGGAGACCGAGGTGCGCCGGATCCTGGAGCAGGGCCGGGCCGCGCCGGGGCACGTGTTCAACCTCGGCCACGGGGTGCTGCCGGAGACCGACCCGGAGGTACTGACCCGGGTGGTCGCCCTGGTGCACGAGCTGTCCGGTCGACCGGTCGACCAGGGCTGACCGTCATGGCGAGGCGGCGGGTGGCGGTGGTCGGCGGCGGCATCGCCGGCCTGGCCGCCGCGGTCCGGTTACGCGACCGCGCCTCCGCCGAGGTCGACATCACCGTGTACGAGCAGTCCGGCACCCTCGGCGGCAAGCTGCGCACCGGCGAGCTGGCCGGCGGCCCGGTCGAGTTCGGTGCCGAGTCGTTCCTGATGCGTGACCCGGCCGGCGGGGAGTCCGCAGCCGTTGCCCTGATCCGCCGGCTCGGCCTGGCGGGACGGATCGTCCACCCCACCGTCGGGCAGGCGGCGCTGGCCGTCGACGGCGGGCTGCGCCCGATTCCCGGCGGCACGCTTGTCGGCGTACCCGGTGATCTGGACAAGGTGTCGGCGGTGGCCCGGCCCACTCCGGAGGCCGACCGCGACGGTGGTGGGCCGCTGCTCGGACGCGGGGGCGACGTTGCGGTGGGCGCGCTGGTCCGGTCGCGGTTCGGTGACGAGGTGGTCGACCGGTTGGTCGACCCGATGCTCGGCGGGGTGTACGCGGGCCGCGCCGACGACCTGTCCCTGGTCACCACCATGCCGGCGCTGGCCCGGGCCGCCCGGGTGGAACACACGCTTGTCGCCGCCGTACGCGCGGCGCAGGCAGCCGCGCCCCGCGCTCCCGGCGAGCCGGTCTTCGGCACCCTCGACGGTGGGCTGAGCACCCTGGTCGACGCGGCGGCGACGGCCAGCGGCGCGACGATCCGCCGCCACGCGGCGGTGCGTGAACTCACCCCGACCGGCGTCGGCTGGCGGCTGACCGTCGGCCCGACCCGCGACCCCGAGCACGTCGACGTGGACGCGGTGGTGCTGGCGGTGCCGGCCCGGCCGGCGGCGCGTCTGCTCGCCGACGTCGCCCCGGAAGCGGCGAAGGAGATCGGCGGGCTGGACTACGCCAGCGTCGCGCTTGTCACCCTCGCGCTGCCCGAACCGGTGCTGCCGGAACTCTCCGGCTTCCTGGTGCCCGCCACCGAAGGACTGCTGGTCAAGGCGTCCACCTTCTTCACCACCAAGTGGGGTCACCTGCGTCGGCCGGACGGGCTGGCCCTGGTGCGCGCCTCGGTCGGCCGGTACGGCGACGAGGAGCAACTCCAGCGCAGCGACGAGGACCTCGCGGCCACCGTGCACCGGGAGGTGTCGGCGGTGCTGGGAACGCCGCTGCCCGCCCCGGTCGCCGGGCACGTGCAGCGCTGGGGCGGGGCGTTGCCGCAGTACACCCCCGGTCACCTCGACCGGGTCGTCGCCGCCCGGTTGGCGCTGCGGGCGGCACATCCGACGCTGCGACTGGCCGGCGCCGGCTACGACGGGGTCGGCATCCCGGTCTGCGTCCGCTCCGGCGAGACGGCGGCCGAGGAGATCATCACGGCACTGGAAGGATCGGGGAGATGACCGAGCAGAGCAACGCGGCCCGACTGAAGGAACTCAACTCCACCATCCGCTATACCATGTGGTCGGTGTTCCGGGCCAGTACGCCGCTGCCGTCGCTGCGCGACAACGTCACCGGCGAGGTCGAGTCGCTGATCGAGGAGCTGGCCGGCAAGGACGTGGTGGTGCGCGGCACCTACGACGTGTCCGGGCTGCGCGCCGACGCCGACCTGATGGTCTGGTGGCACTCATCGTCAAGCGACGACCTCCAGGACGCGTACCTGCGGTTGCGGCGGACCGCCCTGGGCCGGGCGATGACTCCGGTCTGGTCGCAGATGGCGCTGCACCGGCCGGCCGAGTTCAACAAGAGCCACATCCCGGCGTTCCTGGCCGGCGAGGAGGCCCGCGCCTACCTCTGCGTCTACCCGTTCGTCCGCTCGTACGACTGGTATCTGCTGCCCGACGCCGAGCGGCGGGAACTGCTCGCCGAGCACGGCAAGATGGCCCGTGGCTACCCGGACGTACGGGCCAACACGGTCGCCTCGTTCGCGCTCGGCGACTACGAGTGGATGCTCGCCTTCGAGGCCGACGAACTGCACCGGATCGTCGACCTGATGCGTGACCTGCGGGCCTCTCGCGCCCGGTTGCACGTCCGCGAAGAGGTTCCCTTCTACACGGGTCGCCGCCGCTCGATCGCCGACATCGTCTCCGCCCTGGCCTGAGCCGGCTCGCCGGGTCGTCCGCCCGGCTCGTCCACTGAGCCGGGCGGGGCCGCGTCCGAGGGAGTGTGGCGCGGCCCCGGCCGGGGTCAGGAGGTGGCGGTGCAGGTCACCGTCGGTGTGTTCGTGCTGCTGCCGGAGGTCAGGAAGCCGAAGCTGGTGCTGGCGCCGGCACCGAGGTTGCCGTTGTAGCTGACGTTGGTGGCGGTCACCGTGGAGCCGCTGGAACTGACTGTGGCGTTCCACGCCTGGTTGACCTGTTGGCCGCTGCCGTTCGTCCAGCTCACTCGCCAGCCGCGGATGGCCGCGTTGCCGGCGGTCACCTGCACCTCACCCTGGAAGCCGCCGGACCAGGTCGAGGTGACCCGGTACGTCGCCGAGCAGGCACCCGTCACCGGCGGGTTGGTGGTGGGCGGGGTAGTGGTCGGCGGGGTGGTGGTGGGTGGCGTGGTGGTCGGCGGGGTGGTCGTGGGCGGCGTGGTGGTCGGCGGGGTCGTGCCGCCACCGAACTGCACGTCGCTGCAGTGGTAGTACGACTGGTCGAAGTGGCTGGCCTGCCAGACGGTGAAGATGATGTGCCGGCCGGTGCGGCCGGGCGCGTTCACCGGAATCTGGATCGACACCCCGTCGACCTCCCGTTGCCACTGTGACGCCGGCGTGTAGCCGATCTGGCCGACCAGTTCCAGGTCGGACCAGGCCAGTGGCTTGGTGAGCGTGTCCACACCCTGCCGGGTGGCGTACACCCGGAGGTAGTCGGCACCGTGGCTGGCCTGGTCGAAGAACTTCAACTGGAAGCTGTTGGGGACCGGGGTGGTCCGCCAGGCACCCAAGGTGTCGAGGGCGTTGTAGCGACCGCCCTCGGCACGCCCGCCCGAGCAGAGTTGGCCGTTCGGCACGGCCGCCTGGTGGTTGCCGCCCACCCCCTCGCGGAGCTGGCCGTTCCAGTTCCACATGGCGGCCGGGTTGGCCTGCCAGGCCTGCCAACACATCGGGTCCTCGGTGGCCATCCGCGGGTTCATGTGGTCACCACCCCAGCGCTCCCAGCAGCCGTAGGCGCGGGACCCGGGGTTGACCGTGGCGCCGTGCGCGGAGACGGGGTTGGTCAGCGCGGTGGTGAGCAGCAGCAGGGCGACGGCCGCGACGGCCAGCAGCCAGGCAGCGCGTGGTGATCTGAGTACGTTCGACATGGAGCTCCCCAAGGGAATTGTCAGTTCGCGAAAGCGCCCGGACGCTCGGGAGTTGCCTCTCCCGTGGCCGATCTGCGTTGCCCCTGTGGTGTTGGCTCCGAGGGAAGCGTGCCATGGAGCATCGGCGTACGTCAACGCGGGAAGCGCTCTCCGGAGCAGGGCTCCGGCACCACCACCAGACGGGTACTGGCCGCCCCGCCGGGCTACCGGCTGCCGCTGCCTGACCTGCCGGTTGCCGGCTGAGCCGGGCGGGGCCGCGTCCGAGGGAGTGTGGCGCGGCCCCGGCCGGGGTCAGGAGGTGGCGGTGCAGGTCACCGTCGGTGTGTTCGTGCTGCTGCCGGAGGTCAGGAAGCCGAAGCTGGTGCTGGCGCCGGCACCGAGGTTGCCGTTGTAGCTGACGTTGGTGGCGGTCACCGTGGAGCCGCTGGAACTGACTGTGGCGTTCCACGCCTGGTTGACCTGTTGGCCGCTGCCGTTCGTCCAGCTCACTCGCCAGCCGCGGATGGCCGCGTTGCCGGCGGTCACCTGCACCTCACCCTGGAAGCCGCCGGACCAGGTCGAGGTGACCCGGTACGTCGCCGAGCAGGCACCCGTCACCGGCGGGTTGGTGGTCGGCGGCGTGGTCGGCGGTGCAGTGGTGGTCGGCGGCGTGGTCGGCGGGGGCGTGGTCTGCGGCGGCGTGGTGGGCGGAGGGTTCGATCCGCCGCCGAACTGCACGTCGCTACAGATGTAGTACGACTGGTCGGAGTGACTGGCCTGCCAGATCGTGTAGATGACGTGCCGGCCGGTGCGGCCCGGAGCGTTGACCGGGATCTCGATGGAGACCCCGCCGGGCTCCTGCTGCCACTGAGAGGCCGGCGTGTTGCCGATCTGACCGACCAGTTCCAGGTGCGACCAGGCCAACGGCGTGGTCAGCGCGTCGTAGCCCTGCCGGGTGGCGTACACCCGGATGTAGTCGGCACCGTGGCTGGCCTGGTCGTAGAACTTGAGCCGGAAGTTGTTGCCGACCGAGGTGGTCTGCCAGGCGCCCGGCACGTCCATCGCCCGGTAGCGCCCGTTCTCGGTGCGCCCGCCGGAGCAGAGCTGGCCGTTCGGGATGGCGGCCTGGTGGTTACCGGCCACGCCCTCGCGGTAGAGGCCGTTCCAGTTCCACATGGCGTTGGTGTCGGTCTGCCAGGCTTGCCAACACATCGGATCCTCGGTGGCCATCCGCGGATTCTGGAAGTCACCGCCCCAGCGTTGCCAGCAGCCGTAGTTGCGGGAGATGGGGTTGGCCACCGAGCCGTGCGCGGAGGCGGACCGCACGAATGCCGTGGAGAGCAGCAGCGTGGCGACGGCCGCGACGGCCAGCAGCCACAGCGCCCGCGATGATCTGAGCGAATTGGACATGGAGCCCCCAGGGGGAGTCGTCGGATCTCGACATCGCCCGGACGCTCGGGAGTTGCCCTCTCCCGTGCCGTCGGTGTGGCCCTCGTGCGCTGACTCGGAAGGATGGCACGATCGATCGTCAACCGTCAATGAGGAAAGCGATTTCCAGCACCGGGTGCGAGGCGTCGTCGAAACGCTTCCACCACCGGGTTCGGGTGGCTCACCACTTCCGGCGCATCGGGGTGTGGGGGATGCCGTCCTCGACGTACTCCGGCCCGCTGACCATGAAGCCGTGTCGGGTGTAGAAGTCGACCAGATGTGACTGTGCGTCAAGCACGCACGGCCGGTCACCGATCTCCGCGAGGGCTGCCGTCATCAGCCGGCCCGCGTGCCCGGCACCCCGGGCCTCCGGGGCCACCACCACCCGTCCGATCCTGGCCACCCCGCCGGGGTCGGCCAGGATTCGCAGGTACGCCACCGGAGCGCCGTCGTGTGCCAGCCACAGGTGTCGGGTGCCGGGTTCGACGTCGCGCCCGTCGATCTCCGGGTACGCGCACTCCTGCTCCACCACGAAGACGTCGACGCGCAGCCGCACCAGGTCGTGGAAGGTGCGGGCGTCCAACTCGGCGAAACCGGCGCTGTGCAGCTGCGTGTCAGACATCCCGCCAGGCTAGTGCTGTCGCCACCGGGCGTCGGCGTGGAGGTGCCCCCTTGGCCCTGGCTCGGCCTGCCCTGGCTCGGCCCGCCCTGGCTCGGCCCGCCCTGGCTCGGCCCGCCCTGGCTCGGCCTGCCCTGGCTCGGCCCGCCCTGGCTCGGCCCGCCCTGGCTCGGCCCGCCCTGGCTCGGCCCGCCCTGGCCTGGTTTCAGGCTGACAGATAGCGTGGTGCCGCCTCGCTTCGCGTGCGCTTTGCGGCATGCTCGCGGGCATCTGATTACGAATCTTGGACAGTTTTCGTTCTTCGCGAACGGGAACTGTCCAAGATTGACAATGCCTCTTCGTTTCGCCGTTCTCCCGCAGGCGCAATTCGCCTGCTTCCACCGTTCGCGTCGCTCTTGGTGCCCGGCGGGTCCGGGTGGTTGCCGAGGCATTTCAGGGCGGCGGGACTGTGGTCGCAGCCCAGCGGGTAGTGGCCGCCGAAGACGCCGCCCGAGTCGGTGGGCCGACCGGCGGTGTTCGGGGTTGATCATTCGACGACAGGGTGATGTTCCATGGTGCTCGGTCGCTGCGGACGATCGGTCGACGGCCGTCAGGCGGGACGCGCGCCCACCGCGTCACGGATCTCGGCACCGCGCTCGGCTTCCACCGCCCGGGCGCAGTGACCGCAGCAGAAGAAGCGACCGGAAACCTCGACCCCATGGCCGGAAATCTTGATGCCGCAGTGCTCGCAGATCGGCGCCAGTCGGTGGATCGCGCACTCGAAGCTGTCGAAGGTGTGTACGTCGCCGCTGACCGTACGCACCTCGAACGCGAGCCAGTAGTCGTTGCCGCAGACCTCGCAGGTAGCCATGCCCCGTACCTCCATCGGAAGACCTTTTGTCCTATCTTGCGGCACGACGCGGGGCGGTCCTTGTTTTATTGACAGTGGTCTTTACTGTTAACAAGGTTTAAATTATGTTGGTGGCACCTCACCAGGCATCACGCCGACAAGGAGCTGCCGCCATGCGCCGAAGAATCACCCTTCCGCTCGTCGCGACGGGCGCCATGGTCTCCACCCTGGCCGTCGCCACCCCCGCCCAGGCCCACGGCTACGTCTCGTCGCCGCCGAGCCGCCAGGCGCTCTGCGCCCAGAACCGGGTGCCCGACTGCGGGCAGATCCGGTGGGAGCCGCAGAGTGTCGAAGGCCCCAAGGGGCTGCGCAACTGCCACGCCAACATCTCGCACTTCGCCGTCCTGAACGACGACAACCGGGGTTGGCCGGCCACCTCGGTCGGCACCACTGTGACGTTCACCTGGGTCAACACGGCCATGCACGCCACCCGCGACTGGGAGTACTTCATCGGCAACACCCGGGTCGCGGTCTTCTCCGGCGGTGGACGCCAGCCCGGCGCGACCGTCTCGCACACCGTCAACCTGTCCGGCTATCAAGGTCGACAGAAGCTGCTGGCGGTGTGGAACATCTCCGACACCGCAAACGCCTTCTACTCCTGCGTGGACCTCCAGGTCGGCGGTGGCGGCGGCAATCCCACCCCCACCCCCAGCCCCACCACCAACCCGCCCGCCCCGTCGCCCACCCCCCCGGTCGCCCCGACCACCAACCCGCCGAGCGGCGGCACCTGGGCCGCCGGTCGCGCGTACGCCGTCGGGGACCAGGTCACCTACGGCGGCCGTACCTACCGCTGCCGGCAGGCACACACCGCCATCGCCGGCTGGGAACCGCCGAACGTACCGGCGCTGTGGAGCCAGCTCTGACCAACGGGAGGTGCGACCGGAGCTGGTCGCACCTCCCGCCCGCCGTACCGTCGCTCCCGCCCGCAGTGCTGCGGGCGGGAACTGGTGTGCTGCCGGCCGGAGCCGCCGTGTCGCGGGCCGGAGCCGGCGTGTCGGGGGCCGGAGTCGTCGTGTCGTCGGCCCGGCCGCCCGAAGGGCGTGCCGTGGCGCGGGCGTGGCGCACCACGCTGCGTGTGCTGCCGCTGCACCTGCTCGCGGTGCTGCTGGTTGCCGGCTGCGGCGGCTCGCCCGCGCCGTCCGGGCAGCCCGCGCCCGCCGACGCCACGCCGCCGGTGGCCGCGACCCCCGCCGCGACACCTGGCGTCCCCAGCGAGATGACCGGCATCGACCTGCTGTTCCTGTCGATGATGGCCGGGCACACCGAGCAGACCCTCGAAATCGTCAGGCTGGTGCGGGACCGGCTCACCGACGACGAGCTGCGGACCTTGGTCGCCGCCGTCGAGGCGACCGAGACCGACGAGTTGGCCACCGCACGCGGCTGGCTGGCGCAGGCCGGGCGCAGCGCCCGCGCCGACGATCACGCCGGGCACGGCACCGGACCCGCGCAGCTGGCGCGGCTGCGCGACGCCCCGGACACCGAGGTCGACGAGGTGCTGATCGAGGTGTTGAGCGCGCACCAGCAGGCTGCCGCCGACCTGGCCCGGGCACACCAGGCGGCGGGCACCGACGCACGGGTGCTCGACCTGGCCCGGCGCGTCGAGCAGTCGCGTAGCGCTCAGGTCGCGCTGATGGCCGGCCGGCCGGGGTGACCAGGGTCAGACGTCGTTCGGGTCCAGGCGGATGGAGAGCGAGTTCACGCAGTGCCGGGTGTCCTTCGGGGTGAAGCCCTCACCGCGGAAGACGTGACCGAGGTGGCTGTCGCAGCGGGCGCAGCGGATCTCGGTGCGACTCATGCCGAGGGAGTTGTCCTCGATCTCCTTGATCGCGCCCGGGATCGCGTCGTCGAAGCTCGGCCAGCCGCAGTGCGAGTCGAACTTGGTGTCGCTCGGGTACAGCTCGACACCGCAGGCCCGGCACCGGTACATGCCGGGCGTCTTGGTGTCGACGTACTCGCCGGTCCACGCCGGCTCGGTGCCGTGCTCGCGCAACACCCGGAACTCGGCGGGGCTGAGCCGGACCCGCCACTCGTCCTCGGTGCGGGGCAGTTCGCTGTCGGGAAGAGTCACAGGTCAACGGTACGCCGAAGGTCGGACCCATCGCATATGGTCGCGCAATGGGTGGCACGAAGGCTGCGGCCGAGCAGATCGAGGTGGCCGGGCACAGCGTACGGCTGTCGAGTCCCGATCGGGTGATCTTCCCGGAGCGGGGCTTCACCAAGGCCGACGTCTTCCACTACTACGTCAGCGTCGGCGACGGCATCATGCGCGCGCTGGGCGACCGACCCACCACGTTGCAGCGCTTCCCCGACGGCATCGAGGGGGAGATGTTCTTCCAGAAGCGGGTGCCGACCCGGGGCGTGCCGCCCTGGGTGCGTACCGTCGAAATCAGCTTTCCCAGCGGTCGCAAGGCCGCGGAGCTGTGCCCGGCGGACCTGGCCCACGTGGCTTGGGCGGCGCAGATGGGCACGGTGGTGTTCCACCCCTGGCCGGTACGGTCCGCCGACGTCGACCAGCCCGACGAGTTGCGGGTCGACCTGGATCCGCAGCCCGGCACCGACTTCGCCCACGCCGCGACGGCCGCCGCCGAGCTACGGGCGATCCTCGACGAGTTGGGCGTGCCGGGCTGGCCGAAGACCTCCGGCGGCCGGGGCGTGCACGTCTACCTGCGCATCCAGCCGCGCTGGACGTTCGTCGAGGTACGCCGGGCCACCATCGCGCTGGCCCGGGAACTGGCCCGCCGCCGGCCCGACCTGGTCACCACCGCCTGGTGGAAGGAGGAACGCGGCGAGCGGGTCTTCGTGGACTACAACCAGATGGCGCGGGATCGCACCATCGCCTGCGCGTACTCGCTGCGGGCCAATGCCCGGGCGACCGTCTCCACCCCGGTCACCTGGGACGAGCTGCCCGACGTCGAGCCTGACGACTTCGATCTGCGTACCGTGCCGGAGCGGCTGGCCCAGCGCGGCGACCCGCATGCCGGCATCGACGACGCCGCGTGGGACATCACGCCGCTGCTCGAATGGGCCGAGCGGGACGCCACCGCCGGAGAGGGCGACCTGCCCTACCCGCCCGACCACCCGAAGATGCCCGGCGAACCGAAGCGGGTCCAACCCTCCAAGGACCGCGACCGCCCCCGCTGACCCGCCGGGCGACTCGGCGGCGGTGCACGGGTCAGAGACTGAGCTTCATGCCCTCGTGGCTGGCGACGAAGCCGAGGCCGAGATAGAAGCGGTGCGCGTCGTGGCGGGTCTTGTCGGTGGTGAGCTGCACCAGGCCGCAGCCGTGCTGCCGCGCCTGGTCGATCGCCCAGGTCATCATCTGCCGGCCCAGGCCCCGTCCGCGCTGGTCCGAGCGGACCCGGACCGATTCGATCAACTGTCGCTCGGTGCCGTGCCGGCCGAGCCCGGGGATGTAGGTGAGCTGCATGCAGCCGAGCAGCTCACCCCCCGCCTCGGCGACGACGAGCTGGTTACGCGGGTCGGCGGTGATGTCCGCGAACGCCTTCTCGTACGTGGCGTCGACCTCGCCGACGTCACGGGTACGCCCCAGCATGTCGTCGGCGAGCAGGTCGAGGATGGCCGGCAGGTCGGCCCGGACCGCCTCACGGAAGATCACCTCACTCATCCCGCGAGCGTCCCACAACGGTGCGACCCGATGTGCGGCAGAGCACCGTCAACTGTCGCTGTACCGGCTGACGCGTTCGAGCACCGCCAAGGCTGCGCCGACGGAGGCGCATGCGGCCGGGATGGGTGGCAGATGTTCCGGCGGGCCGGCCTCGGTGAGCGGAGCCTCGAAGAAGCCGCCGCCGCCGTCGACCCGATCACCCACGACGATCTTTCCGACGTCAGGCACGTGTACGCCCACCCGGCCGTTCGGAAGCAACGTGGTGCCCGGCGGCCAGACCACCACTGCGGCCCCTGCTTCGTCCCGCAGGGTCAGGCAGCCGCCATCACCGACGGCCACTCGACCGTGCATCGCCGCGAGAAAGTCGTACGTCGCACCGGCGACCAGGGTCCGGTAACCGTCACCGTCCAGCACCCGGCCGCTCCCGACCGCCGGGGCAGGCGTCGGTTCCGGCGCCTGCCCCGGCGAGATCCCAGGGGCCTTCTCGGTGCTGGTAGGTGTCCGAGGGCCACTGGTGCAGCCGGTCAGTGTCAGCAACAACCCGGCAGCAACGACATCGATCCTTAGCACCGACTCATTAGATCCGTAATGTCCACGTCTATCCCTTAGCGACATGCCGGTCGGTGGCGTGGTCTCTGCGCCGATGGCCCCGGGTAGGTGGCGACCGTTCGGCTCAGGTCTTCAGTGGCAGTGGTGCTGGTCCGACTGGACGGGCGTGGCGCCGGGGCGGGTCCACTGGGCTACCGGGCGGCCGTCCTTACGCCACCAGCTGTACGTCGGGTCGGCCTGCGGCCAGCCGTCGGGGGAGTCCTCCCAGGCTTCCTGTCGTCCGTATGCCGTCATGTCGAGCAGCTTGAGCGAGCCCATGATCGCCTCGACGCCGCGTCCGGTCGTCTCGTAGGTGAGGAACACCCGGTCGCCCCGGCGCAGGTAGCAGGCGATGACGCCGCCGCCGGCGACTGCGGGCTCGTCGATGCCGTACGTCGAGTACCACGGGTGGAGGTAGCCCATGAACTCGCGGAACGGTGCGATCTCCTCGTACGGTCCCTCGGCGAAGACCGCGAACCTGATGCCCCGTGCCTCCAGGTAGCTAGCCTCGTGGAAGTTCCAGATGCTGATGGTGCAGCCTTCGCACTGCTCCTCGAACGGCTTGCCGAGGTGCCACATGTGCTTGTAGACCACGAGTTGGTCACGCCCGTCGAAGATGTCGAGCAACGAGACCGGACCCTGCTCGCCGACCAGCTTGACCGGGTTGACCTCGGTCATCGGGAGGCGACGGCGGGCGGCCGCGATGGCATCACCCGCCCGGGTGTGCTCCTTCTCCCGTACGAGCAGTGCGTTCCGTTCCCGAAGCCAGGTGTCGCGGTCGACCACCGGAGGCGCTGGCGATGTGTCCGTACTCTGCATGCCGCTACTATAAACATAGCGTCCACTCGTGTGAAAGAAGTTGATCAGGTTTGCCTGCCAAGTTGACCTACGCGCACCACGGCGACGCATGCCGGGCTGCCAACGCCCTCGACCTGGTGGGTGACAGGTGGACGCTTATCGTCGTCCGCGAACTGCTCCTCGGTCCCAAGCGCTTCGCCGACCTTCAGGACGCCGTTCGTGGCATCACCCCGGCCGTCCTCAGTGACCGGCTCAGATCCCTGCGTCAGGCCGGCATCGTCGACCAGGTGATGCTTACCGACCTGGCGCGCACCCGCGCGTACGCCGTCACCGAGTGGGGCCGTGGCCTGGAGTCGGTCCTGGCGTCGCTGGGCCGCTGGTACTCCTCCGGACCGGACCCCCGCACCAGCGGTGGCATGACCCCCGACGCCATGGTCCTCGCCATGCGCACCATGGCGCCCCCCGTCCCCGAGGGCCTGCCACTGACCGCCCTGCGCCTCTACGACACCCGCCAGCCCGACCCACCGGTCCGCGACTACCGGCTGACCACCGTCAACGGGCTGCTGGACGTCCGGCCCGGTGCCGCCGTCGACCCGGTGGCGACAGTGACCGCCGACTCGACGGCCTGGAGCGGGGTGCTCTTCGATGGCCTGCCGCTCACCGACGCCGAACGCGCCGGCACCGTGCGCATCGAGGGCGACCGCGACACCGTCCTCGGCGTCGTACGCCTCTATCTCACGGCCCCCGCCCGCTAGCAAAACGCGTTCGATCCTGTTGCTGCCAGCGGCCTTCATCATTGCTAGAACGCGGCGCGCGATCGACAGGCTCGGCAGCAGCGACCGTGCAACCCAAATCGGACCACTGGGAGTGGGTCGCGGTGGTCACGGTGAGCTATCGGCGTCGCCACAAAGGGCGATTGCGTCAAAAGGGGTGCGCGGAGAGTATCGACTCGAATTCGCCCTGGTGCTGGGCTTCATCTATCTGTACGTTGTGCCGCAAGCTTGATCACGGTTGCTTCACGGGGGTGCGGCTTGTCGATCTGTCCTGCCTGGATTCGGTCCACTGTGGCCATTGTCGTGCTGGTTGGCTCTTTCTCCGCGTTTTCGCCGGCTGCTCATGTCAACGCCGAAGCCGCCGACCCCTGCCCGGGTGGTGTGCCTGCCGGGGTCAGTAAGGAGCACGCGGCTCAAGCGTTGGCCGAGAAGTGTGAGTCGCCGGTGGAAGTGCTCGAAGCGGCGTCGGAGACGACGAAGGTCTTTGCCCAACCTTCCGGTGATTTCGCCTTCGAGTCTTGGGCCGAGCCGCAATGGACCAGGCAAGACGGCAACTGGACAGAGATTGACACGACGTTGACGGTGGGGCACGACGGTCTGGTTCGCCCGGTTGCCTCAACGGCCGACGTGGTCTTTTCCCCGGGCGGGAAAGGGGCCTTCGCCACCATGACCGGGGGTGGCGCCAGCTTCTCGCTCGGCTGGCCGGATCCACTCCCGCAGGGCGTGATCGCCGGAGACAGCATCACCTACCTGAACGTGTACCCGGACGTCGACCTCGTGGTGCGTGCCGAGCGGGGTGGCTTCTCCCACCTTCTCGTGGTCAAGAGCGCAGCGGCGGCCGCCAATCCGTTGGTCCGCGAGACCCGCTACATCGTAGGCGGATCAGCGACTGTGTCCGTGGTGGGCGGAGGCGTCACCGTATCTGGCCCGGAGGGCCTGCTGGCGGCAGCCCCGCCGGCCAGAGCTTGGGACTCGACACTTGAGGGCGCCGGCGCGCGGGCCGGTTTCCTGGCCGACGGTGCGCCATCCGATCTGAAGCCGAATCGGTCGACCGTCCGCGGTCCGGCTGATTCCGCCAGGACCGCACCGGTCGACGTCGAGGTCAGCGAAGGTCTGTTGAGCGTCTCCGCCGACCCCGACCTGCTTGACGCCGGCAAGTTCCCGATTTTCATCGACCCGACGTACGACAAGAAGTGGGCCAGTTGGGCTCCGGTGAACGACTCCAGGCCAAGCACCCAGTGGACCTCGGGTACTTCCTGGCCCAGGGAGGTCGCGCGGGTGGGATCGAATTACGATGACCACGGCGACATCTGGCGATCGCATTTCTACTTCGATACCTCGGCGCTGGCTGGCAAGCGGTTGACCGGCACAGCCAGCTTGGACGCCTACGTCGTGCACACCGCCGACTGCGACGGTGAGCTGATCTCCGTCTGGCAGACCAACTCTCTGGCTGCCAACACCCCCACGTGGAACGGCATGAAGGACAAGTGGCTGCACGATGGGGCATTGCAGACTAAACGCGGCAAAGCGAATGCCCGATGCGGCCAAGATGCCAACTGGATGAACTTCAACGGCTCGCAGATTGGCCACCACGTCCAGCGCCATGCCGATGAGAACTACACCTCGATCACTTTCGGCCTGCGGATGACGACCGAGAGCGGCGGCCGGTGGGCAAAGTTCGATCCGGCCCACGTCAAGCTGAAGACCGACTACCAGCACAAGCCGCATTCGCCGGTGGCGATCCGGACCGCGCCAGGCGGTGCCTGCGCCAAGACCTCGCCCGGCCCGTGGATCACCGACCGGACACCGACTCTGTACGGCAAAGCCGGCGACGGTGACGGCACGGTGCGGATCCGGTTCGACCTCAACGGCCCGACCAGCCCGGCCGAGCACACCACAGGATCGTCCACAGCCGGCGCTGAGCGGAGCTGGCCCTTGAGTACCTCGTTGGCTGAGGGCAGCTACAACTGGCGGATCCGGGGTACCGACGGGGTGGACGACACCGACTGGACAAGCCTCTGCTACTTCCGGCTGGACCACACCCCACCCACCGCACCGGTGGTAACACGCACGTCCGGCACACCCGTCGAGGGCCAGCCGGTAACACTCTCATTCACGTCGTCCGACACACGGTCGGGGATGAAGCAGTTCGCGTACGGCATCGGGGTCGACGCCCAGCAGACCTTCAAGGCGTCAACGGGTACGACTACAGTCACGTTCACCCCGGAGGTTGGCCGCACGGTCGTCTATGTGTGGGCTCAGGACATCGCCGGTAACTACTCGACGCGCACCGCCTACAACTTTTTCACTGGCCGCATCACCGAGGCCCAGTCGCAGGGCGCCTGGCGCTTCGACGGTGACGCCCTCGACGACTCCGGCCAGGGCCATGACCTGACGGTGGGAAGTGGAGTCGGCTACGGCTCGGACCGTAAGGGGAACGCCAACGCCGCGCTGACCTTCGATGGCACGGGCTGCGGAGAGACGACACCGGTGATTCGCACCGACGCCGAGTACACCGTGGCGGGCTGGGTGAAACTGACCGACAAGTCGGCCAACCGTGCCCTGGTCACGCAGGCTGGCACCACCCGTCCTTCCTTCTATTTGCAGTACCACGCTGCCAGCGATCGCTGGGAGCTGGCAATGACCAGCGGTGATGTCGGTACACCGACCTGGGCCTACATTCAGGCCGGCGTAGCTCCACCGCAAAGCGTATGGCAGCACGTCGCCGCCACGGTGGACCCTGTTGCGCGGGTAATGCGCCTGTACGTTGGAGGCCAACTCGCGGCTGAGGGGCATATTCCGTTTGTTCCTTGGAATGCGCAGAGCAAATTCATGGTCGGTTGTGCGGCGAGCACTAGCGATCAATGGCATCAAATGCGGGGTTCGATCGACCATCTCGGGGTCTGGCAGGGCCTACTTTCCGAGGCAGAGATTGCCCGCGCCGCTACTGAGCTGCCGGCTGGCGAGGTCGGCACCTGGCAACTGCACGGCGGCGGAATCGAGTCCACGGGCCGATCGTCGGCCCTACTGCTACCCGAGACCGAGACCTGGGTGGATGACCAGTTCGGGCGGACTGAGTCGGCGGTCGAGCTGAGCGGCACGCAGTGCGCGAGGACCGAGCAGCCGGTGCTGCGCACTGACGAGTCATTTACGATCGCGACCTGGGTCAAGTTGGCCACTATCGGCACTGGCAACCAGACCCTCGTAGGTCAGGACGGCGTCCGGGTCAGTGGCTGGTATCTGGGTACCCGCCATGTCAACGGTGTCCCGTATTGGACGCTGATGATGAAGGATTCTGACGACGAACATTCGACGTCGCGGTGGACAGCGTCGCCTACCCCAATAGCCGCTGACGTTGGTAAGTGGACGCATCTTTTGGGCAGCTATGACGCATCTGCACAACGGATGAGCTTGTACGTCAACGGCTTGTTGGTGCACTCGATTATTCGTCCGGTGTCGCCCTGGCAGGCCAATGGGGCAATGACAGTGGGTTGTGCGTTGCACACTGGCGTCCACACCGACTACACGGCTGGCGCGACAATCTCGGAAATCCGGGCCTGGCGGGGTGTTCTGTCCGCCGTTGAGGTGTTGGCGGTACACGGGGGCAACCCGGAGGTGAAGCTGGAGGGGATGTGGCCGCTGGACGGCCCAGCGAGCGATACCCCTACCTATCTGACGGACTGGTCAGGTAACGGTCGCGACCTGACCATCACTGGACCGTATGCCTGGGCGCGTGACCGGGGTTTCGGCCGTGACGGTGCACTGGGCCTGGAACTCACCGGCGATTCCTGTGCAGAGTCGACCGGTCCGGTGGTACGAACCGATGCCTCGTTCACCGTGGCCGCATGGGTGCTGCTGGAACAGACAACCGATCACCACACGGTGCTTTCGCAGGTCGGCAATGTGCATGGCGGCTTCTTCCTGAAGTACAACCCGACCCAGGATCGTTGGCACTTCGGCATCCCGTCGACCGGGGACAGCACTTCCGCGATCTGGCACACCGCCGAGTCGCAGCAGCCGCCCGAGTTGGGTAAGTGGACGCACCTGGCCGGGGTCTACGACGTCGCGGCCGGCGAGCTACGGCTCTACGTCGACGGTGAGTTGCAGGGCGAGGCGGACGGCCCTTCCGCGCCGTGGATGGCTGCCGGCCCGACGCTTATCGGATGCAACGGTGCCGCCGACGGGCGCCGCTGGGCACCGCTGGGTGGTGTCGTCGACGACGTACGCATCTGGACTTCCACTGTGGATCCGGATCGGATCGCGGACCTCGCTGCTCTTTGAGCCACGGGTTGGGGCGGCTTGGTTACCGCCCCAACCTTGCCCACCTGACTTTCCCTCACCCCTCTGCGTCAGGAAGGTGTCATGTCGCAGCCTCGCACCGTCCCCTCTCGTTCCCGACGACTCGTCACGTTCGGCACCGTCGCGGTGCTGGTGGCCTCGACCCTCGCCGCGACTCAGCCAGCCCAGGCGGCCGAGGTGCCCTCCGGCGACCGTGAGGTGAAGACGATCGCGGCCGAATCGCTCCGGCGAGCACCTGTCGACCGGACGCCATTGCCTGACGACGGTGGCCGATGGACCGGGGCGGGGCGGGCAACGTGGCCGGCGGCGGGAGAGACCAGCCTTGCGGTCGCAGGTGCTCGGCCGGACCGACGTTTCGACGGCGAGCGGCAGTCCGGACGGACGGTGCGGGGAACCGCGGGCGGGCTACCCGTTACGGCCTCAGCCGTTGCCGGTAAACGTGCTCCTGAACAGGCACGAGTGCAGGTGTTGGCCGAGCATCACTCGCGTCGACTAGGCGTCAGTGGGCCGGTAGTCCTCGTTGACGGCGGTGCCGGTGCGATCGAGGCCGCCTTCGACTACGCCGGGATCCGTGAACTATACGGTGCGGGGTGGGGCGAGCGGCTGACCCTCAAGCGGCTGCCGGCTTGCGCGGCGACCACTCCGGAGCGGTCGGAGTGCCAGGAGATCGAGCCGGTCGAGGCCACCAACGACCCAGTCACCAGCACGGTCTCGACTCAGGTCACGCTCTCCGGTGCGGCACCTGTGGTGTTCGCCATCACGGCCGACGAGTCCTCGGATGAGGGCGACTACAAGGCCACCGACCTGAAGGCGTCGGGTTCGTGGACGGCCGGAGACAGCTCCGGCGCGTTCTCGTACTCGAACCCGCTGCGGCTGCCGCCGGCGGAGGGTCCGCTGCCAGAGGTGTCGTTGGACTACTCGTCGCAGGTGGTGGACGGCCGGATGGCCGGTGCCAACAACCAGGCGTCGTGGGTCGGGGACGGGTGGGAGTACGCGCCGGGATTCATCGAGCGCTCCTACGTCACCTGCACCGACGACCGCGACGCGGTCGACAGCACGGACCCGAACAACAAGGACAAGAAGACCTACGATCAGTGCTGGAAGGGTGACTCCCACAACGTCACCGTCTCGCTGAACGGCACCAATGCCTCGCTGATCAGGGACGACACCACCGGCACCTGGCGGGTTCAGAACGACAGCAACTGGCGGATCCGCCTGGAGGGCGCCGCAGCGACGTCGGGCAACGCAACGACCGAGCGGTGGACGATCACCACGCCGGACGGCACCAGGTACTTCTTTGCCAGCGAGGTCACCTCGGCGAACTCCCGATGGACCATCCCCGTCTTCGGCAACCACGCCGGCGAGAAGTGCCACGCCACCGCCTTCAAGGACTCGTCGTGCAAGCAGGCATGGCGGTGGTTGCTGGACAAGGCCGTGGACGTGCACGGCAACACGGTCCGCTACTACTACGAAAGCGAGACCGGTTACTACGGTGCGGCCGATGACAAGGACAACCGGCAGTCGTTTCACCGCGGCGGCCACCTGAGGCGGATCGAGTACGGCCTGCACGCGGATCACGCGAGCGTCGCCGCCACCGGACGAGTGGTGTTCGACGTCGCCGACCGGTGCCTGGCCACCGAGTGCCACAAGGACGGCAAGCCCGTCAAGGCGAACTGGCCGGACGTGCCGTGGGACAAGTACTG
This sequence comes from Micromonospora sp. C51, assembly GCF_018070435.1. NCBI lineage: Bacteria > Bacillati > Actinomycetota > Actinomycetes > Micromonosporales > Micromonosporaceae > Micromonospora > Micromonospora sp. C51. Next base: position 56,682 of record NZ_JAGPXQ010000027.1, on the reverse strand, counting down.
CGACGCGGCGCCCTGCACCGACAAGCTGGCTCCGGTCTTCTTCACCACCAAGCGGCTCACGAAGATCACCACTCAGGTACGCAGCGGCAGCAGCTTTTCGGACGTCGAGTCGTGGGCGCTGACCCACGAGTTCAAGGCACCGAAGGTGGCCGGGTCGGCGTCGCTGTGGCTGAAGGAGATCGTGCACGCCGGGCACGTCGGCGGCACCGTCACCGAGCCGGCGGTGCAGTTCACCGGAGTGGAGTTGTCCAACCGGGCCAACGTGCTCGCCGGGGCACCTCTGTTCTCCAGGTGGCGGATCCAGAACATCCGCACCGAGTCTGGCGCCGACATTCACGTCACGTACTCCGAGGCGGACTGCGACTACAACGACGTCCCGGCGTCGCCGGAGAACAACTCCCGGCTCTGCTTCCCGGTGTACTGGACGCCGGACGGCTACGCCTCGCCGAAGTTGGACTGGTTCCGCAAGTACGTGGTCACCGAGATCTCCGAGATCGACCGCACCGCCGACCAGCCTGCCATCACCACCAGCTACGAGTACTCCACCACCGGTGGCGGCACGTCGACGCTGTGGGGTTACGACGACAGCGAGTTCACCAAGAAGAAGCACCGTACGTACGGACAGTGGCGCGGCTACTCCCAGGTGGTCACCAAGGTCGGTGAGCCCGGCCAAGGCGTGCCACTGACCACCCGGAAGCGGTTCTACCGTGGCATGCACGACCAGCCGCTGCCCGGCGGAGGTCGGCGTGACGTGCAGGTCGCCGACTCCGAGGGCAACACCTTCGCCGACCACCCGGCGCTGGCCGGTATGCCTCTGGAGGAGGCGACCCTCGACAACTCGACAGTGGTCGAGGCGTCCACCACGCAGTACTGGACCCGCCAGACCGCCGAGCGTGACCACGACGGGGGTACCGCCCGCGCGTACCTCAGTGGTCCGTCCGTGCAGAAGACCCGCAAGCTTCTCGCGGCGAACACGTGGGCGCGCACCGAGTCCCGGACGACGTACACCTCGGAGGGTCTGCCGGAGACGGTGTCCGACCTGGGAGACACCGCGAGCACCGGCGACGAGACCTGCACCCGTACCACGTATGTCAGCAACGACACCGCATGGATCCGGGCGGCCGTGTCCCGGGTGGAGACCGTCGCCAAGGCGTGCGGCGCGACGATCTCCCGCCCGGACGACGTCGTCTCCGACGTCCGGACTTTCCACGACGGCTCGGACATCCACGGTGCCATCCCGAGCGAAGGGTTGGTCACCCGCGAGGACACCCTCGACACCTGGACCGGTGGACCGGTCTACGCCACCACCTCCCGTACCAGCTACGACGATCTGGGTCGGGTCGAGAGCGTGACGGACGCCCGCGGCGGTGTCACCACCACCGCGTACACCCCGGCGGGACCGGGTCCGGTGACCCAGACGGTCACCCTCAACCCCCTTCAGCACAAGGTCATCACCTATCAGCAGCCGGCCTGGGCCGAGCCGACCGCAGTGGTCGACGCGAACAACAAGCGCACCGACCTGACGCACGACCCGATGGGCCGGCTCACCAAGGTGTGGCTGCCCGGCCGGGCCAAGGCGACCCAGACGCCGAACCTGGAGTTCGGCTACCTGGTACGCGCCGACGGGCCGCTGGCCGTCACCACGAAGCGACTCGGGCCCAACGGCAACTACATCACCGAGATCGGGCTCTTCGACTCCCTCTACCGCCCGGTGCAGACCCAGGAGGACGCCCTCGACGGTCGACGCCTGGTGTCCTCGACCGGCTACAACGACCGAGGTCTGGAGGCGTACCAGGCAGGTCCGGCATACGTCACAGGCCAACCCGGCCCCGGGCTGCTGGAGCTGAACCCGGGCGCCGACCGGGTGCGGACGGTGTTCAGCCACGACGCGGTCGGCCGGGTGATCAACGAAGGGCTGTGGTCGGGGGACAGTCAGCTCTGGGCAACTGTCACCAGTTACGGCGGTAACCCGGATGGCTGGCAGGTGACCGTCACCCCGCCGCTCGGCGGCACCGCGACTGCCACTCTGAGCGATGTCCACGACCGGACGTTCGAGCTGCGTCAGTTCCACGGACGGACCCCCACCGGCGGGTTCGACACCACCACGTACACCTACACTCCGCGCGACGACCTGAAGACCGTGACCGGCCCGACCGGCAAGGTGTGGCAGTACGAGTACGACCTGCGGGGACGGGAGCGACGCACCACCGACCCGGATAAGGGCGTCACCACCCTGACGTACGACAACAGCGACGACGTGACCTCCTCGACCGACGCTCGGGGCGAGGTGGTTTCCACCGAGTACGACCTGCTCGGGCGGCAATACAAGCGTCGGGTCAACGGACAACTCGCCGCCGAGTGGACCTACGACACCGTCGCCAAGGGCCATCTGACCAAACAGCTGTCGATCGTCGACGGCTATCACTTCACCCGTCAGATCTTCGACTACAACGACGCCTACCAGGTCCGCGACGAGGAGTCGGTCGTGCCGGCCATGCCCGGCCTGGCCGGTGCCGCCGGCACCTACGTCTCCACCTTCACGTTCAAGGTCGACGGCTCGCCCGAACGGGTCAATATGCCGAGGGTGGGTGGTCTTGAGCGGGAAATGCTCAACCACACCTACGACGACCTGGGCAACGTCAAACGGCTGGTCGGCACGTCTTCGCCCTCCGGAGCGGCCACCGTCTACGTCGACGACGCCACATACTCGCCCTACGGCGAGCTGCTGCAACGCAAGCTCGGCGTCAACAACAAGCCGCAGGCGTATCAGACCTACGTCTATGACGACGTGACCCGGCGGCTGGCCGAGTTCTACTTCGACCGCGACGCCAGCATCACAAACGTCGCCGCGCTGAACTACGAGTACGACCCGGCGGGCAACGTGCTGTCGATGGCCAACCGGCCGCAGGACAACGACGGCAACGCCCGGCCCGGCGACAGCGACGTCCAGTGCTTCCAGTACGACCAGTTGCGCCGGCTGACCCAGGCATGGTCGCAGAGCACGAGCACGTGTGCCGGTACCCCGCAGTCGAGCGACGTGGGTGGAGTGTCGCCGTACTGGAAGTCGTACGCCTACGACAAGGCCGGCTCCCGCGAGTCGGTGACCGACGAGCGCGCCGGCGTGACCTCGACCTACGGGTACGCCGCCACCGGCGGCCAGCCGCACGCGGTGCGAACGGTCACCACCGGCGAGCGGGTCGACCACTACGACTGGGATGCAATCGGCAACCTGACCTACCGGCGGGTCGGCGGGGTCACCGAAACCCTCGACTGGAACGCCCAGGGCAAGCTCAGCGAGATCACCGGTCCCGGCGGCACCACCCGGATGCACTACGACGTGGACGGCAACCGGATCGCCCGGATCGACCCGAACGGCGACGCCACCGTCTTCGTGGCCGGGCACGAACTGACCGTTTCCGGCCAGAACAAGACGGCGACCCGCTACTACGAGCACGCCGGAGGCGTGATCGCGTCTCGCAGCGGATCCTCGGCTTCAGGCTCGGGTGACGTCTTCTGGCTGGGTTCGGATCATCAAGGGTCGACACGGTGGGTCGTCAATGCTGTTACCCGCGTCGACACAATCAAGTACGCCGACCCCCACGGCAACGTTAGGGGCCCTGCTGGTGGTCCTTGGCCGTCAGGGCAACGTGGCTTCGTGGGCGGCACCGATGATCCGACTGGCCTGACCCTTCTGGGTGCCCGATTCTACGACCCCACTTTGGGTGCGTTTATCTCAGTGGACCCTCTGCAGGATCTCGCCGACCCGCAGCAATGGAACGGATACTCCTACTCAAACAATAACCCGGTCACATGGTCAGACCCATCAGGACTTATTTACTCAGACTTCATCGATGCGGTAAATCAAGACGCAGCGCGAGGTAACGGCAAGGCGAGCCAGCGCGGACTTTGCCTGGACGGAAGTGCCTGGGCATGCTCGCAGAAGTACCAGCAGAACCGCAGCTATGCGAAATCCCGCATTGCTAAGGGCCCTGGCCCCTCTGCAAAAAAGCAGATGGCAGGAGCTCTGCTTTGCACGGCGATCGTGCTTTGTCGTATCGCCGAAACCGCCTACACTGCCACCCGCGCATACAAGTCATGTATTGCCGGAGCCAGTGCCGAGTGTGGCGGATATGCGATGGACCTCGCGTCGATGGGTCATGGGAGGAGCCTCAGGCGTCTCCTGAAGAACACTTGCCGGCACAGCTTTGACCCCGAAACCCTCGTACTTATGTCCGACGGCAGTAAAAAGCCGATCGGACTGATCGAGGAGGGTGACGAGGTCGTCGCTCGCGATCCTGAAACGGGCGTTACGGCAGTCGCTTCGATTGAAGTCATACACGTCAACCAAGACAGCGATCTGACCGATCTCACTATCCGGACTGCTGATGGCCGTTCGATCGTTCTCGAAACCACACAACATCATCCCTTCTGGAGCGAAAGCCGACAGGGGTGGGTAGACGCGGCCTACCTGTGGCCGGGCGAGCAGCTGGGAACCCGGCATGGTCACGCCGAGGTCGTCAAGGTTCTCAACTACTCCGGCAACGAAGCCATGAGAGACCTGACCGTTGCCAACATCCACACGTACTATGTGCTCGCCGGCAACACGCCCGTTTTGGTCCACAATACGGGGCCGGGCGGTTGTATTCCCGGCTATGAGAACCCCGGGCATCATGATCCACGCGGTGGACCGAATCCGTACAATCCCAATAAGGGGGTCTTGCCGGCCGACGCGGAAGCGCAGTTCCAGAATAGCGTTCTTGTTGAAGGAACGCGTTGGACTAAAATCGGTTCCGGCAAGAAGGCCATCTATTATAGATATTCCAACGATGAACATGGAAATTGGCACTGGAGTGGTAGCTCCAATGGTGTAGACAACCGGGGTAATCCAGTACAGATTCCCTTGAATCATATTCCTATTCAGGTCCGGCGGAGGTGAGGGTTGAGATTCCTAGACGATGATGGCCGATTCGGGTTGCTGGTGAGCCCTCTCCCTGGTCGCCGAATGTTTCGCTTTCAAATCATTGTGGATGGCGAGCTGGTGGGCGATAGCGAGGGTTGCATCCTAGGCTCGGTGATGACGCAGCTCAAAAATCGGCCACATATCGACGACAGAAGGCTCGATTTGCTCGACACTGACCCAACCGGATTTATGGAACTGCTGGCTTGGGATGAGTTCCTACATGACTCGACGATGATGTCGGGCGTCGAGTCGCTGGATCGATGGACGGTATATAGCTATGTACGTGCAGGGCGGTTCACCATCGTCGCGCAAGAAGTATCAACGCAGGCGTCTAGTCCCATTCTCGTCGCAAGAATTGATGAAGACACCTTCAACTCCATAGTTGATGCGACCCGAGCCTATTGGTTGAATTATCAATGACGAGGTAAGGGTTTTGTTTAGCCGTGGCGTATCGGGCACCACTTTTTTCGGGCTGCTGGGAGTTAGGACTTCGGATGTCGCAAAGTGCTCGTGCGGCTGAACCACGCGCTGAACGTCGTTGACGTCCGCTGGGGTTGCGGTCAGGGTGGATGTCAGACGCATATTAGGTATGTAGGTACCCCGACCTAATGTACTCGGCCGCGGCCAGCTCCGTGTGGGTCATTTGGAGAGCGTGTTGAGGCACTCGGATCTTGGTCTAGGGCCTTGGTCCGGCTGTCTTACTGCATCGGCTTGCGCTGCCGGCGATGAGTTCTGATCGCCGTAGCTGGCCCGGTGGAGGTGTTCGGGCTGCTGGGCGACCGCCGCCGGTCAACGGGCTGGGCAGCGCTTGCCGTCGGGTGGGACGGTCAGGTCGATCAGGTACGCGTTGACGGCCTCGGTGATGCAGGTGGTCTGCGGGTAGGCGGTGTGGCCTTCGCCCTCCCAGGTGAGCACCCGGCCGACACCCAGCATCTCGGCCAGCGCCGGGGTCTGCTCGTACGGGGTGGCGGGGTCGCCGGTGGTGCCGACGACAAGGATCGGCGGGGCACCCTCCGCGCGGCCGGTGGGGTAGGAGTCGCTGCCGCCGGGCCACTCGGTGCAGGAGACCAGGCCGGCGGCGAGCGGTGCGCCGAAGAGCGGGTACTGCGTGCGCCACTGGGACTGGAGCTGGCGGATCCGCTCCAGGTCGGGGCGTTGCTCCTCGTCGGCGCAGTTGATGGCCAGGTTGGCGTCGAAGAGGTTGCTGTAGTTGCCGTCGGAGTCACGGTCGGTGTAGTTGTCGGCGAGCCGGAACACGTCCGTCGGGTTGCCCTCGTTCAGCCGGTCGATGGCCTGGGCGAGCTGCTCCCAGCCGGGCTCGGAGTACAGCGACGAGACGATGGCGTAGAAGATCCAGCCGGCGGTGGCCTCCCGCCCTTCGGCGGAGCGGACGGGGGAGACCTCGGCCTTGTCGATCGCCGAGGTGACCGCCGCCCGGGCGTCGGGGGCGATGGGACAGCGGGCCGCGTTGGCCGCACACCAGCGGGTGAAGTTGTCGAAGGCGCGTTCGAAGCCCCTCGCCTGGCTCTCCGAACCCTCGATCAGATCTTGCCGGGGGTCGACCGCGCCGTCGAGCACCAGCGCCCGTACCCGCTGCGGGAACAGCTGGGCGTACGTGGCCCCCAGCAGGGTGCCGTAGGAGTAGCCGAGGTAGGTCAACTTCTCGTCGCCGACAGCGGCCCGGATCGCGTCGATGTCGCGGGCCGCCTGCTCGGTGCCGTACAGCGGTAGCTGGTCGCCGTACTTGGCGCCGCAGCCTTGACCGATCTGCTGGTTGAGCGCGACGAAGTCGTCGAACGACGCCTGGCTCTCCGGGTCGGGGTTGTAGCCGAAGACGGCGTCGAGGTCGGCGTCCGGGATGCACTCGACCGGGCTGGACCGGGCCACCCCGCGCGGGTCGAAGCCTATGATGTCGAAGCGTTCGAGGATGGCGTCGGGCAGGCCGCCGTACTGTTCACCGAAGGTGAGGTAGACGGCGGTGTCGACGCCCGAGCCGCCGGGACCGCCCGGATTGACCAGCAGGGAGCCGATCCGGTCGCGCTGGTTTGTGGAACGGGCCCGGAGCAGCGCGATCTCGAAGGTCTCACCGGCGCCGGGACCGGTCGTGGCGGCGCTGCCGCCCGCCCAGTCACGCGGCACCTGGATGCGGGTGCATTCGTACCGGATGTCCGGAGCACGCCGCCCGACCACCTCGTCGGCCACCTCCGGGCAGGACCGCCAGGTCGGCGCGGCCCCCGGTGCCGCGGCCTCGCCGTCGACGTCGGTGCGTGGCGCGAACGCCGGCAGCGTGCAGCCGGCGGTGACCACGACGGCGGCGGTCAGGCCGGCCACGGTGAGCCGGAAACGGCGGGTCCGATCGGGCGTACGGGTCACGAACGAGCCTCCGTGATCAGGTTGCCGGCCAAGCTATGCGGGCCCGGCCGGCACCGCCGGGTCACCCCGCAGCACCTGGTCCACGTCGAACCGGACCGGCCGGTCGAGTTGATCGTATCGGCAGGAGAGCGGGTCGCGGTCTGGTCGCCAGCGAACGAAGCGCGCCGTGTGCCGGAACCGGTCACCCTCCATCGCGTCGTACGCCACCTCGACCACCAGTTGCGGGCGCAGCGGCTCCCATTCCAGGTTCTTCGTGCCGGTCCAGCGGCTGACCCCGCCGGGGATGCGCTGCCCGCGTTCGTGGTCGCCGTGCACCCACGGGTGCTCCGGCCCGGCGTCGCGGTAGGGGGCCAGCTCCTCCAGCAGTTCGGCGCGGCGGGCCATGGTGAACGAGGCGCTCACCCCGACGTGGTGCAGCACCCCGGCGTCGTCGTAGAGGCCGAGCAGCAGCGACCCGACCACCGGACCGGACTTGTGCCAGCGGAACCCGGCGACCACCGCGTCGGCGGTGCGGGCGTGCTTGACCTTGGACATGAGCCGCTTGCCCGGCTCGTACGGCAGGTCGGCGGGCTTGGCGATCAGCCCGTCCAGGCCGGCGCCCTCGAAGACGTCGAACCAGCGGCGCGCCACCTCGGCGTCGGTGGTGATCTGGGTGACGTGCACCGGGGGTCGCACCCCGGCCAGCGCCTGCTCCAGCCGGGCCCGGCGGGTCGGGTAGGGGGCGTCGAGCAGGCTCTCGTCGTCGAGCGCGAGCAGGTCGAAGGCGACGAAGTCGGCGGGAGTCGTCTCGGCGAGCAGTTTCACCCGGGAGGCCGCCGGGTGGATGCGCTGGGCCAGCAGCTCGAAGTCGAGCCGGGGTTTCCCGTCCGGGCCGTCGCGGCGGATCACGATCAGCTCGCCGTCGACCGCGCAGCGCGCCGGCAGTTGCCGGCGGGCCTGCTCGACCACTTCGGGGAAGTAGCGGGTCATCATCTTGCCGCCCCGGCTGGCCAGCTCCACCTCGTCACCGTCCCGGAGGACGATGCAGCGGAAGCCGTCCCACTTGGGCTCGTAGGTCATCCCCGGGGCGGTGGGGATCGAATTGACGCTGCGGGCGAGCATCGGCTCCACCGGCGAATTGATCGGCAGGTCCACGGCGATCAGTCAACCAGACGGCACCGACAGTGGTGAGCCGGATCACGGTCGCCCGGTGGGTGGCCTGTCCGCCTCTGACCCGTCACGTCCCACCCGGGCGAATCGCAAAACAGCAGGTCAGAGCTACTTTCGCGAGGTGGCGGAGTGGGTGTGCGGGTGCTGTGGACGGTGGCGGGTGAGCGTCGAGCTGATCGACGGCCGGTACCTGTACCGGTTGGTGCACACCTATCCCCGGCGCTTCGGCGGCGGCAAGAACGTGCTCGGCGAGGTGGGGTCGGTCGACGAGCTGGCCGAGCTGCTCCGCCGGCGTACCCCGGTCGACCTGGCCGACCTGCGCGAGGCCGCCTGATACTGGCGCTCAGTAGTGGGCGAAGGAACGGATCGGGGCGCGCGGGCCGAACTTCGGTGCCTGCACGGCGGCGGCCTCCAGCAGCCAGCAGACCCGGCCCCGGTGGCCCCGGAACGGCTCCAGCAGCTCCAGCATCCGGGCGTCGTCGCCGCGCGGCTCGCCGGCCAGGGCCCAGGCGACCGTGTTGGGTACGTGGTAGTCACCGACGCTCACCGCGTCCGCGTCGCCGTACGCCACCCGGACCACCTCGGCGGCGGTCCACGGCCCGATGCCCGGGATCGACCGCAGCAACCGGGTGGCCTCGGTCGAGTCGGCGCATCGTTGCAGGCGGTCGGCCACCCGCGCGGCCCGCGTCAACGTCTCGGCCCGTCGCTGTTCCACCCCGAACGGATGGAAGACCCAGTACGGCGCGGCCGCGACAGCCGCCGGGTCGGGTGGCAGCAGCAGCGGTACCGGACCCGGGGCCGGCTCGGCGAAGTGGCGCACGGTCGCCGCGTACCCCCGGTAGGCCTCCTTGCCGGTGACCTTCTGCTCCAACACGGCCCGCAGCACCCGGGGAAAGATCAGTCCGGTGGCCGGCATCCGTAGCCCCGCCTGCTGGCTGGCCAGCCGCGCCACCACGGGATGGCTCGCGGCCAGCTCCGCGAACCCGGTCAGGTCGTCGCGGAGTCCGGCCACCGCGTCGGCCTGCTCGACCATCCAGCCGCCGCCCGGTCCGTGACCCTCGGCGATCAGATCGCCGCCCTCGGGCCGCAGGGCCAGGGCGGCAGGTCCGTCGGGCGTGCGCGCCGCCCACCAGAAGACGCCCGCGATCATCCGAGCGCACGGGTCGTACGGGCTGAAGGTGAGCGGACGCACCGAGGCGGCAAAGCGGTAGCCGGGTGGCACTTGCAACACCCGTTTCGTGGTTGGTGCCGTCCAGTTCACCGGCTCACTCTGCCACGCGAGCCACCCGGGTCAACGAGGCGCACCCGCTGGTTCCGGACAGGAACGTCGGTGGCCGGCGGCGCCATTGCTGGCTGGGGCCGGCCACCGACGTGCTGATGGATCAGTAGTCGTAGTCGGAGTCCGAGTCGTTGGACTCGGACTTCGACGGCGGGGCGACCGCCTTCGGGGTGCCCTTGGGCAGGCACTCCAGGTTCTTGCTGCCGTCCGGGTTGACCACGAACCAGGTGCCGCCGACGCCCTGGCCCTTCCATGCGCCCGGCTTCTTGTCCCCGATGTAGGTGTAGAGCGGCCAGCCGTCGAGGGTGATCTGGCGGGTGCCGTCCTCGCGGGTGATGGTGCCGACCGCGTCGTCGGAGACGCCCTTCAGCTCCGGGGCGCCGTCGGTCAGCGCCGGCGGCCACACCTCGGCGCACTGGCCGTCGCAGTTGGACGAGGGCGGGTCGTTGGTGTCGCGGTCAAAGCGGTACAGGATGAATCCGTCCTGGTTGACCACGGCGCTACCCATCCGGGGGAACTTCTTGCCGGTCAGGCTTTCGGTCAGTTCGACACCGTCGGGCAGGGGAGCGTCGGTCTCGGCCTCCGCGCCCGGTGACGCCGAGGCGCCCGGGTCCGCGCTGGCCTCGGGGTCGGCGGTCACGCTGGGCTCGGCCGCGGCGACGGCGACCGGCTCGGCCGCGCCCGCGTCCGCCCCGTTGTAGCCTGCGGGAGCGCAGGCCGTAAGTGCGAACATGGCGCCCACGGCGATGACGGTTCGCTTCATCTGTGCCACGTGCCCTCCTCATACTTGGCAAGTTCACCGGGAGATACGGGGCGAGCGCTGTCAAGGTTGAATCCGAAAGGGTGGGCAAGTTCACAGGAATCCATTGAACCGTGTGGGTTCTCTGTCCGTGTGAGTCCGTATCCCCAGGTCGCCGCGCCGCGCCTGACCGGGGTGAGGCTGCAACGACGAAGGCCCGCCTCGATCGAGGCGGGCCTTTCGAACACGTGGATCAGGCCGCGGGGACGGTCACCAGAGTGTCCGTGGCGCCCCGCGAGTCGATCTCCTGCACCTCGAAGTGCTTGATGTCATCGAGCTTCGTCGACGTGGCCGCCGACAGGGCCAGCAACTGCGGGTTGGCGTTCGTGCCATAGCCACCGTCCGGCACCGACCAGGTGGAGACGACCTCGGTGGAGCCGTCGTCGCGTACCACCACCAGGCGGCAGGTGCGCGGCCCCGGCAGCTTGCTCAGGCTGAAGTCCATCTTGGTGCCGAAGTCCTTCGAGATCAGGAAGAACGTCGCGCTGACGCCGGTGGTCGAGTCGGTGACGTTCACCTTGTCGCCCTCCTGCTCGTTGCCGCCGAAACCCGGGTCACCGGGGTTGCCAGGGCGGTCGCTCGGTGGGCCCACCGGAGCCGTGGTCGGTCCGGCGAACGGCGGTGCGGTGCTGCTGTCGGTGAGATTGCTGAACACGACACCGGTCAGCCCACCGAAGACCACCACGGCCGCCGCGGTCGCGAGGACCTGCCGGAACCGGGCCCGCCGACGATGCGTACGCAGCGCCACGAGCGTCCGGTCCAACAGGACCGGATCCGAGTGGGTCTGCTCCAGCGCCGTGATCGACTCCTCGTCGATGTCGGAGAGCAGCCCGACCACCGGCACCATCGTCTCCAGTTCGGCGGCACAGGCCCAGCAGGTCGCGAGGTGTTCCTCGAACCGCTCCATGTCCTGTTCGTCAAGCACGCCGAGCGCGTACGCGGCGACGTCCATGTGGTCAACCCGGCTCATTCCGTCACCCCCCTCTCCTGCAGAGCTGTGCGCAGCGCGCGCAGCGCGTAGTAGACCCGCGACTTCGCGGTGCCCAGTGGCAGACCGAGCTCCTCGGCCGCCTCCGGCACCGTCCGGCCCCGGAAGTACGTCGCCACCAGGATCTCCCGGTGCGACTGACTCAACGTTCGCAGCGCGTCCGCCACCGTCATCGACCGGAGCACCCGGTCGGTGCTGTCGGCCTCGGCGAACGCGGTCAGGTCCCGGTCGTACGTCTCGGCCGGGCGGGCCTGCTCGCTGCGGTGCTCGTCGATGGCGATCCGTCGCGCCACCGTCACCAGCCACGGCCGTAGCGACCCCTGTCCCTGCGTGCCCAGCCGATGCGCGTTGCGCCAGGCCCGCAGCAGGGTCTCCTGGACGATGTCCTCGGCCCGCTGCCGGTCACCGCCGGTCAACCGCATCACGAACATCAGCAGCGGTCCGGCGTGTTCCGCGTAGAGCGTGCGGACCAACTGGTCGGAGTGGGCGGCTTCGGTGGTGGAAGCCTGGTGGCGGCCAGGGGTGGGTCGCGGCGTCACCGGGCTATTCTGGCGAGCCGCCGCACGAGAGTCGACCCCACGGGTGGACGTGGTCGGCCGCGACTGGGACCGGGCGGACATCCAGTCCACCCGCACCCGGTCGCCCTGCCAACCGACCGCCAGTGCGTGCATGCAGACCTCCGACGTCCATGGACAGAAAGCCGTCCCCCCACGGGCATGGCTGCTGACTGGTACGGGAGGCAGCACCGAACGGATCAACGTTCGACGGAAAAAATCCCCGGCGGAGGTGGCGTCGAGTCGACGGCATCGGCGTCGTGCACCACCGTGGCGCCTCCGGTGAAGCGATCGAGTTCCGCCCCGACCAGCACCCGGCCGGGAAACCAGTCACCGGCGGCCCGGCGGGTCAGCGCGGCCACCGGCGGGTCCTGACGGCCGGCGAGGAGCACCAGATTGCCGTAGCGCCGGCCCCGCAGCACAGCGGCGTCGGCGACCAGACACGCCCGGGGCAGCACCTCCCGCACGGTGGCCACCTGCCCCCGGACGTGGCGCAGCGGCGGCCCGTCGGCGACGTTGGCCAGATACCAGCCCGCCGGGTGCAGCACCCGGGCCGCCTCGGCCGCGTACTCCACCGAGGTCAGCCGGGCCGGTGTCCGGGCACCCGCGAAGACGTCGGCGACCACCACGTCGTAACTGGCCTCCCGACACGAGGCGAGTACCGCCCGCGCGTCACCCACGCGTACCTTCAGGCGCGGATCGGCCCGCCACGGCAACACCCGCCGCACCAGGTCGACGAGCGCCCCGTCCACCTCGACCACCCGCTGCGTCGAGCCCGGGCGGGTGGCGGCGACGTACCGGGGCAGGGTCAGCGCACCACCGCCCAGATGCAGCACCCGCAGCGGGGCACCCGCCGGTGCCACCAGGTCGATCGCGGCGGCCAGTCGACGGACGTACTCGAACTCCAGGTGCGTGGGATCGGTCAGGTCCACATGCGACTGCGGTGCGCCATCGAGCAGCAGCGTCCACGAGCCGGACCGGTCCCGGTCCGGCACCAGCTCGGCGAGCCCCGTGCCGACCGGCTCGGTGATCCGGTCGGCGGCGCGACGCCGACCCATCAGCGGCCGGTCCGGGCGGCGGCGGTGCGGGCGGCGACGGCCAGCGCGCGGTGCAGCAGGCGCGCGTCGCCCAGCCGGGAGCGCAGCAGCCGCTCCAGCCCGGCGATCGGCACGAGGTTCTGCGGGGCCCGGGGATCCTTGTACGGGCTGGACGCGAACCGGGGCAGGGTGACCGCCGACAGGTCGGCCAACCACACCGCCTCGGCGATCTCCAGGTCGGCGGAGCACTCCAGCCGGACGATTCCCGCCCACGGCGCGCCCGCGGCCACCGGCAGCCGCAGATACCACGACCAGCCGCCCCAGGCGGTGCCGAGCCGGAACACCGGCGAGCGGTGGCCCGGTGGCAGACCGGTGACCACGGCGGTGAGCCGGGCGTCGAGGTACTGGCTGTGTTGGGTCTTGATGTAGCCGAGCGTGCGGGGTAGCTGCCGCCGGTTGCGCAACGGCCCGTCCACCACCAGCAGGTCGTCGTCGGTACGCGCGGCGGCCGAGACCTGCACCTCAAGAGCGGTCAACGGCCCCTGCACCGCCGCCGGCAGCTTGGCCAGCTCACCGCTGCCGCTGACCCGGTGCACCGGGTAGCGGACGTTGCCGGCCACCACGTCGGTCGCCGACGGGCTGGCGGTGAACAGGCCACGTTCCACCGTGGCACCGGCCAGTTGCGCGGCACCGCGATCCAGGTCGCACCGCACCACCCCGGCCGCGTACGAGGCGGCCAGCCCGGGAAACGAGCCGCCGTCATCCTCGGCCGTCCAGATGCTGGCGTCGATCCGGCGTACCCCGTCGACCAGCAGCACCACGTCCGGTGCCCGGACCTCCGGACGGGGGCCGATCGCCCGCCAGTCCACCGCCGGCAGCTCGTGCTCCGCCTCGACCTGGGCGCTGCTCGGCGCGGCCGGACCGGCCGGCGCGGCCTCGAACGACGCCCCGTAGCCCGGATCCCAGGCATCGACGAAGAAGCGGTTCACGTCCGCATCACCGGCCGGTCCGTTCCACCCGGGCCGAGCGGGCGTCCTTGTGCACCTCGAAGCGGACCGGGATCCGCTCGGCCAGCGCCGGCACGTGGGTGACCACCCCGACCATCCGGTCACCCCGGGCGGCGAGATTTTCCAACGTGGCGGCGACCGTGTCGAGGGTGGCCGCGTCGAGGGTGCCGAAACCCTCGTCCAACACGATCGACTCCAGGCTGGCCGCGGTGGTGGACATCCCGGCCAGCTGCTCGGACAACGCCAGCGCCAGCGCCAGCGACGCCTGGAACGTCTCACCGCCGGAGAGTGTCCGCACCCCGCGACGCAGCCCGGCGTCGTGGTGGTCGACCACGAAGAACTCGCCCTTGTCGTGGACCAGGTCGTACTGACCGCCGGAGAGTTCCCGCAGGATCCCCGACGCACCGTCGACCAGCAGATCCAGCGCCTCGGCCAGCAACCACCGCTCGAAGTTGTTCGCCCGCAGGTGCCCCGCCAACGCCCGAGCCACCTGCGCCGCGCGCTCGTGCCCGGCCCGCTGCTCCCGCAGCGCCCCGGCCTGCTCGCGCCGCTCGGTCAGCCGGCGTAGCTCGGCCTCGGCCCGCTCCACCGCGACGGTGGCGGCGCGCACCGGGTCGTCCGGGGCGGGCAGCCCGGCGTCGGCGAAGATGCCGGCGATGCGGTCCGCCGCCACGCCGGCCGCCGTCTCGGCCTCGACCACGGCTCTGGCCAGCCCGTCCCGCTCCGACCGGCGGTGCTGCGCCTGGTCCCGCGCCCACTCGGCCAACGTGGTCCAGGCAGCGGCGACATCGTCGCGGTCGGTGGCCGGTGGCCCGAAGCGGGCCACCGCGTCACGGGCGCCGTCGAAGCGGCGCCACGCCGTCCGCAGCCGATCCTGCGCCGCCTCCACCGCCGCCCGAGCCCGCCTGGCGGCGTCCCGGCCGGCACGGACCGCCGTGGTCGCCTCGTCCAGCCCCTGCCGCAGCCGGGCCAGCTCCGTCAACCGCGCCCGCAGCGCCTCGGCGGTGGCCGCCCCGGCCAGCCGCTCATCCAGCTCGGCGAGTCGGGCCCGCAGCCCGTCATGTTCGGTACGGGCGCGCAGCAGCACCCGCTCCAGGTCACGCGCGGCAGGGTCCCGCTCGGCGACGACCTTCCTGGCCGCCTCGCTCGCCGCCCGGGCCGCCTTGCCGGCCGCCACCGCCCTGGCCACCGCCGAGCCGGCCGGAATCGCCGGCACCCGGGCCACCGTCTGCTCGCAGACCGGGCAGGCGTCCCCGTCGGTCAGGTGGGCCCGCAACGCCGTCGCCTGATCGGCGGTCTTCGCCTCCTCGTGCGCCTGGAACGCCGCCGCCAGTTCCGCCTCGGCACGCTCCGCCGCCGCCTGCGCCCCGGTGAGTGCCCGCACCGCCGCGTCGTGCTCGACGCCGGCCGCCTCCAGCCCGGCTTGCACCTGCTCCGCCTGAGCGGACAACTGCTCCCGGTCCGCGTACGCCCGCAGCAGCATCCGCAGGGCGCTCTCGTCGCCGGCGGCGGCCAACTCGCCGCGCAGCTTCTCCTCGCGCTCCTCGGCCAGGGACACCGCGGTCGCCGCCGCGTCGGACTCGGCCCGCGTCGCGGTCACCGCCCGGGCCACCTCGGCCACCCCGTCCGGCGCTCGGACCTCGTCCAGCGCGGCCAGTTCGGCGTCGAGCGTGGCCAGCGCCGCGTTGGCCTCCCGCACCGTCGTGCGGGCCGCTTCCAGCTCCGGTACGGCGGCGGTCACCGACCCGGCCAGCTCCCGCATCCGGTCGACCTGACCGGTGGCCCGTTCCAGCGCGTCGTCGTCGACGTCGGCCAGCCCGGCGAGCAGCTGATCGACCGCCTCCAGCTTCGCCTCCGCCTGCCCGGCCCGGGTGGTGGCCCGCTGTTGCACCTGCTCGTACACGCCGAGACCGAGCAGGTTGACCAGGATCTGCTGCCGGGTGGCCGGGCGGGCGTGCAGGAAGTCGGCGAACTGGCCCTGCGGCAGCACCACGCAGCTGGTGAACTGCTCGTACGGCAGACCGACCGCCGCCAGCACGGCGGCGTCCATCTCCGCCGGGGTGCCGGCGACCACCTCGCCGAGGTCCTCCGGACTGAGCCCGGTGTCCAGCTTGGTGACGTCGAACCCCTCCGGCATCAGCTGCAAGCCGGCACCGGCGGTCTTGACGTTGCCCCGGCTGTCCCGACGCACCACCCGGGTGGCGACGTAGCGGGCACCGCCGGACTCGAAGACCAGTCGGACCCGTGCCTCGGTGGCCGACGGCGCGAGCGCGTTGCCCAGCCCGCGGGTACCACCCCACCGGGGCACCGTGCCGTACAGCGCGAAGCAGATCGCGTCGAGCACCGTCGACTTGCCCGAACCGGTCGGCCCGACCAGGGCGAAGAAGTCCGCGTCGGTGAAGTCGATTGTGGTGTCGTCGCGGAAGACGGTGAAACCGGCCAGGTCCAGCCGCATCGGCCGCATCAGTGATCGACCTCCTCGAGCAGCTCGTCGAAGAGTTCCCGGACGCCCTCGTCGGCATGCCCCCGGCTGTCCAGGTAGTCGGCGAACAACTGCCGGGGCGAGCGGCCGGACCGTTGGGCCACCCGGGTGCCGGTGCCGGGTGCCGGCACCAGCTCCGGGTCGATCCGGATCTCCAGGGCCCGGGGCAGCAACTGCTGTACCTCCTCGCGCAGGCCGGCGCGGGGCTGTTCGCGCACGTACACCCGCAGCCAACCCTCCGGCGCAGTGATCTCGGCGAGTTGGGCGAGGGTGCCGCGTACGGTGCGCAGCGCGGTCGCCGCGGTCACCGGTTCCTCCCGGATCCGCGCCGCCGTGGTCGCGGTGACCTCGACCAGGGTCACCGCCGGGACGTTCTCCTGCTCGCCGAAGTCGACCGCGAGCGGGGCACCGCTGTAGCGGATCGGGCACGGCCCCTGCACCCGCTGGGCGCGGTGCAGGTGCCCGAGCGCCACGTAGTGGGCGGTACCGGGAAAGACCGAGGCGGGCACCGCGTAACCCATGATGGTGTGCGCGTCCCGTTCGCCGCCGCCGGTGGCCGCGCCGACCACCGTCAGGTGGGCGGTCACCAGGTGCACCCGGTCCGGCTCGTCGAAACCCTCGGTCAGCCGGGCCAGGATGCGGCCCAGATGGTCGGCGTACGTCTGGGTGGTCTCGGCGGCGGTCAGCTCGTACATCTCCACCGCGCGGACCGCGTACCGCTGGGACAGGAACGGCAGGGCGGCCAGCCGCCAGCGTTCCCCGCCGGCGGTGGTGCCGTCGATGACGTGTTCGGCCGGGTCCTCCCGTACGCCGCCGCGCAGGGTGATGCCGGCAGCCTCGGCCCACGGGCGCAGCGCGTCCAGGGCCGGACCGTTGTCGTGGTTGCCGCCGATCGCCACCACGTCCGCGCCGGTGCGGCGCAGCGCGGTCAACGCCCGGGTGACCAGGCGGGTCGCCTCCGGGGTCGGTGCCGCCGTGTCGTAGAGGTCACCGGCGATGACGACCAGGTCGGGCCGCTCCCGGCGGGCGATCTCGACGACTCCGGCCAGCACCTGCTTGTGCTCCTCGGCCCGCGACTGCCCCTTGAGGACCTTGCCCACGTGCCAGTCGGAGGTGTGCAGGATCTTCATTGACCAAGCCTCTGCGCTAGAACGGGATGTCGTCGTCGGCGCCGCCGCCGGAGCCGACGACCGCGAACGGATCGGCGGACTGGGTGATCGACCGCAGGGTCTGTGACGGCGCGGCCCCCGCCTCGGAGACCCGGGTCGCCCAGGCGGGGAACGGGAACTCCAGACAGAGCGGCACCGGGATGTCCGGCTGGTTGACGAACATCGTGCCCGGCTTGGCCAGCAGCGCGCGTTGCCGCTGGGCGGGTGGGAGGAAACCGTACTCCGGGCGGGACGCCTCGGCCGGATCCAGCCGGCCCACCACCCGGATGGCCGAGTTGGTGACGATGCGTCGTTCCACCTCACTGGCGGTCTGCTGCGCGCCGATCAGGATCACCCCGAGCGAACGGCCCCGCTCGGCGATGTCGAGCAGCACCTCCTTGATCGGGGAGGAACCCTCCCGGGGGGCGTACTTGTTCAGCTCGTCGAGCACCACGAACAGCAACGGCTTGGCGGTGCCGGCCTTCTCCTTACGCTCGAACTCGCTCTTGAGCGTCACACCGACCACGAAACGTTGCGCCCGGTCCGGCAGGTTGTGCAGGTCCACGACGGTGACCTGGGCGCTCTCGGCGGTGTTGATGCTGTGCGGGCGGCGGGTGGCCAGATCGCCGCGGATCAGCCGGGACAGGTCCTTCTTGCTGCCGATCAACCGGCGGGCGAACGCGTTCACCGTGCCCAGCCCCACCGCGCTGCCCGCCCAGTCGCCGCGCGTCTCGTCGTCGCTGAGCTGCTCGACGACGTGGTCGACCAGGTCGCCGTAGCTGCCCAACCGGACACCGTCGATGCTGACGCCGCCGTCAGCGGGCTGGGCGTACCGGGCCAGGTGGGCGGCCACGGAGTGGACCACCATCGTGTACTGCTGGCGTTCGTCGTCGGCGTCGGCGAAGACGTACGGCAGCAGGCGGTCCGCGCAGAACTCGGTGAGCGTCCAGTAGAAGCTGTCCACGCCGGTGAGCCGACTGCTCACGTCCGGTGTGCCGGACGAGTCACCGACCCGGGGCGGCGCGTAGACCCGTACGTCGGGGAAGGCGTCCGCGGCCAGGCCGAGCCGGGCGTACGCGGCCCGGGTCGGGTCGTCGAGCCGGGCGTTCGGGTGGTCGAGGAAGAGCAGGTCCTCGCCCTTCACGTTGAAGATCAGCGCCTTGGCGTTGACCGCGTCACCGCCGAGCTGCCCGGAGCGGAACACCGAGTAGAGCAGGAAGGTGGCGAAGCTGGTCTTGGTGGCCACCCCGGAGATGCCGGAGATCGACACGTGCGCCCCCCGACTGCCGTCGAGGAAGTCGGCGTTCAGATAGACCGGGACGCCGTCCCGGCCGGTGCCCATCGGGATGCGCCGCTCCATCCGGTCGAAGTGCAGCGCCCGGGCTCGGGCATCGCCTTCGGCCCGGTGCACCACGGCACCCGGCTGCGGCGGCACGTAGAACTCGGGATCGACCCGGGTGGTGGTGATCTCGGCGGCCTCCTGCACCATCGCCGGCAGTGTGCCGTCGGCGATGGCGAAGACGTCGGAGTCGAACTGCGCGCCCTCGTGCCGCGCCCGGACCTGGGTGACCACCCCGGCGATGGTCACCGGCTCCCGGTCGGGCAACTCCCGCCGAGTGACCACCACGTCGTCGAGCTGGAGATAGCTGCCCGGGGCGACCGCCGTCCAGAACTGCAGGGGAGTGGCGTCGGCGGTGCCCAGCACCCGGCCCACCCCCTCGCCCGGGCCGTCGAACCCCTGGTCGGTCATCGGGCAACTCCGCTCGGTTGGTCGTCGCGGTCGGCACACACGCCCTGCATCCTGCCGGAGGAGTACGACAGGCCGCCACGCGACGCGGCGCAGGCCACGTAACGACATCGCGCCGAACGCGCACGGCGATCGGGTTCTGACCGCGAGTGTCCGGGCTTCGTGCGTCAAGCCGCCAAGCCCGCCGGGGCACTCAAGCCGCCATGCCGCGAGGTCGCGGAGCCGCTGGACCGTCAGGGCGTCGGGTGCGGGCTGGTACCGGTGGCGGGCCGTAACCGACCGGCCAGGTCCCGCACGGCCGCCTCGTACGCCTCGTCGGTGTGGTACGGCCAGTGTCGGTTGACCGGCGGCGGGACGGTGTCGTCGGGCGGCACGGTGAGGCCACGTGGGTCGCGGAGCCGACGGTCGACCGTGCCGGCGGGCACGGTGACGTGTCGCCGCTGCCCCGGGCGGTGGGCGGAGAAGATCGGCCCACCGACCGAGTCGGTGTCCCGCCACAGGTTCACCCACCGCCACCCGATCCGGTCGCCGAGTTCCGTCAGGATCGGGTCGCCGAAGAAGGCCGGGCACAGGCGCGCGTACACCCGGTGCAGGGGGCTGCCATGGGTCAGCAGCGCCACCCGGGGCAGCGCCCGGGACGGCAACTGGAGCAGGGTCGCGGCAGCCAGTACCGAGCCGTGGCTGTGCCCGGAGAGGATCACACCACCGTGGTCGGTCAGCGCGGCGACCCGCTTGGCCAGTTCCGGCACCGCCCGCTCCGCATAGCAGGGCGGCGCGAACGGGTGCACCGTACGCGGCCAGAAGGTGCCGAGGTCCCAGATCGCCGCCACCGTGCGCCGGGTCTCCTCGGAGCGGTAGGAGAACAGCCCGAGCACCACGATGCCGAGCCCGACCAGGCCGATGACGTAGATCCCCACATCGGTCACGAGTGCCAGGTCAGTGGCGGCCTGATCACTGGTACCGGCCAGTTGCTTACTGAGTTCCGCAGGCCCGATGCCGATCAGGTCCAGGCCGACGACGGCGACGCCGACCACCGACAGCACCAGGAAAACGGTGAGCACCGGCCCCAGATGCTCGGCGATCGCGGACCGGGCGACGATCTCCCGTACGTCGGCGCGTCGAGGCAGCGCCTCCGGCGGCGGATCGGGGAAGTCCCGCCGGACGATCTCCTCGGCCATCCGGCGTCGCTGCCGCCGGGTAGCCGCGATCCGCCAGAGCGCCGTCGCGGCGACGACCACGACCGTGATCAGGCCGGCCAGGGCCGCCCAGCGGTAGGAGACCGGTGGTTCCAGCGGTGGCGCGCCGGACCGGTCCAACCGGGCCGGATTCGGAATGTCGCCTCGGTCGAGCAGGTCGGCGACCCGGTAGACGAGCGCGGCGGCGAATCCGTACGAGACAGCGACCGCCATGGCGGCGAAGACCGGGGTGGCGAGCCCACCCAGCCACGACGAGCCGGCCGCCGGACTGCGTCGGCGCTGGTGCAGCGTCGCCGCGACGAGCGCGCCGAGCAGGACGGCCTGGACTGCCACCAGACCAGCCACCGCTGCCTCGTGGCCGGGCAACTGTCCGTGCGGCGTCTCCGGCTCCACCGCCACCGCGCTGTAGGTGAGCGTCAGCACGGTGAGGGCGAGGGCACCGATCCGCAGCGGCCGGACGCCGCGCAGGTTCACCGGCCCCCGACCCTGGCCGGCCGGCACGGTGCGCGCCGGCCGGAGAAGCAGGACCACACAGGTGGCCAGCAGCATCAGGGTCACACCGAAGAGCAGGTGGACGGCGGGCGTGGGATGGAGGTGGACCAGCGCGGCGAGCAGGCTCGCGTCGAGCACGCCCAGCCCGACCGCGACGTGGACCGCGCGCAACCGGTGCACCACGAGCGCGTCGTTCCAGAAGCCCGGGCTGTCGATGCGGTCCTCGCCACCGCTGGTGCGATCCTGCCCCCGGGCGGCCGGGAACGCCTCGAACACCCGGGCCGACCGTTCGCCGAGCCACCAGAGCAGCCGCAGGGCACCGATCGGCACCAGGGCGAGCAGCGCCAGGCGAGGCCCGAGCGGCAGGTGGCCCAGCCAGGACAGGTATCCGCGTCCGCGCAGGCAGGGCTGATAGGGAACACACTGCCAGCCGACGAGGTCGACGGTCACGCCCAACACGGAGAGCGTGAACGCGGCGGTCAGGGTGGCGGCGAGCAGCCGGCACAGCGGACCGATCACACCGCCGGCCCCACCGGTCGCCGGCCGCGTCCACACGGCGAGATTGACCAGCATGAACGGCAACAGGAACAGCAGCGACGCGGTACGCACGGCGCCGCCGGCGGTCAGCGCCCCCCAGCGGTACGCCTCAACCCGTAGCGCCTGCGGCCGGTCGCTGACGCCGAAGCCGGGCCGGGGGCGGTAGAAGCCGGCGTTGTCGTCGCCGGCGACCCTGGTCACGACCGGATGGTCCAGCAGTGTTTCGGCGGCGGCTCCGGAGACCCCGTGGACCCGAAGCTCGACAACCTCGTACGCCACGTCTCCGCCCTCCGGCAGCCGCCGATACCGGTTCACGGTAGTGAGCTGACCTGTGCTTTCGTGGCCTTTCGGGCAACTCCTGGGACGGCGGCCGGAGCGGTGGTGGCGGACCAGCCGGTCAGTGCCGGGCGTGGCGGAGCAGCAGGGTGCCGTCGTCGGCGCGAAGGACGTGTCGCAGCGGCAGGCGCCGGGCGGGACTCGGGTCGCCGGCGGTGATCCGGCCGGGCCCGGCTCCGGCGAGCAGCGGCGCGATCGAGAGGCACACCTCGTCGACCAGGTCGGCGGCGGTGAGAGCGCCGAACAGGTGCGGACCGCCCTCGCAGAGCAGTTGACCGAGCCCGCGACGGCGCAGGTCGGCCAACCCCGCGACCAGGTCGACCCGGTCCTCGCCGTGGCGTACCACATCGGCGACCGCGGTCAGGCCGGGCGGTGCCGCCGCGTCCCGGCGGGTCAGCACCACGGGGCGCACGGGGGCATCGGCGAAGGCGGCCTGGGCCGGATCGAGGTCGAGCGAGCCGGAGACCACGACCAGGGTCGGATACTCGGTCAGCCCGTGCGCACGCCGCCAGGCCCGGCGTCGCTCGTCGAGCCGGATGGCCCGGTAACCCTCGTGGCGCAGTGTGCCGGCGGCCACCAGCAGCGCGTCGCAGAGCATCCGGAGCAGTCCGAAGACCCGTTTGTCGGGCGCGCCGGACAGCCCGGCCGAGTAGCCGTCGAGACTGACCGCGCCGTCGACGCTGGTCACGAAGTTCATCCGCAGGTGCGGCTGCTCGGCGCGGCCGTACCGGGCGATCAGCGTGTCGTCGTCCACGGGCTCGGGTGACGGGTCCGGCCAGAGGACGGAAATCGGTGCTCTGTCGCTCATTCGCCGGCCGGACCGGTGACGGGAGGGGTGGGTCGGGGGGTACGGTGCTGGCAGTCGCACCAGTTCCGGCCCGGGCAGTCGTCGTGCCGCCGCGCCCGGCACGCTCGGCAGATCATGCTCGCAGCCTATGCCGAGGGAGGATGGGACACCCATGCCGCGTCAGATCTTCCAGCTGAGGATGTCCCTGTCCGGGGTTCGTCCGGCGATCTGGCGCCGGGTGCTGGTACCCGGCGGTTACACCCTGGACCGGCTGCACCGGGTGGTGCAGCACGCGATGGGCTGGCGGGACTGTCACCTGCACTCGTTCGAGATCGACGGCGTGCAGTACGGCGAGCCCGACCCCGACGGCGAGTTGGCCCTGCACGACGAGTTGGACGTCCGGCTGGACGCGGTGGTCGGCAAGGGCAGCCGGTTCCACTACACGTACGACTTCGGCGACTGGTGGGAGCACGACCTGCTGGTGGAGGACGCCCTGACCGCCGAGGCGGACGAGCGCTATCCGCGCTGCCTCGACGGGGAGCGGGCCTGCCCACCGGAGGACGTCGGCGGGCCACAGGGCTACCTGGTGCTGCTCGCCGCGTTGGCCGAGCCGGGCCGTCCGGAGCATCGGACGATGCGGGACTGGGTGGGTGCCGACTTCGACCCGGCGGCTTTCGACGCCGGCCGGGTGGACACGCTGCTGCGCCGTCTCTGCTGAACCCCGCTTCCGGATCCCAACCAAACTGCCTTTCCCGATTGTTTGCCGGGTCAAACGAGCTGCGTGGTAACGATCTGGGATCGCTCCCACTGGACTATTGACACTCCCGACACCTGCCGGCAATCTCATGGGAGCGTTCCCAAGAGGCGTGGATCACATGGCGCGCGCTTGGGCGCTGACCCCGGCTGACGCAGTCGGGGCCGGCAGGCGCTGCGGCACCCCCCACCACAGACAAAAGCAGCCTCACCATCGAAAGAGGGGTCAGGATGAGCCTCACCACGCGGCGTTCCCGCATGGCGGCAGCCACCCTGGCCGCGATCACCGCCATCGGCGGCCTCGCGGCCTGCGGCAATGACGACGACACGCCGGCTGAGGGCGAGAAGCCCGCGAAGCTGGTCGTCGACACCTTCGGCGAGTTCGGCTACGACGAGCTCGTCAAGCAGTACGAGCAGCAGACCGGCATCAAGATCGAGCTGCGCAAGACCGCGCAGCTCGGCGAGTACCGGCCGAAGCTGGTCCGTTACCTCGCCACCGGCAAGGGCGCGGCCGACGTGACCGCCCTGGAAGAGGGCATCCTCAACGAGTTCAAGGCCAACCCGCGCAACTGGGCCGACCTGACTCCGCTGGTGTCGTCCGAGATCACCGACGACTACCTGCCCTGGAAGTGGGAGCTGGGCAAGGCGCCGGACGGTCGGCTGATCGGCCTGCCGACCGACGTCGGCAGCCTCGCGGTCTGCTACCGCAAGGACCTGTTCGAGGCCGCCGGCCTGCCCACCGATCGGGAGGCGGTCTCGGCGCTCTGGCCGGACTGGAACGGCTTCCACCAGGCTGGCCAGAAGTACAAGCAGGCCACCGGCAAGGCGTTCGTCGACTCGATCACCGCCGTCTCCAACGGCGTGCTGTTCCAGCAGGGCAGCGACCTGTTCTACGACAAGGAGAACAACATCATCGCGGACTCCAGCCCCGCGGTGAAGTCTGCCTGGGACACCGCCACCTCGATGGTGGACATCTCCGCCAAGGCGTCCACCTGGTCGCCCGAGTGGTCCGGTGGCTTCAAGCAGGGCACCTTCGCGGCCACCTTCTGCCCGTCCTGGATGCTCGGCATCGTCGCGGACAACTCCGGTGAGGAGAACAAGGGCAAGTGGGACGTGGCGGCCGTGCCGGGCGGCGGCGGTAACTGGGGCGGCTCGTGGCTGGCCGTGCCGGAGCAGAGCAAGTACCCGGAGGAGGCGGCGAAGCTCGCCGAGTTCCTGACCAACGCCACCAGCCAGGTGGAGGCCTTCAAGGCCAAGGGCCCGCTGCCCACCAACCTGGAGGCGCTGAAGAACGAGGCCTTCCTCAGCTACACCAACGAGTACTTCAGCAACGCGCCGACCGGCAAGATCTTCGGCGAGAGCGTCGCCCAGATCCAGCCGATCCACCTGGGCCCGAAGCACCAGGCGGTCAAGGAGAACGCGTTCGAGCCGGCGATGCGGGCGTTCGAGAACGGGCAGGCCAGCAAGGATGCGGCCTGGGAGCAGTTCACCAAGGACGCGCAGACCCAGGGCGTCTTCTGAGTGATTCCCTTCCGGTGGCGTTCGGGACTACCCGGACGCCACCGGTCGGTCCCCACCGCGCAGCATCCTGCGCGAGGGCCCCCGGGCCTCGCTGGAAAAGGAAACTCGAATGAGCGAGCGTAAGCGAGCGAATCATCACCTCAGTGCCGTGGTGTCTCGTGGCGGCACGGAGCGCAGCGGAGTGTCGTCATGAGCCTGTCGGCCACGACGGCGCCGCCGTCGCCAGCAGCACCACCCCCCGATGTCCCCGCCCGGCGCCGCCGGGGCTATCTCTTCAACCGCCTGGATCTCAAGTACTCCCCGTACCTCTACATCGCGCCGTTCTTCCTGATCTTCGGAGCCTTCGGGCTGTACCCGATGCTGCGCACCGCCTGGATGTCGCTGCACGACTGGGACATGGTCGGCGAGCACACGTTCATCGGGCTCGACAACTACACCGAGTTGATCTCGGACGAATACTTCTGGAACGCGCTGGTCAACACGTTCGGCATCTTCGCCCTGTCGACCATCCCGCAGCTGCTGATGGCACTGTTCCTGGCGAACCTGCTCAACCAGACCCTGCTGCGCGCCAAGACCTTCTTCCGGATGGCCATCTTCGTGCCGAACGTGGTTTCGGTGGCCGCCGTCGCGATCGTCTTCGGCATGCTGTTCCAGCGCGACTTCGGCCTGTTCAACTGGCTGCTCGGCCTCGTCGGGGTGGACCAGATCGACTGGCGTGCGCAGGAGTGGAGTTCCTGGACCGCGATCGCCACGATGGTCAACTGGCGGTGGACCGGCTACAACACCCTGATCCTGCTCGCCGGCATGCAGGCCATCCCGAAGGATCTGTACGAGGCGGCCGCGATCGACGGGGCCAGCCCGTGGCGGCAGTTCTGGCAGATCACCCTGCCGATGCTCAAGCCCACCTTCATCTTCGTGGTCATCCTCTCCACGATCGGCGGCATGCAGCTGTTCACCGAGCCGCTGCTCTTCGGCAACGGCAGCATCATCGGCGGCAACCAGCGGGAGTACCAGACGCTGGCGATGTACATGTACGAGAAGGGCATCTACAACCTGAGTACCGCAGGTTACGGAGCCGCGGTCGCCTGGGCGATCTTCATGATCATCGTCCTCGTGTCGCTGATCAATTTCATCCTCGTCCGCCGCGCGGCCAAGTGAGGAGAGATCGATGATCTCGGCTTCAAAGCGCCTGTGGCGCACCAGTCCACTGACCTACATGGCGCTCGTCCTGGCGGCGCTGCTGTCGATCTACCCCTTCTACTACATGATCGTGATCGGCACCCGGAGCCTGGAGTCGATCAACGACGTGCCACCGCCGATGACCCCGGCCGGCGCGTTCGGTGACAACTTCGGGCGGGTGCTCGACAACGACGCGGCCAACTTCCTCAAGGGCCTGATGAACTCGATCATCGTCTCGTCGGTGGTCACCGTGTCGGTGGTGCTCACCGGCTCCCTGGCCGGCTTCGCCTTCGCGAAGCTGCGCTTCCGCGGTCGCAACGTACTGCTGCTGGCGATCATCGTCACCATGATGATCCCGACCCAGATGGGCCTCATCCCGCTCTGGAGCATGATGCAGTCGCTGGGGTGGTACGACACCCTCTACGCGGTGACCGTGCCGTTCCTGGTCAGCGCCTTCGGTGTCTTCATGATGCGGCAGTACGCGAGCCAGGCGATCTCCGACGAGCTGATCGAGGCCGGGCGCGTCGACGGTGCCAGTACCTTCCGGATCTACTGGAACATCGTGCTGCCCGCGCTGCGCCCAGCGGCCGGCGTGCTCGGTCTGCTCACCTTCATGGAGACCTGGAACTCCTTCCTCTGGCCGTACGCGATCCTCACCCCGGAGAACCCGACCCTGCAGGTCTCGCTCTCCTTCCTCTCGTACGCCTACTACACGGACTATTCCCAGGTCTTCGCCGCCACGGCGGTCGGCACCATCCCGCTGGTGCTCGTCTTTCTTCTCTTCGGCCGCCAGATCATCGGCGGGATCATGGAAGGTGCAGTCAAGTCGTGAGCAACCCCGCCACCCCGCCCGCCGTCGGCGTCCTCGACGAGCGTCCGCCACTGACCTTCCCGCCCGGCTTCCTCTGGGGCGCGGCGACCGCCGCGTACCAGATCGAGGGCGCGGCGAACGAGGGCGGTCGGACCGCGTCGATCTGGGACACCTTCAGCCACACCGAGGGTCGGACGGTCGCCGGGCACACCGGCGACGTCGCCTGCGACCACTACCACCGACTCAGCGACGACGTCCGGCTGATGGCCGAGCTGGGGCTGAAGTCGTACCGGTTCTCGGTGTCCTGGCCCCGGGTGCAGCCGGGCGGGTCGGGTCCGGCGAACGCCGAAGGGCTCGACTTCTACCAGCGGCTGGTCGACGAGTTGCTGGCCAACGGAATCGAGCCCTGGCTCACCCTCTACCACTGGGACCTCCCGCAGGAGTTGGAGGACGCCGGTGGCTGGCCGGCCCGGGACACCGCCGCCCGGTTCGCCGACTACTCCCTGTTGGTGGCCGACGCGCTGGGCGACCGGGTGAAGTACTGGACGACGCTCAACGAGCCCTGGTGCTCGGCCTTCCTCGGGTACGGCTCCGGGGTGCACGCCCCGGGCCGCTCCGACGGGGCCGACGCGGTCCGTGCCGGACATCACCTGATGCTCGGCCACGGGCTCGCCGTGCAGGCGCTGCGTACGGCGGTGCCGCAGGCGCAGCTCGGGGTGACCCTCAACCTGTACCCGGTCACCCCGGCCAGCGACACGCCGGGCGACGTTGACGCGGCCCGGCGGATCGACGCGCTGGCCAACCGGTTCTTCCTCGATCCGATCCTGCGCGGCGCCTACCCGGACGACCTGGTGGCCGATCTGGTGAAGGTGACCGACTTCAGCCACGTTCACGACGGTGATCTGGCCACCATCTCCACTCCGTTGGACGTGGTGGGCGTCAACTACTACAGCCGGCACGTGGTGGCCGCGCCGATCCCCGGCGAGCAGCCGGAGGCCTACTGGCGGGACCAGGCCTGCTGGCCGGGCAGCGAGGACGTCCGGTTCGTCACCCGGGGGGTCCCGGTGACCGACATGAACTGGGAGATCGACGCTCCCGGGCTGGTGGAGACGCTGCGTCGGGTTCACGAGGAGTACACGGACCTTCCGCTCTACGTGACCGAAAACGGCTCGGCCTTCGTCGACGAGGTCGTCGAGGGCCAGGTCGACGATGTCGACCGGCTGGCCTATTTCGACGCCCACCTGCGCGCCTCCCACGAGGCGATCAGCGCGGGCGTCCCCCTGCGGGGATACTTCGCCTGGTCGCTGATGGATAATTTCGAGTGGGCCTGGGGCTACACGAAGCGGTTCGGCATGATCTACGTCGACTACGACAAGCAGACCCGCATCCCCAAGTCCAGTGCCAGGTGGTACGCGGAGGTGATCCGACGCAACGGTCTGGCCGCACAATAGGGCGATGGCCAGCCAGTAACGGGCGGCCCGGCACCAGCGCTGGTGAAGGTGCCGGGGCCGCCTGACGTCGGAGGAGCAGACGATGACAACGCAGCGCACCCGGTCGCTCGGGCGGCCGACGCTCGACGCGGTTGCCGCCCGCGCCGGAGTGGGCCGCGGCACGGTCTCCCGCGTGGTCAACGGCTCCCCGCAGGTGAGTCCGGAGGCCCGGGCCGCCGTGCAACAGGCCATTGCCGAACTGGGGTACGTACCCAACCGCGCGGCTCGGGCGCTGGTCACCCAGCGGACCGACTCGGTGGCCCTGGTGGTCAGCGAGTCCGGCGAGCGGATCTTCGCCGAGCCGTTCTTCGCCGGCATCGTCCGGGGGATCAGCTCCGCTCTGCTGGAGACGCCGTTGCAGCTCTGGCTGGCCATGGCCCAGTCGCCGCTGGAGCGGGAACGGGTCGAGCACCACCTGACCAACCAGCACATCGACGGCGTACTGCTGCTGTCGCTGCACGACGACGATCCGCTGCCCACCCTGCTGGAGGAGCGTGGCCTGCCCACCGTGCTCGGCGGGCGGCCCGCGCGGATGCTGCACCCCGAGGCGCAGCCCGCCTCGTTCGTCGACGTCAACAACGCCGGTGGGGCACGGCAGGCCGTCGAGTACCTCGCCGGTCGGGGGCGGCGGCGCATCGCCACCATCGCCGGCCCCCAGGACATGGGCGCCGGGCTGGCCCGGCTGTCCGGCTATCGGGATGCGGTCCGCACCGCCGGGTTCGGCGTCAACCCCGACCTGATCGCGTACGGCGACTTCAGCGAGGAGAGCGGGGCGACGGCGATGCGGGGGCTGCTGGAGCGCTGCCCTGACCTGGACGCCGTCTTCGTGGCCGCCGATCTGATGGCCTTCGGCGCGATGCGGACGCTGCGGGAGGCCGGCCGTCGGGTGCCGCAGGACGTGGCCGTGGTCGGCTTCGGCGACGAGCCGATCGCCCGGCAGGCCAACCCGCCACTGACGTCGGTGTTCCAGCCGGTGGAGGAGATGGGCCGGCAGATGGCGAGGCTGCTGGTCGACCGGATCCGCGGCGACGAGCTTGCCACTCCACACGTCGTCCTGGACACCCAGTTCGTCGAGCGCGCCTCCGCCTGAACCACGCGGCAGCCGGCGGACCTTGCTTCGGCGGACGGGTCGGCGCGGGCGGGTGTTGGCGGCGGGCCCGTACGCGGGCCGGCGCGTGCTCAGCTACCGATAACTCTCCGCACATCTGACGCTGTGTCACTGATCCCCGGTAGCCCTCATTGCCACCTCGCACGCTTTGCTCTGCTTCAACCCACGCACTACTGCCTGACCAGCGGTAACGCTGAGGCGGGATTCGGCCATCGGCTCGGCGTGGCTGCTGAGCGTGACTGTTGCGTCGGTTGAAGCAGAGCAAGGGGGTGGCACAGCGGGGTCTGGGGGAGCGGTGAAGGCCACGGAAAGTCACGTCGGAGGGCTTGCCGGACGCGGGTCTGATCATCGGGCGGGCGGCGGTGCTCAGGCGGGGGCGGTCCAGCGGCGAAGCTCGCGCTTGGCGAGGCTGTTGCGGTGCACCTCGTCGGGACCGTCGGCGAGGCGCAGCGTGCGGGCCTGGGCCCAGAGCGCGGCGAGAGGAGTGTCCTGGCTGACCCCGGCCGCGCCGTACGCCTGGATGGCCTTGTCGATGACCCACTCGGCCATCGCCGGTGTGGCGATCTTGATGGCCTGGATCTCGGTGTGTGCGCCCTTGTTGCCGACGGTGTCCATCAGCCAGGCCGTCTTGAGCACCAGCAGCCGGGCCTGTTCGATGCGGACCCGGGCCTCGGCGATCCACTCGCGTACCACGCCCTGCTCGGCGAGCGGGCGGCCGAAGGCGACCCGCTCGACGGCCCGACGGCAGAGCAGTTCCAACGCCCGCTCGGCCATCCCGATGAGGCGCATGCAGTGGTGGATCCGGCCGGGGCCGAGCCGGGCCTGGGCGATGGCGAAGCCGGTGCCCTCGGCACCGACCAGGTTCTCCGCTGGCACCCGTACGCTGTCGAAGTCGATCTCGGCGTGCCCGCCGTGCGAGGCGTCGCTGTAGCCGAAGACCCGCATGCCCCGACGGACGGTGACCCCGGGAGTGTCGCGGGGGACGAGGATCATGCTCTGCTGGCGGTGCCGGTCGGCGTCCGGGTCGGTCTTGCCCATCACGATGAGGATCTCGCAGGCCGGGTCCATCGCGCCGGAGGACCACCACTTGCGGCCGTCGACGACGTAGTGGTCACCGTCGCGGCGGATCGACGTGGCGATGTTCGTCGCGTCGGAGGAGGCCACGTCGGGCTCGGTCATGCAGAACGCGGAGCGGATCTCGCCGGCCAGCAGGGGTGTGAGCCAGCGTTCCTGCTGGGCGGGGGAGCCGAACTCGGCGAGCAGTTCCATGTTGCCGGTGTCCGGCGCGGCGCAGTTGAGCGCCTCCGCGGCGAGGTGCGGGCTGCGGCCGGTCAGTTCGGCCAGCGGGGCGTACTGGAGATTGGTCAGCCCGGCACCGTGGCGCGGATCGGGCAGGAAGAGGTTCCACAGGCCGCGTCGGCGCGCCTCGGCCTTCAGCTCGGCCAGCACCGGCGGGCGGGCCCACGGGTCACCGGCCGCGGCCACCTGGGCGGCGTGCACCGGCTCGGCCGGGTACACGTGCCGCTCCAGGAAATCGGTCAGCTCCGTGCGCAGCTGCTCGGTCCGGGCGTCGTACGCGAAGTCCATCAGGTCTCCCTCACCGCGGTCAGTCCGTGTGCGACCAGCGGGGCGACGAGGCCACCGATGGTGTCGAAGCCCTCGCCGAGGGTCTGGCCGAGGGTGTGCCGGTAGTGGATGCCCTCGCAGATGACGGCGAGTTTGAAGCAGCCCAGTGCGATGTGCCAGTGCAGGGGACCGACGTCGACGTCGCTGCGCCCGGCGTACCGGGCTATCAGCTCGGCACCGCTGGGGAAGCCGGCGCGCGGGCCGAGACCGTCGGCGACGGGGTTTCCGTCGGAGGCCGCACTGCCGCCGAGCACGTCCCAGTACGTCAGCAACAGACCCAGGTCGGCCAGCGGGTCGCCGAGGGTGGCCATCTCCCAGTCCAGCACCGCCGTCACCGTCACCGGGTCGACGGTGGCGAGCAGATTGTCCAGCCGGAAGTCCCCGTGCACGATCCGACCGGCGTTGGCCCCCTCGGGCGCGGTGGCGGCGAGCCGGTCGCGCAGCTCGTCGATGCCGGGCAGCGGTCGGCTGCGGGAGCGGTCGAGCTGCCCGGACCAGCGGCGGACCTGCCGGGCCAGGAACCCTTCCGGGCGGCCGAAGTCAGCCAGGCCGACCGCTGCCGGCTCGACCGTGTGCAGCGCTGCCAGGGTGTCCATCATTGTCATGGCCAGCCCGTGTCGCTGCTCGCCGGTGAGTTGGTCGGTGCGGGAGCGGCTGCGGAACACCTCGCCCGGCACCCGCTCCATCAGGTAGAACGGCGCCCCCAGCACCTCCGGCTCGGGACAGAGCAGCAGGGCGCCGGGCACCGGGACGTCGGTCGGGGCGAGCGCCGAGATGACCCGGAATTCCCGGGTCATGTCGTGCGCGGTGGCCAGCACGTGCCCGAGCGGGGGACGACGCAGCACCATCTCCCGATCGCCGGCGTGCACCAGGTAGGTCAGGTTCGACCGGCCACCGGCGATCAGCTCGGCCCGTAACGGGCCGGCGGCCAGATCGGGGCGGTGCGCTGCCAGGTAGCCGCCGAGCCGGTCCAGATCCAGACCGGCGGGCGAGCCGGCGGTCGGTTCGGTCATCCGGACAGTTCATGGCAGCTCCGGCGGCTTGTCAAGGTCAGGTTTGACCCTCGGGACATGCCGCCGCAACAGGGACGAAATGGTCAACTGCCAGGCTGACACCAGCCTGCCGACCACTGTGTCGGCCCGCCGAGCGGAGGGGTTTGAGATGTTGCTGCGCGTTCGGGTCACCCTGCCGGACCGTCCTGGCACGCTCGGTCAGGTCGCGCGCACTCTCGGCGTGTCCGGGGCGGACATCGTCCAGGTGGTCGTGCTGGAACGCCTCGGCGGGCGGGCGGTCGACGACTTCACGGTGGTATGGCCGGGCGTCGCGCGGGTGGAGCGCCTGCTGGCCGGCCTGGCGGCGATCCCCGGCGTACGGGTGGACGGGGTCTGGCGGGCGATCGGCGCGCCCACCACCACCGGCCAGGACGCCGAGCTGCTGGCCCAGGTCGCCGCCAACCCGGCCGACGGACTGGCGACCCTTGTCGACGCGGTACCCGGGCTGCTCGCCGCCGACTGGTCCGTCGCCGCGATGGTGCCGGTGGACTGGGCATCGCGTACCGGAGGGGGCGGTGCGACGGTCGGGCACGCCAGTTGGCGTACCCCGGTGCCGCCCATGCTGCCGGAGGTCACCCCGTTGCGCGCCCGGTCGATGACCGCGCCCGACGGCGGCCATTTCGCGGTCGCACCGTTCGGTCGGGCCGGGCTGGTGCTGGTGGTGTCCCGCGAGCACAGCGAGACCCTCACGCCGGCCGCCTTCCACTCCACCGAGGTGGACCGGCTCGCCCAGCTGGTCCGGGCCTGCGCCGTGATCCTCGGTGACCGGCTCGACCTGGTCGGCGCTCCGCCGGTCAGCGCCAAACCGTGAGCCGTTGTGACGCAGACCGCAGGGCCGATCGCGGCTGGACATGGTGAGGCAACCGACCGGCAACAGCCGCGGACGAGGGTGGCAGGCGAAGGGAGGCAACGATGACGCTGTGGCGGATCCGAGCCACCGTGGACGACCGACCGGGTTACCTGTCGGTGCTCACGGCGAGCCTCGCGTTGCGTGGAGTCAACATCCTCACCGTGCAGGTGCACACCACCGAGCAGGGTGCCGTCGATGATTTCCTCGTCGACGCGCCGGACACCCTCGACGAGGCGGGACTGCTCGCCGCGGTCGAGCGGGGCCGGGGGCGGGACTGCTGGGTGGCGCGCAGCGAGGCGCGTGGCCTGGCCGACCAGCCGACCCGGGTGCTCGGGCTGGCGACGCGGCTGGTGCACGACCCGGACGCGACCGGTGAGGTGCTACGGGCCCTGCTCGGCGCCGACGAAGTGACCTGGCGGGCCGCGCCGGCCCTGGCCCGGCCCGGGATCGACGGGATGACGATGCTGCTGGCCGACCCGAACGGCGGGTCGTACACCCTGCGCCGGGTCGCGCCGAGCTTCACTCCGGCCGAGTACGCCCGGGCCCAGGCGCTGCTCGAACTGGGTGCCACCGCCGCCCGGCGCAGCACCGAACAGGTCACCGTGGTCCTGCCCGACGGGGCCGAGCTGACCGTACGCCCCGCCGTCGCGGAGGACCTGACGGCCGTGGTCGAGTTGCACCAGGCCTGCTCGGTGCGCAGCCGGCAGCGCCGTTACCTCGGCGGTGCGGTTATTCCCTCCCCGGCCCGACTGCGTCGGCTCCTGGAGCCGGCCCGAGGGCTGACCCTGGTCGCCGCGACGACCGGCTCCGGCGGGGCGGCGGAGTCGGTCGTCGCGATGGCGAACCTGCTCGCCGAGGGCGACGAGGCCGAGGTGGCGCTGTTGGTACGCGACGACTGGCAGCGCCGTGGGCTGGGCTCGACGCTGCTGCGTCGGTTGACCCGGCAGGCCGAGTCGGCCGGTTACGCGGCGATGGTGCTGCACGTCCAGGCGGACAACGCGCCGATGCTGCGTACCCTGCGCCGGTTGTCCCGGCCGACGACCGTCCAGCGGGACGGCGCTCTGCTGACCATGACCGTGCCGTTGGCCGCCGAGGCGCCGGCGCCGGCGAAGAGCGCCGGCTGACGGCTCAGACGACCGACCTCCGGTGCGGAGGCCGGTGAGGTGGGCAGGATTCCCGGTGCGGGGGTCCTGCCCACCGCGTGCCTCCTGACCGGATGCGGTCAGATGTTCGGAGGTAGGGCGGTGCGGTCCTGGAAGTTGCCGTAGAGGTGGTCGTCCTCGCTCACGGTGACGGCCTGGACCAGCAGATCCCCACCGAC
The DNA here is from genome assembly GCF_018070435.1 of Micromonospora sp. C51. Classification (NCBI taxonomy): domain Bacteria; kingdom Bacillati; phylum Actinomycetota; class Actinomycetes; order Micromonosporales; family Micromonosporaceae; genus Micromonospora; species Micromonospora sp. C51. The sequence continues at coordinate 22,100 of NZ_JAGPXQ010000027.1, read as the reverse complement.
GAAGGCACCCTTCCAGGAAGCGCCCCGGCCGCCGAACGGCTCCTGCCGGTCGCCCCGGGAGCGGGGTCGGTTGATGCCCACCTTGAAGGCTTGCAGGTCGCCTGCCAGCTTCGCCGCCTCGTCGGTGTCGTCGCAGGCGAGGGAGGCCACCAGTGCGCCGTTGGAGGCGTTCATCTGGGCCAGCAACTCGTCGGTGGTGTCCACCACGACGATGGTGTCGACCGGGCCGAACGGCTCGGCGTGCATCAGCCGGGACCGGCCGGGCGGGGCGAGCAGCACCGACGGCGCGACGTACGCCGAGGTGTCCTGCCCGGGCAGGAACGGCGCGCCGTCGAGTCTGCCCCGGTACAACGGGACGGCGCCGCCCCGTACCGCCTCGTCGACCTTGCGGTGCAGCTCGTCGGCCTTGGCGGCGCTGATCAGCGGGCCGAAGTCCAGTTCCGGCAACGGGTCTCCGGCCTGCCAGGTCTCGCCGACCGCGAGCGGGTGCCCGAACCGGACCGAGCGGACCACCGGCAGGTACATGTCGAGGAACTCGTCGACCAGGTCCCGCTGGACCACGAACCGGGGGTACGCGGTGCAGCGCTGCTTGCCGTACTCGAAGCCCTTCTTGAGGTGGGCCGCGAGCAGGTCCCACTGGGAGAAGTTCCAGACTCCCCAGGCGTTGAGGCCCTCCTGCTCGATGAAGTGGCGCTTGTTCGAGTCGAGCAGCGCGGCGGCCACCTTGCCCCCGTTGGAGCGGCCACCGACGAACGCCACCGCGCCGATCTCCGGTGCCCGTACCAGCACCTCGGACAGCGCCTCACCGCTGCCGGAGAGCAGGGTGGCGGGCAGTCCGGCGCGATGCAGCAGCGCGTGCGCCACGGTGAGACAGACCGCGCCGCCCTGCGACGGCGTCTTGGCGATGACCGCGTTGCCGGCGAGCAGTTGCACCAGTTCGGCGTGCACCAGCACGCTCATCGGGTAGTTCCAGGAGGCGATGTTGCTGACCGGGCCGGGCAGCGGGGCGCGGCCGTCGGCGAGCATCCGATCGATCTCGTCGACGTACCAGCGCACCCCGTCGAGCGCGCGGTCCACGTCGGCGCAGGCCAGTCGCCACGGCTTGCCGATCTCCCAGACCAGCAGCAGGGCCAGCAGATCGCGGTGGGCGGTGAGGGCGTCCAGGGCGTCGGTGACCCGCGACCTGCGTTCGTCCAGCGGGGTCTCGGCCCAGCTGGCGTGGGCCGCGGCGGCGTGGGTGACCGCCTCGCGGGCGGTGGTCGCGTCAAGTCGCGGCAGGTTGACCAGCGCACTGTTGTCGACCGGGGTACGCGTCGGCGTGGGCGTGCCGCCGGTGCGCCACTCGCCGCCGACCAGGTTCCGCAAGGTGGTGGTGCCGTCGGCCGGGCGGTCGAACGCCTCACCGGTGGCGGCCACCGCCCGGGCGAGGGTGTCTGGCCAGGAGGTTCCGTCGGCGAGTCGTAGAGCCATCGCGATCTCCTCAGGTGGGCGGGGAGCGGCCATCGAGGGGTGCCGCCAGGTGCCGCGTACTGTCGCGTGCCGCCCAGCGCGACGGCAACAGTACGGTCCGTATCGCAGGACACCCGGGGCCAGCCGCTCCTCAATGGAGGGTTTGTCTCACCCTGACTCGATGCCCTTCACCTGCTGATTCCCGGTCTTGATATCTATCGATATCGATAGTGTGAACAATCCCCCTTTGTTACTGGCGAGTACGATCGCGGCTACCCGCCGGTAGCATCGCCCAGCGGGCGTCCACCCGCGCCCCCACGACGAGAACGGCCGCCGGAGCGATGCCGGCGGCCGTTCTCGAATGGTGCTGTCAGCTGGTGAAGGTGATTCCGTCACGTCGACGTCGCAGCGCGATCAGGGCGACACCGCCACCGATCAGGCCGACGCCGACCAGGGCCATGGTCGTCACCGCCGCGCCGGTGACCGGCAGGTTGCCGTCGCCGCCGCCGGTGCCGTCCGACGGGGTGTCCGACGACTCGGGGACCGTGGGCGTCGGCGTCGGCGACTCCGGGGTCGGCGATTCCGGAGTGGTGGGCGTCGGGGTCGGCGACGCCGAACTGGTTGGCGTGGGGGTCGGCGACTGCGGGGTCGGCTGGTCGGCGCAGGTGTGGCTGACATTGAAGCGGTCAGCCTGGCCGCTGATCGTGGCGCTACCGTTGACCAGCGTCCACCCGGCCGGGGTGAACAGATAGGCGTGGATAAGTCGGGACTCGTTCTGCCCAGCGGGGTAGAGCGCGTCCGGGTAGGCATCGCCGGCATCGGGCACGGTGACGTTGACCGTGCCGGAGCCGTTGTCGAAGGTCAGCGTCAGACTCTCGAAGCCGCCCGCGGACGGACCGCCGGGCAGGACGAAGTGCCAGCCGTCGTGGTCGGCAGGGCGGTCGGTGAACCTGGTGTCCGCGCACTGCTGTTGGAAGTCGGCCGCAGTGGAATCTTGGTGGGCCGAGTGGAGCGGAATGGTGCTGCTCGCCCAGGCCGGGGCGGCGAGGGCGAGGAGGGCCGTGGCGGCGACGCCGGAAACGGCCGCACGCGCCACGTGCCGACGCTGTGGCATGAGAATTCCTCCGGATCTCAGCGGGATGACGGCACATGCTCGCATCCGGCCGGCCGGTCCTGATCTCGGGCGAACGGTCTGACCTGGGCAGACGTGAAGCCGCGATCTGCCCGCGACGGTGTTTCCGGTGCTGTCCTCGCGCGTGTCGGTGTAACACCGCACGGCTTTCCGACGCCCGATGTCGCCGCCGAGCGGGCTTCCCAACCGTCGGTGCCCGGATTACATTGTCAACTATCCATGGGAGCGCTCCCGGTCCTGTTGGAGCCACCTCGCCGCCACCACCACCGCCGGCAGCCGTCCACTCCGACGCGGGCACGCGTCCGGTCGATGCCGTCGGGCACGCATCGACAGGAGTAGTCGCATGCCTCTATCCCCACGGTCGGGCCGCGTCCACGCCGACCGACCTGTGCCGGATCAGCCCTGGCCGCGCCACCGTCCCGACCAGCCCTGGCCCCGCCGGATGCTGGCCGCCGTCACCGCACTCGCCGCCGGCCTCGCGCTCGCGCTCAGCGTACCCGCTACCGGTGCCGCCGCCGCACCGACCGACGGTGCCGGTGCCGCCGCCGCAGCCCCGGCCTTCAACTACGCCGAGGCGTTACAGAAGTCCCTGCTGTTCTACGAGGCGCAGCAGTCCGGGGAACTGCCGGACTGGAACCGCGTCTCGTGGCGCGGCGATTCGGCGCTGCGCGACGGCTCGGACGTCGGGCTCGACCTCACCGGCGGTTGGTACGACGCCGGTGACCATGTGAAGTTCGGCTTCCCGATGGCGTTCAGCGCCACCATGCTGGCCTGGGGTGCGGTCGAGTACCGCGCGGGGTACGCCGCGTCCGGCCAGCTCACCCATCTGCTGAACAACCTGCGCTACGTCAACGACTACTTCGTCAAGGCGCACCCGTCACCGAACGTCCTCTACGGACAGGTGGGCAACGGCGACGACGACCACAAGTGGTGGGGGCCGGCCGAGGTGATGCCGATGGCGCGGCCCGCGTACAAGATCGACGCGAGCTGTGGCGGCGCGGACCTGGCGGGGGAGACGGCCGCCGCGATGGCCGCCTCGTCCATGGTGTTCCGGCCCACCGACGCCGCGTACGCCGACAAGCTGCTGACCCACGCCCGGCAGCTCTACACCTTCGCCGACACGGTGCGGAAGAACTACCACGAGTGCATCACCGACGCGACCAGCTTCTACCGCTCCTGGAGCGGCTACCAGGACGAGCTGGTCTGGGGCGCGATCTGGCTGTACCGGGCCACCGGCGACGCCGCGTACCTGACCAAGGCGGAGAGCGAGTACGACAAGCTCGGCACCGAGCCGCAGACCACCACCCGCTCGTACAAGTGGACCGTCGCCTGGGACAACAAGCAGTTCGGGGCGTACGTGCTGCTGGCCAACCTGACCGGCAAGCAGAAGTACATCGACGACGCCAACCGGTGGCTGGACTTCTGGACCGTCGGCGTCAACGGCGAGCGGGTCCGGTACTCGCCCGGCGGGATGGCGGTGCTCGACTCGTGGGGTGCGCTGCGGTACGCCGCCAACACCGCGTTCGCCGCGCTGGTCTACAGCGACAAGACCACCGACGCGACCCGCAAGGCGCGCTACCACGACTTCGCCGTTCGGCAGATCAACTACGCGCTCGGCGACAACCCGCGCAACTCCAGCTACGTGATCGGCTTCGGCGCCAACCCGCCGAAGAACCCCCACCACCGCACCGCACACGGCTCCTGGTGGGACAGCCAGACGGTGCCCACCGAGACCCGGCACACCCTCTACGGCGCGCTTGTCGGCGGGCCGTCCTCGCCGAACGACGCGTACACCGACAACCGGTCGGACTATGTGATGAACGAGGTCGCCACCGACTACAACGCCGGCTTCACCTCCGCGCTGGCCCGGCTGTCCCAGGAGTACGGCGGCACTCCGCTGGCCAACTTCCCGGTCCCCGAGCAGCCCGACATCGACGAGCTGACCGTGGAGACCACGGTCATGCAGAACGAGACCCGGGCCACCGGCATCAAGGCCATCGTCTACAACAAGTCGGCCTTCCCGGCCCGGGCACTCACCGACGCGAAGTTCCGCTACTACTTCCGGCCCGACGGCACCGGCCCGGTGCAGGTGACCTCCAGCTACACCCAGGGCTGTCCGGCACCGACCACCGCCCGTCAGGCCAGCGGTGACCTCTGGTACGTCGAGGTCGACTGCACCGGGCACACCATCGCGCCGGCCGGCCAGTCACAGCACCGGATGGAGGTGCAGTTCAAGGTCGGCGTGCCCGAGGGCGGCACCTGGAACCCGGCGAACGACCCGTCGTACCAGGCCACCGCCGGGCCGAACCGCAACCTGCCGCTCTACTCCGGCGGCGAGGTGGTGTGGGGCTCGGAGCCCGCGCCGGACGCCCCCGACACCACCCGGCCGACCACCCCTGGCGCCCCGGTGGCCACCTCGGTCAGCTCCCGAGCGGTGAGTTTGACCTGGGAGCCGTCCACCGACTCCGGCAGCGGGATCGACGTCTACCTTGTCAGCACCCGCCAGATCGGCAGCGACGCGATCACATTGAGCAACGCCAGCACCAACTCGCTGACGATCGACGTGCTGCCGGCCCGGACGTACGAGTTCAGCGTGGTGGCCCGGGACAGGGCCGGCAACACGTCCTTCTCGTCACCGTCGCTGAGCGTGACGACTCCCGCCGTGGACACGGGGGACACCGTCCCACCGACCACGCCGGGCACGCCCACGGTCTCCGCCGTCACCTCGACCGCTGCGACGCTGAGCTGGGCTCCGTCGACCGACAACGTGGGCGTCGTCGGGTACCGGATCTACCGTTCGTACCTGGTCGACACCCTGATCGACACGGTCACCGAGCCGACCTATCGGCTGACCGGCTTGACTCCGGACAGCACGACCCCGTTCTACGTGGTCGCGATCGACGCCGCAGGCAACGCCTCGCCGCCCTCGCAGACGGTGATGGTGACCACCTCGGCGCCGCTGCCCACGTCGCCCTGCCGGGTCACCTACGGCACCAACGATTGGAGCTCCGGCTTCACCGCGAACATCACCATCACCAACACCGGCACGACCGCGATCAACGGCTGGACGCTGGCGTTCAGCTTCCCGAACGCCGGGCAGCGGGTCGGCCAGGGCTGGTCGGCCACGTACGCCCAGACCGGTGCGGCGGTGACCGCCACCAACATGTCGTACAACGGCAACCTGGCACCGGGTGCGTCGGTCGGCATCGGCTTCAACGGTACGCACACCGGCAGCAACCCGAAGCCCACCACGTTCACGCTCAACGGCGCCACCTGCACCATCGGCTGACGCGACGACTGGATCACCCGGTCGGAGCCTAGCCGTTGTACAGCTCTCCACGCTGGCATGTCACACAGGACGATCGTTCCTGTGTGACATGCCAGCGCAGAGGCGTCCGCTCGGGAGCGCTGCTGCGTCCGGACCCACTGCGCGGCGGCCGATCTGTGGCTGGCAGTGCGGTGGGTGCAGGCCGACCTGTGGCTGAGGACGACTCCGGCAGGTCGGACACAGCGAGCGATGCTCACTCTGTGTGGCATGGGCGGCGTCGGACCTCTGCCACACTCGCACGCTTTGCTCTGCTTCAACCCACGCAACAGTGCCTGAGCAGGGGCTCCATATCGACTGAAGAGCAAGCAGGCGACGGTCGCCGTCACCGTCGGTGAGCGTTGCGTCGATTGAAGCAGAGCAAAGGGAGCAGAGTGGGGTGACGGGCGGGGGTGGAATGTCACCGTCTGTCAGGAGCAGCGCGTCGGGAAGGAGCAGGCTCCGCCCGGACGAGTCCGGCCGGGGCGTGGCGTCAGCGCAGGTCGTCGGCGAGGAGGTCCATCAGCAGGCCGTCGTGCCAGCGGCCGTCCTCGCCACGTTCGTAGCGGCGCAGCACCCCGACCGTCCGGAAACCCACCTTCGCGTACGCGCGGATGGCGGCGGTGTTCGCCGCCGCCGGGTCGATGGTGAAGCGATGGTGGCCGTGCACGTCGATCAGGTGACGGATCAGCACGCGGATGGCGTCCCCGGCCAGCCCGGCGCCGCGTACCGAGGGGTCGAGGAAGATGTCCAGTCCGGCGTGCCGGTAATCCGGGTCGTCCTCGGCGTGCCACTGGATCGCGCCGACCACCCGGTCGCCGTGCTCGATGGCGTACACCGAGAGGCCCTCCTCGGCGAGATCCGCCTCGACGGCGGCGACCAGGTCGTCGCCGCCGCGCCACCAGCGGCGTACCTCCGGTTCGGCGCGTATCCGCGCCAGGGCGGGCACGTCGGCGGCCGTCGCCGGTCGTAGGGTCACCGCCTTGCCGCGCAGCATCCGCTCAGCTCCGAATCTCGCCGTGTTCCACGCAGATCGCTGACCAGCCGACCGGCAGCACCTGTACCTTCATCCGGCGTCGGCACCGCGCGCAGTATCGGGGCGGCTCCAGTGCTCGGGCCGCCGCACACTGCTCGTGGGCGCCGGCCGCTGCCACTTCCCCGCACCTGTCGCACCAGGTCTGACCAGCCACGGCCGACGTCACAGGGTCGCCGACAGCGCCTTGACCGGCATCTTCAGCTCGTCCAGCAGCTTGAGGTCGTCGGTGGCCGGTCGGCCGAGGGTGGTCAGGTAGTTGCCGACGATCACGGCGTTGATGCCGCCGAGCAGCCCGTCGCGGGTGCCGAGATCACCCAGGGTGATCTCGCGGCCGCCCGCGTACCGCAGGATGGTGCGCGGCATGGCCAGCCGGAACGCGGCGATGGCCCGCAGCGCGTCCCTGCCCTCCACCACCGGGCGATCACCCAGCGGCGTGCCGGGCCGAGGGTTGAGGAAGTTCAGTGGCACCTCGTGCGGATCCAGCTCGGCGAGCTGCGCGGCGAACTCGGCCCGCTGCTCGACGGTCTCACCGAGGCCGAGGATGCCGCCGCAGCAGACCTCCATGCCGGATTCGCGGACCATCCGCAGGGTCTCCCACCGCTCCTCCCAGGAGTGGGTGGTGACCACGTTCGGAAAGTACGACCGGCAGGTTTCCAGGTTGTGGTTGTAGCGGTGCACACCCATGTCGACCAGTTCGTCGACCTGCTCCTGAGTGAGCATGCCGAGCGAGGCGGCGACCTGGATGTCGACCTCCGCCTTGATCGCGGCGACGCCCTCACGCATCTGCTTCATCAGCCGGTCGTCCGGGCCGCGGACGGCGGCCACGATGCAGAACTCGGTCGCCCCGGTCGCGGCGGTCTGCTTCGCCGCCTGCACCAGCGAGGGAATGTCCAGCCACACCGACCGCACCGGCGAGGTGAACAGGCCGGACTGGGAACAGAAGTGGCAGTCCTCCGGGCAGCCGCCGGTCTTCAGCGACACGATGCCTTCGACTTCGACCTCCGGGCCGCACCAGCGCATCCGCACCTCGTGGGCGAGCTGAAGGGTGGCGGACAGGTGCTCGTCGGGCAGATTCAGCACGGCGAGGACACCGGCCTCGTCGAGACCGACGCCGTTGTGCAGCACCTGGTCCCGGGCCTGGTCGAGGATCTCTGGCATGGCACGTACCCTACAAGGCCGCCGCGCCGCCCGGTCCGACCCGGCCGCCCGGTGGCTCAGCGCGGCGAGCCGTACGCCGCCACGCCGGTGCGGGCATCCCGGGTGGTAACTTCGCCCGGCGGAAGCGCCTGACGGGCGGGAACCGGCGGGGAAGGGACGTGGCGGTGGCGGACTGGCTGGCGGCACTGGACCGCCGCGCCGAGCTGCGGGCCAAGGCGGGACTGACCCGCCGGCTGCATCCGCGCGCCGCCGCCGACGGCGTGGTCGACCTGGCCGGCAACGACTACCTGGGCCTGGCCGGGCACCCCGAGGTGGTTGCCGCCGCAGCGCAGGCCCTTGCCGCGTACGGGCTGGGTGCGACCGGTTCACGGCTGGTCCGCGGCTCCACCGACGCCCACCACACGCTGGAGGAGACGCTCGCCGACTGGCTCGGCACCGACCGGTCGCTGGTCTTCTCCTCCGGGTACCTGGCCAACCTCGGTGCGGTCCGCGCGCTGGTGCGTCCCCGTACGCTGCTGATCTCCGATGCGCACAACCACGCCTCACTGATCGACGGCTGCCGGATCTCCGGTGCGGAGACGGTGGTGACCCCGCACGCCGACGTGGCGGCGGTCGCCGCCGCCCTTGCCGCCGCCCCGGGCCGACCGGCCGTGGTGGTCACCGAGTCGGTCTTCTCCGTCGATGGTGATCTCGCCCCGTTGGTGCGGCTGCACGCCACCGCCCGCGAACATGGCGCGTTGCTGCTGGTCGACGACGCGCACGCGGTGGGCGTGGTCGGCCCGGACGGCGCCGGCGCGGTGGCCGAGGCCGGACTGACCGGCGAACCCGACGTGGTGGTCACCGCGACCCTGTCCAAGGCGCTCGGTGGGGCCGGTGGCGTGGTGGCCGGCCCGGCCGAGTTCGTCCGGCACCTGGTGGAGACCGCGCGGACCTTCATCTACGACACCGCCCTGCCGCCCGTGGTGGCGGCCGGGGTGCAGGCCGCCGTCGGGCTGGCGCGCTCCGGCGCCGGCCTGCGCGCCGAGCTGGCCGAGCGGGCCGCCCACGCGGTCGGCCGGCTGCGCGCCGCCGGCTTGGACGTCTCCGCTGCCGACGCCGCCGTCGTCTCGATCACCGCGCCCAGCCCGGAGGCGGCGACGGCGTGGGCCACCGCCTGCCGGGACCGGGGGGTGGCGGTCGGCTGTTTTCGCCCGCCCTCCACCCCCGACAGCCGGTCGAGGCTGCGCCTGACTGTCAGCGCCGGGGTGCCGCGGGCGGACTTCGAACACGCCCTGGAGGTCATCGTGGAATGTGCGCCATGACGGATCAGTGGCGCGGACCGGTGCTGGTCACCGGGACCGACACCGAGGTCGGCAAGACGGTGGTGACCGCGGCGATCACGGCCGCGGCACAGGCGGCCGGGCTGCGGGTGGCGGTGGTCAAACCCGGCCAGACCGGTACGGCCACCGGCGATCCCGGTGACGTCGAGACGGTCGCCCGGCTGGCTGCCCCGATGACCGGTCGTACGCTGGCCAGCTTCCCGGACCCGCTCGCGCCGTTGGCGGCTGCCCGGGTGGCCGAACTGCCGCCGCTGGAGCTGTACAACGCGGTCGACGCGGTGCGGGAAGAGGCCGACAAGCACGATCTGGTGCTGGTCGAGGGGGCCGGCGGACTGCTCGTACCGATGGGCCTGCGGCCGTCGGGGGAGCCGTGGACGGTCGCCGACCTGGCCGTGTCGCTGGGCGCTCCGGCGGTGGTGGTGGCCCGGGCCGGCCTGGGCACCCTCAATCACACCGCGCTCACCCTGGAGGCCCTGGACCGCCGGGCTGTGCCGGCGGGCGTGGTCATCGGCGCCTGGCCGGCCGAGCCTGAGCTGGTGCACTGGGCGAACCTCAGCGACCTGCTGCCGAATCTGCTCGGCGCGCTGCCGGCCGGGGCCGGGGCGATGGACCCGGGAGTGTTCCGGCGCTCCGCGCCGGGCTGGCTCACCCCGGCCCTGTACGGCGTGCTCGACGACTGGCGCGCCTGGGCCGACGAGACCATCTGAACGAGCCGGGCCGACCTGCTGACTTTCGTCAGTGTCGACCTCGAACCGGGGTGGGTAGCGTGACCGCCGTGCAGAGCAGGTGGCGGAGCCGTCCGAATCCGGGCGGAAGCTTCAAGAGGTGGCGCGACCTGCTGCTCTGGGCGTTGTTGGCCGCGCCGTTCGGGTACGTCGGTGCCACTCCGCCGTACTCCCGCGACGCCGTGGTGTCGCTGCTCATCGGCCTGGGCGGGATCGGTGTCGCGGTCGCGGTCAGTCGGCGGCTGCCGCTGGTCGCCCTGATCGTGGTGGTGCTCGGTACCCTGCTCAACGGAAACTTCGTCTTCGCCATCCCGGTGTTCAGCTACCTGGCCGGACGACGCAGTCCGCGTACGCTGCCGGTGGCCGTGGTGTTCGCGCTGATCGCGGCCGGTGGCACAGTGTTCAACCTCGGGCTGCTCGGCACCGGCATGGCCACCTGGTTCATGCTCGCCACGGTACTGCTCTTCGCGGGCGTGTTTCCCTGGCTGATCGGCAGGTACCGGCGGCAACAGGCCGCGCTGGCCGACGCCGGTCGCCGTTACGAGCAGGCCCGCGCGCACGAGCGGCAGGGCGAGGCGGAACGGATCCGGTTGCGTGAACGGGCCCGCATCGCCCGCGAGATGCACGACTCGCTCGGGCACTCGCTGAGTCTGATCGCGCTGCGTGCCGCCGCACTGGAACTTGCCGACGGCCTCGATCTCCGGCACCGCGTCGCCGCCGGCGAACTGCGGGCCAGTGTGGCCGAGGCGACCGAGCGGCTGCACGGAATCATCGGGGTGCTTCGTGAGGAGACCGCTCCGGTCACCACCCGTCCCGCCGGGGAAGACCTCGCCGACCTGGTCGACGGCGCCCGGGAGGCCGGCATGGCGGTGCGGCTGAACCTACGAGACATGTCGTCGAATCCGCATGACGTGCTGCCGGGCCTGCCGGAGTTGACGTGGCATGCCGCATACGGGCTGGTCCGTGAGGCGTTGACCAACGCCGCTCGGTACGCACCCGGTGCCGAGGTGACGGTCAGCCTGGTCCGGCGGGTGGACGGTGTGGTGGTCGAGGTGGTGAACGAGTCGCCGCCGGCCGGTCCGCTGCCGGGACCGCCCGCCACCGGCTCCGGCCTGCTCGCCCTGGCCGAGCGGGTTCGGCTCGCCGGTGGCTCGCTCAGTGCCGGTGCCTGCCCGCAGGGCGGCTTCGCCGTCCGAGCCCGGCTACCCGTGTCAGCCCCCGCCACCAACGCTGATGCCGCGATTGCATCCCGGCCCGACGGGACCGACCTGCCTGATGTGGCTGACCAGCCCGACGTGGCTTCGACCGGCGCGGGTGCTGCCGTCGCCGGTCATCCGGTGGGGGCGGCAGCTCGCCGGCAGGTCCGGCGCAGCCTGCTGGTGGCGCTCGGCGCCCCGGTCGGCCTCGCGCTGGCACTGTCCCTGATCTACTACCCGGTCGCCTCTGTCGGTGCGGTGCTGGACCGGAGCACCTTCGAGGACCTGCGGGTGGGTGCGGCCCGGGGCGACCTGGTTGGCCTGCCGCCCCGGCAGGTCGATCGGCCCGCCGGGGCCCGGCCGGACTGCGAGTACTACACCGACGGCAACTTCCCGTTCGCCCATCCGACCTGGCGGTTGTGCTTCGCCGACGGGCGGCTGGTCAGCAAGGAGCAGACGACCGAATGACGAGTGTCCCGTGGGAGCCGGTGCGGGTGCTGCTGGCCGACGACGAGGCGATGATCCGGGCCGGGGTCCGGGCGATCCTGGCCACCGACCCCGGAATCGAGGTCGTCGCCGAAGCCGGCGACGGCCGGACGGCCGTGGAACTGGCCCGTGCCCACCGACCTCGGCTCGCCCTGCTGGACATCCGGATGCCGAAGCTGGACGGGCTCGCGGCTGCCGCCGAGATTCGCCGGTCGGTGCCGCAGACCGCCACGATCATGCTCACCACCTTCGGCGAGGACGACCATGTGGCCCGGGCACTGGGGCATGGGGCGAGTGGCTTCCTGCTCAAATCCGGCGACCCGCGGGAACTGATCGCCGGGGTGCACGCGGTCGCCGGTGGCGGTGCCTACCTGTCCCCGACGGTGGCCCGCCGGGTGATCGAGTTGGGCGGCGACCGGGTGGCCCGCCGGCCGCTGGCCCAGGATCGGCTGGCCGGGCTTACCACCCGGGAGCGGGAGGTGCTGGCGCTGGTCGGGGCGGGACTGTCCAACGCCGAGATCGCCCGCCGGCTGTTTCTGGTCGAGGGCACCGTGAAGACCTACCTGACAAGCATCTTCACCCGGCTTGAGGTGCGTAACCGGGTGCAGGCGGCGATTCTCGCGTACGAGGCGGGGCTGGTCGAACCAGTCGAGTAGGAACCAGCCCCGCCTGACGTCTCACGCGTCGCGTCTGCGCAACGCCGCTCGCCCGGCGAGCAGTGCCACGGCGGCCCAGCCGGCGAGCAGCAGCAGCCCGACCGCCGCTGGGTACGGTTGCCCGTCGCCGACCAGGAAGTGCCGACCGGCCTCGCCCGGAAATGCGTCGGCGATCCGGTTCAGTGCCGTGATGTCCGGCTCGCGCAACGACAGGGGCACGATCATCAGCACCGCGAGGAGAACCGTCAGGGTGAGCACCGCGCTGCGCAGCACGGCACCGAGCCCGAGCGCCAGGACACCGATCAGTGCCAGGTAGCCGGCCAGGGCGACGACGTCGCGAAGGGTGCCGGCCGTGGGTGTCGTGCCCCACTCGCCGAGCACCGGCGCCGCCACCAGCGCGCCGACCGCGCCCAGCAGCAACCCGAGCCCGAAGGTCACGGTCGCGGCAACCGCCGCCTTGGCCAGCAGTACCCGACCCCGCGACGGTGTGCACTGCAAAGTGGTGCGGATCGTTCCGGTGGTGAACTCGCTGGTGATCATGAGTAGGCCAAGGGCCAGCACGGCGTACTGGACCAGCTCCAGCGAATCGATGAGCACACCGCCCAGCGGGACCACCCCGGTGTCGTCGGTCGGATCGTCGTTGGTGTTGTGGTTGGCGACGTAGATCGCCAGCTGCCCGGCGGTGGCGGCCATGAGCACCACCGCGGCGAGCACCGTCCACCAGGTGCTGCGTACCGTCCGGAGCTTGATCCACTCCGCGCGGATCGTGGTCATGCCGCTGCACCTCCCGCGCCGGCTGCGTACTCGACGTGGTCGGCGGTCAGAGCCATGAAGGCCCGCTCCAGGGATGCCTCGTGCGAGGCCAGTTCGTGCAGCGGCACCCCGAGTTCGTGCGCCAGCTCTCCCACGCGCTCGACGGTGCTGCCGGTGACGGACAGCTCGTCGGTTCCGCAGGACTCGACCAGCACACCGGCGGCGGTCAGCCGGTCGGCGAGGGCAGCCAGGCCGGCCGGTCGCGGGCTGCGGACCCGTACGGCGACTCCGCTCCCGGCGACCACCTGAGCGGTCGGCGCGTCAGCGATCAGCCGGCCCCGGCCGAGTACCACCAACCAGTCCGCGGTCTGCTGCATCTCGCTCATCAGGTGACTGGAGATCAGCACGGTCCGGCCCTCGGCGGCCAGGGACCGGCTGAGCTGCCGGATCCAGCGCACGCCGTCCGGGTCGAGGCCGTTCACCGGTTCGTCGAACATCAGCACCGCCGGGTCGCCGAGCAGGGCACCGGCGATGCCGAGCCGCTGCCCCATGCCGAGGGAGAGCGCGCGAGCCGGCTTCGCCGCCGCCCGATCGTCAAGCCCGACGGTGGCGAGCACCTCGTCCACCCGGCGTTCGGGTATGCCGTTGCTGGCGGCTATCGCGGACAGGTGGGCCCGGCCGGAGCGGGCGGGATGCAGAGCCCGCGCGTCCAGCAGCGCACCGATCTCGTGCAGCGGCCGGCGCAGCTCGCGGTACGACTGCCCGCCGATCAGCGCCTGCCCGGCGGTGGGCCGGTCCAGTCCCAGGATCAGTCGCATGGTGGTCGACTTGCCGGCGCCGTTCGGCCCGAGGAAGCCGGTGACCCGGCCGGGAGCGATGTCGACGGTCAGCTCGTCGACCGCGGTGGTCTCCCCGAACCGCTTGGTCAACGCACGTAACGTAATCATGTCCGGACGGTAGGTCCGCGACGGCTCGACCTGCCGTGCCCGAAAGGCACCACCCGGCACTGACTTTCGTCAACTCACGCTTCGTCAGTTCACACCGGTCAGCGGCGGACGACGAAGGCGTCGGGCATCCGGAAGGTGAGGTTGTCGGGATAGTGGGGCGGACGCAGCACGCGTACCCCGGACAGCAGCGGTGCGGCCTCGGTCACCAGCGTGGTGGCTTCCATCCGGGCGAGTTGGTCACCGACGCAACGGTGCACGCCCGCCCCGAAGGCCAGATGCCGGCGTGACCCGCGCTGCCCCGGACGGAACTCGTCCGGCGACTGCACGATCTCCGGGTCCCGTCCGGCGCGGGCCAGCCACAACACCACGCTGGTACCCGCCCGCACCGCCGTCCCGCCCAGCGTGGTGTCCACGGCGGCGATCCGCCGCCAGGTGACGATCGGTGGTTCCAGCCGCAGCCCCTCCTCCACCACGTCGGCGACCGGCACCGATCCGTCGCGCAGCCCGGCGAGCACCGCCGGCTCAGCGGTGAGCCGGTGCAGCAGCAGGGTGAGGAACTGCGAGGTGGTCTCCTGCCCGGCGACCAGCAGGAAGAACAGCGCGCCGACGACCACGTCGGGCGGGTGCCCGGCGGCGCGCAGGGACGCGGCCAGGCCGTCGCCGGTGGCCGCGAGCTCCCGCAGCAACCGGTGGAAACGACCCACCTCGACGGCGAGCAGGTGCTGTCGGTCGGTGTCCAGCGGCGCCCAGAAGAGTTCCAGCGCCGCGCGGGCGAACTCCTTCACCGCCGCGACGGGTGTGTCGGGCAGGTCGACCAGCCGGGCCAGGACCAGCAGCGGCAGGTCGGCGGCGAGGCTCGCGTGCAGGTCGACAGGTGCGCCGGTGTCCAGGGTGGCGGTCAGCTCGGCGACCCGTTGCCGGACCAGCGCGGACAGCCAGTCCCGTTGGGCGGCCACCCGGGTCGGGTGCAGGGCGTCGGCGACCAGGGCACGGATCTCCGGGTGGCTGACGCCGGCGTTGTTGGCCAGCGTCGGCGGCAGCCGGAACCGGTGGGTGGCGAGCACCCGCAGCGCCGCCACCGGCATCGGGGTGACCGCGTCCAGCGCGTTGTCGGGTCGGAACGTCGTGGGGTCGGTGAGCACCTGGCGGACCAGGGCGTGCCGGGTCACCAGCAGGTGCTCGACGCCCACGTGATCGGCGACGCGGGCCACGTCGGGCCAGTGGGCGACGCCGGCCCCGGATTCTGCCGGGACCTGCTCCCAGCTGCGGAACAGCACGGCGTCACGCTAGTCGCCCGCCTCCGGCCGCCCGGCGCGCAACCGCCACACCGTGGTGCGCTTCACCCGTACGCTCTCCAGCGCCTCGCTGACCGGCACGTCGTAGGTGGCGAGTTCGTTGAAGCGTTCCCGGGGCAGGAAGGCCCGTCCCGGGTCGCCGACCAGCACCGACGCCCCGGCCCGGGTGGCGCGCAACAGGAACCGCAGCACCCGGTTGGCCATCGCCTCGCTGTAGAACACGTCGCCGGCCAGGATCACCTCGGCGTCACCCGCGTCGCCGTCGAGGATGTCGCCGAGTTCGGCGTCGACGCGTACCCCGTTGGCCTCGGCGTTGAGCGCGACGGCCGCGACGGCAAGTTCGTCGACCTCCACGGCGCGGACGGCGGTCGCGCCGGCCCGGGCGGCGGCGATGGCCACCAGGCCGGAGCCGGAGGCCAGGTCGAGTACCCGGCGGCCGGCGACGGTCTCCGGGTGGTCGGCGACGTAGCGTGCCAGGCCCTGGCCGCCGGCCCAGGCGAAGGCCCAGAACGGTGGCGGCCGGTCGCTGCGGAACTCGCCCTCGGTCAGCTCCCACAACCCGATCGGCTCGTCCGCCTGGTGCAGCCGCACCTCGGGTACGAAGGCGACGGGGGCGAGCCGGGCGTGCAGCCGGACGAAGGCGGCGGAGAGGGCGGACATCCGGTGATTGTCCACCGTCACCGCGCCCGGCGTGTCGCGGGTGATCCGTGAGCGGTTCAATACCGTACGTGAAATCGGGCATCTCGCTTCACGGTACGTGCGAACACGCCCGTCTACCGGGTGGCCTCCCGCGCTCCTAGCGTTGCCAATGGAGGCGACCAACGGGAGGACGGATCGTGAAGAGGCTGTGGCGTTACACGCTACGGATCGGGGTGGCGCTGGCATGTCTCACCGGGGTGGACTTCGCCATGGCCGCGCCGGCGCATGCGGCGTTCGCCACCGAACTCGGCGGCCTGCCGGACCAGTTCACCGCCGGTGGGCGGGTGGCGACGGTCTCCGCTGTGGTGTCCCGCGACGACCAGGGCGACTGCATCAAGGTGCGCTGGTCCCTGGTGCTGGGGGTGCAGGGGCTGCGACTGGACCAGGTGCGGGTGGATCGGATCGAGGAGACCGGCTCGTTCCCGGTGGAGGTGCGCGCCGAGGGTGACGCGGCACGGCTGACCGACCGTCAGCTCGACCCGGGCACGCTCTGCCCGGGGCGTACGGTCACCGCGCAGTACCGGATCGCGTTCGACCGGGACGCCGACGGGGGACGGGTGAGCCTCGCCGCTGAGGCGTACGACCGGAACCTGCGGTTGCTGTCCCGTCAGACGGCGACCCGCGAGGTGGTGGGTCGGGGCGCGGAAGCCCGCCCCACGACTGCGTCACCCACCCCGTCCCAGGTACCGACGGTGGACCCGACGGAGGAGCCGGTCGAGGTGCCGACGGTGGATCCGACCGAGGAGGAGAGCGATCCCGCCGACGACGCGGGGTACGCGGGTGGGGTGGCCGACCCGCCGGACGCCGACGCGGCCGGTAGCCAGACCGGCAGCGGGCTGGGTCTGACCGAGGTGGCCTTCCTCCTCGGCGGTCTGCTGCTCTTCCTCGGGGTGGGCCTGCTGCTGCGGTTGCGGCAGCTGACTCGTGAGCCCGAGGCCGCGGTCGACGCCGGCGGTCCGGCGCCCGGGCGTTGGGAACGGCGGTCGGACCCGCGCAGCCGGTGGCGGACGGTGCCCCGCGACGGCGGTTACCTGAGCTGATTCAAACCACGGTGGGGGCGGGCGGCTGACGTCCGTCCCCACCGTGGCGTCCGGTCACGTCACGGGGCCCAGTCGGGGTCGCGGCCGAAGGCAGCCAGGAGGCGGTCCTGTTCACCGGCCCCGGCGGGCAGTTCGACCTCGGGCTGGACGAGTCCGTTGCTCCGGTAGTCCTCGACGTGGCGGGAGTACCAGCGGGCCGCCTCGGCGACCGCGTCGGCGTCCATCGTCGGATCCGCGCCGATCGCCACCGCCAGGTCCCAGCCGTGTACGAGGTGTTCGGCCAGCAGTTGGTGCAGGTACTCCTCGGCGGAGGTGGCGCCGGCCGACAGATGCACCGTCCGGTCCAGGGTGCCCGGGCTGGTCGCGGCGACCTCGGCCTGCGCCGCGGCCTCACGGGCGGTCTGGATCGGGTCGGCACCCAGTTGGTCGCCGTCGTAGCGGTCACCGACCTCGTCGATGGTGCGTCCGGCGAGCAGCGGCACGCTCCAGCGCTCCTCGTTGACCACGTGATTGACAAGTGTCCGGACGTCCCAGCCGGGGCAGGGGGTGGCGGCCGACCATTGTCCGGGGTGCACCTGTTCCACCCGGTCGGTGAACTCGGCCAGGCTGCGCCGGTACGTCTTCAGCAGCTCCATGCCGCCTTTGTTCCCGCCGGTGGCTCGGGTAACCCGCCGGATTCGGTGGCGCAGGTCGCGGCTAGTCCAGCTGCTCGGGATCCAGTCCCAGTTCGCGGGCGGTCACCAGGCGTACCCATTCGGCGAACTGGCGGCGGGAGATCACCCGGTCGTGCACCGCGAGCTGCACCGCCAGGCCGTCCATGACGGCGCTGATCCGCCAGGCGGCCCCGGCCGGGTCGGCGCAGACGAAGCTGCCCTCCCGGACCCCGTCGGCGATCACCGTGGCCAGGTCCTGCCGCCACCGTAGGTCCAGCTTGCGGGAGACCTTCTCCAGTTCGGGGGTACGCAGCGACTCCGCCCAGCCGTCGATCCACATGGACCAGGAGGTGGCGCGCCCGGCCGGGGTGTAGAGGCGCAGGATGCGACGGAGCTTGGTCAGCGGCGGGGCGCTGGAGCGGGTGACCGCGTCGAGCCGGGCCAGATCCTGCTCGACCGCGTACGCGAAGGCCTGGGCGAGCAGTCGTTCCTTCGTGGCAAAGTGATAGAAGACAAGTGCCTGGCTCACCCCGGCGGCCTGCGCCACATCGGCCGTGCGGGTGTTCGCCAACCCGCGCTGCCCGATCACGTCACATGCGGTGCGCAGCAGGGCATCCAGGCGGATTTCCGCCGCACGTCTCGTCACGTCCGTCACCGTATCCGATCGAAACGGATACGGCCGGTCACCAAACCCCTGTTGATCCGCCTTACGACAGTCGGAAGCCGGACAGTTCCGGACTCGCCGGGACGGGAGACCGATTTGGCATCCGATCCACCGCTCGGCTAGAGTTCTCATCCGTCACCGGGTACACCCGGGGCGTGCGGACGTAGCGCAGTTGGTAGCGCATCACCTTGCCAAGGTGAGGGTCGCGGGTTCGAGTCCCGTCGTCCGCTCGGAGCTGCCGCCACGCGTGACGGGGGCAACCTCGGTGGGGTGGCCGAGAGGCGAGGCAACGGCCTGCAAAGCCGTGTACGCGGGTTCAAATCCCGTCCCCACCTCGGTAAGAACAGCAAGGGCGATTGGCGCAGTGGGAGCGCGCTTCCTTGACACGGAAGAGGTCACTGGTTCAAACCCAGTATCGCCCACCAGCAGATCCCGCAGATGAAGGCCCGTTACCGGAGATCCGGTAGCGGGCCTTTCGCATGTCTCCGTCGTACCCCCGCGTGAGCGGGTTGACGCTCTATTGGTCAGTCCTGCATAGTCAGCATTGACTAAGGGAGTGGTGGTGGAGCGACGTCGGAGAGTGCCCAACCCGCTGGCCCTGGCCGTGCTGGCCTGGCTGATGTGGGAGCCGATGCACCCCTACGAGCTGGGTCGACGGCTCAAGCAGACCGGTCAGGACAAGCTCATCCGGTACACCCGCAGCTCCCTTTACATGGTCATCGAGCAGCTCGCCCGGGCCGGGTTCGTCACCGCGCAGGAGACGGTCCGGGACAGCGCCCGCCCCGAGCGCACGGTGTACGCGATCACCGAAGAGGGCCGGCACGAGGTGCACGACTGGCTGCGCTCCCTGCTCGCCCAGCCCCGCGACGAATATCCGCACTTCGCCGTCGCGCTGTCGCTGCTCAGCCTGCTGCCGCCCGACGAGGCGGTCGAGGTGCTGCGCCGCCGGTCGGCGGCGCTGGCCGGCCGGATCGAGGAGACCCGCACGACCATGGACGAGGCCCGCGCCGACGGCGTCGCCTGGATCTTCCTGATCGAGGAGCAGTACGCGCTCGCGCTGCTGGAGGCCGAGCGCCGGTTCGTCACCGAGCTGATCGAGTCACTCAAGCAGCCGGACTATGCGAAGTCCTGGCAGGAGACCATGGGGGGTCGCGCATGACATCCGTCCGAACCGCGTTGGTGATCGGCGGCGGGATAGCCGGTCCGGTGACCGCGATGGCGCTACGTCGCGCCGGAATCGAGGCCACCGTCCACGAGGCGTACCCGTCGGCGACCGAGGGAAGCGGGGTCACCCTGACCCTCGCGCCCAACGGACTGGCCGCGCTGCGCCTGGTCGATGCCGAGCTACCCGTCGAGAGTGTCGGCCTGCCCATGCGACGGACCGTGGTCACCGACGGTCGCGGAGGCCGCATCGGTGCCTTCCCGCACCTGGCGGTGGAACCGGTCACGCTGGGGCTGTGGCGCGACGACCTGGCCCGGGTGCTGCGCGAACGGGCTGAGGCGCAGGGCGTGCGGATCGTGTACGACAAGCGACTGGTCGACGCCGAACAGCGCGACGACGGCGTGCTCGCCCGGTTCGCCGACGGCTCCACGGCCAGCGCCGACGTGCTGATCGGCGCGGACGGCATCCGCTCCCGGGTGCGTACGCTCATCGACCCGCAGGCACCCGGGCCGCAGGTGCTGCCCCTGCTGAACCTCGGTGGCGCGGCCCGGTACGCGGTGCCCGACGCCGATCCAGAGGCGATGTACTTCGTCTTCGGATCCCGTGCCTTCTTCGGCTACTGGGTGCAGCCCGACGGTCGCACCGCCTGGTTCGCCAACGTGCCGGATCGCCGACCGACAAGCTACGCCGAGGCGAGCCGGACTCCACGATCGCAGTGGTTGCACCGGCTCCGTGAGGTGTTCGCAGACGACGTGCCGGCCCGGCAGGTGCTCGCCCACACCGGGCCGGACGACCTGGTTGCCATCGGATCGATCGAGAGCATGCCGTCGGTGCCGCGCTGGCACGACGGTCGGATGGCGCTGGTGGGTGACGCGGTGCACGCGCCGTCACCGAGTTCCGGCCAGGGCGCGTCGCTGGCCGTGGAGAGCGCCGTGCAGTTGGCCCGCTGCCTGCGGGACCACCCCGACGTGCCGGCCGCGTTCGACGCGTACGAGCGGCTGCGCCGTGGGCGGGTCGAGAAGGTGCTCCGGCGGGGCCGGCAGACGACCTCCACCAAGACGGTCGGCCCGATCGCGAAGCGGATGATGCGGCTGATGATGCCGCTGGCGTTGCGGACCTTCCTCGACCCGGAGCGGACGCTCGGCCCGGAGCAGCGCTACCGGATCGACTGGGACGCTCCGGTCACCACGGAACTGGCCGCCGGCCGCTCCTGAGTCATCGAGCCGCGCGCGCCGCGCCGGGTAGACGCGCGGCGGTGGCGGCCACCGTCCGGTGACCGCCACCGCCCGCAGCCGGTCACATCGGCGGCGCGACGTCCCGCCGCTCCTCGACCCGGCGGTACTCCACCGGCTCCTCCGTGGTGGTGGCGACCGTCTGGCGACGGCGGCCCCAGACGAGCGTCGTCAGGATCAGGCCGAGCACGCCGGCGGCCATCAGGATCCAGCCGACCACGTCCAAATCGAGCCCGCCGATGCTGGCGTTGACCGCGAAGGTGAGGATGGCGCCGAGCGCCAACAGAAAGATGCTGGTGCCGATACCCATGACAGCCTCCTTTGTCCGGGGGGTGCGGTGTGCTGTCGGGGAAGGTCTGTACCCGGGGGACGAGCGGCGCAATCACGGTGGGCCCGGGGGCGGCGCCCCCGGCGATCTTGCCATCGGGTACAGTTGGCCCGTTCCCGGCGCTTGACGGGAGCAGGCGGACGTAGCGCAGCTGGTAGCGCATCACCTTGCCAAGGTGAGGGTCGCGGGTTCGAATCCCGTCGTCCGCTCGCGGTCCGGTAACACCTGCGGGTGTCGCCGGTGCACCACGGGCGATTGGCGCAGTGGGAGCGCGCTTCCTTGACACGGAAGAGGTCACTGGTTCAAACCCAGTATCGCCCACTCGAAACGCGTACCCAAGCGCGGCCTGTCATGGCGGTGAATCCGCTGGTCAGGCCGCGTTTTTTTGGTGAGTGCGCACCGCCGGGGGCTTCGGGAGCCGTTGCGGGGCCGGCACTGGTCACCACTGGTGTCAGCGTAGGAGCTGGGGCCTTCCGGGCCCGATGAGCAGTGAGCTCGGCGACACGAAGGAATCTCCCTACGGATCGCGACGGCGCCACCGCTCGTCGTTGTGCATCTCTTCCAGTCCTCAAGCAATCCCACGAGTCCCGGGCACGCGTGTGGTGGTACGGGTGGTGGGTTGAGCCCGCGGTGCTCGTCCTACTCCGAGAAGCCGCGGCGGGCTTTGGCGCATACGTCGTGCGCCCACTGGAAGGTGCGCCAGTCGATGGGCCGGGTCGGCTCATACTGCATAACCGAGTTGATGTTCCCCGGGTTTCTCGGAGCCGTGTTGGTTGGCGTCAGGCTGCGGATAGGGCGATCGGGTGGAGCTTCTCATACTCGATCGGGGTGAGCATGCCCAGTGAGCTATGGCGGCGTTGTCGGTT
>NZ_JAGPXQ010000026.1:0-79835 GCF_018070435.1 Micromonospora sp. C51 | reverse complement strand
CACCCAGGCCCTCATCGCCCTGGCCCGCAGACTCGTCGACGTGCTCTGGGCACTGCTGCGCGACAACCGCGAATTCCACGACTCACCCCCGCTCACCGCGAGGGCTTGACACGATCATTGAGATTCCTTCCGCTTCCGCACCGCCGGGGTGGTCCGGCGGTACCGCGGCCAGACGCCCCTCAAAGGCTGAACAACCGCAGGTCCGGGGCTGTTTCCCAGGCTGGCACGAGCGGGCTCGGGCAGCCAGGTGCTGGTTGTCCGGGGATCCGGGGGCCCGACCGGCGACCTGCCAGCCACGGATCGGCTGTGCCTGGTTGGCCCCGGGCGACCAGCCAAGACTCGGATCCATGACGACCAACACCCACACACCCACCGGACACTGGATCAACGGCGAGGTGGACCCCGCCGGATCCGTCCAGACCATCACCGTCAGCAACCCCGCCACCGGGGAGATCGTCGCCGAGGTGCCCGCCGGCACCGCCGCGCACGTGGACCGGGCCGTCGCCGCCGCGCGGGCCGCCTTCCCCGGCTGGGCGGCCACCCCAGCCGTCGAGCGCGCCGCCGTGCTGCGGCGCATCAGCGCTGGCCTGCGCGAGCGGAGCGAGGAGATCGCCGCGGCGATCACCGCCGAGATGGGTTCGCCGCTGAGCATGTCCCGGACCGCCCAGGTGGGCTTCCCGATCGCGGTCGCCGATTCGTTCGCCACGTTGGCCGAGGACTTCGAGTGGACCGAGGAGGTCGGCAACTCGCTGATCGTCCGCGAGCCGATCGGTGTGGTGGGGGCGATCACGCCCTGGAACTTCCCGTTGCAGCAGATCGTGTCGAAGCTGGCACCCGCTCTGATCGCGGGCGACACGGTGGTGTTCAAGCCGTCGGAGGTGGCGCCGCTGACCGCGCGGATCCTCGCCGAGGTGACCGCCGAGGCGGGCCTACCGGCCGGCGTGTTCAACGTGGTCTACGGCACGGGGGACGTCGTCGGTGAGGCGATCTCGGCGCATCCGGACATCGACATGATCTCCTTCACCGGCTCCACCAGGGCCGGGCGGCGCATCTCGGCCGTCGCCGCCGAAACCGTCAAGCGGGTCGCGCTCGAACTCGGTGGCAAGGGCGCTCTCGTGATCCTCGACGACGCCGACCTGCCCCGGGCGGTGGAGACCGGGGTGATGATGGCGTTCGCCAACGGCGGCCAGGTCTGCGGCGCGTGGCCACGGATGCTGGTGCCGGCGTCGCGCCAGGACGAGGTCGTGCGCCTGGCGGTGGCTGCGGCGGCCCAGTACCCGGTCGGGGATCCGCGCGACGAGACCACCCGGATCGGTCCGATGGCGTACGAGGCCCACCGGCGCAAGGTCGACAGCTACATCGAGCGCGGTATCGCCGACGGGGCGAAACTCGTGTTCGGTGGTCCCGGCCGGCCCGACGGGCTGGAGCAGGGGGCCTACGTGCGGCCGACCATCTTCGCCGAGGTCGACCCGAACTCCACAATCGCCCAGGAGGAGATCTTCGGCCCGGTCCTGACCATCATCGGGTACGCCGACGAGGACGAGGCCGTGGAGATCGCCAACGGCACGATGTACGGCCTCACCGCCGGCGTCTTCGGCGAGCCCGAGCACGCGCTCGCCGTCGCCCGTCGACTGCGGGCCGGTCAGGTCGACGTCAACGGTGGCCACTGGAACCCGTACGCCCCGTTCGGTGGCTACAAGCAGTCCGGCAACGGCCGTGAGTTCGGCCGGGCCGGTCTGGAGGAGTTCCTGGAGACCAAGTCCATCCAGCGCTGACCGGGGCCGCCGTGGCCGGGAAGGAACGCCGTGTTTCTTCCCGGCCAGGACAGGGTGACAACGGCGGTTCAGGCGGCGACGGCCTGCTCCGAGTACCTCCACAGGCGCTCCGCCGCCGCCGGGTCGAGAGCGTGCGGGGCGACCCCCGCCTCGGCCTCCTCCGGCACCGGAGTCACCTCGGCCTCCTGGTTGTCCTCGAAGTACCGCCCGGTGACACCCTCGACGAGCGGTGAGGCGGCCAGCAGGACCGAGGTCGAAGCGCCCTGCTCGGGCGTCTTGTAGTAGTCCAACGGCACCCGGTTGCCGGCCTCGTCGAGCACCCCGAAGGCCCGCATCGTCTCGTCGTCGAGATGCCGCTGGAGATTGGTCAGGATGTAACCGGGATTGGCGGCGTTGGCGACGATTCCCTCGTCCGCCCAACGGTTGGCGATGCCGACGGCGAACAGCACCGTCGCGGTCTTCGACTGGCCGTACGCCGACCAA
Organism: Micromonospora sp. C51; assembly: GCF_018070435.1. Lineage (NCBI taxonomy): Bacteria > Bacillati > Actinomycetota > Actinomycetes > Micromonosporales > Micromonosporaceae > Micromonospora > Micromonospora sp. C51. Next base: position 77,577 of record NZ_JAGPXQ010000026.1, on the reverse strand, counting down.
CGGTCGTACGCGCGCTGCTCGAAGTGCGGATCGGCGAAGTCGAACGGTGCCCGTAGGTGCGCACCCGAACTGACCAGGACGACACGGGCCGAACCGGCGTCGCGGAGGTTGTCGTGCAGGCCGGTGACGAGCGCGAAGTGCCCGAGGTGGTTGGTGGCGAGTTGCGCCTCCCAGCCCTGAGCGGTGAGCTCACGGCTCGGCACGGCCATGATCCCGGCGTTGGCGATGACGGCATCCACCGGTCCCTGCCAGTCCGCCACGAAGGCGGCGACCGAGGTCAGGTCGGACAGGTCCAGCGGGGCGGCGTGGGCCGAGCCCGAGCGGGCTGACATCTCCTCGACCAGGTCGGCTGCGGCGGCGGGGCGACGGATGGCGATGGTCACCTCCGCCCCGGCGCCGACCAGGGCGCGTACGGTCTCGGTGCCGAGGCCGGAGGCGCCGCCGGTGACGATGATCCGGCGGCCGGTGAGGTCGACGCCGTCCAGTACCTCCGCAGCGGTCGTCCGGGGCCCGAACGGGGTGACGACCCGGGAACGGGTCTTCGTGTTGTCGTCCATGACGGCAACGTTAGGTTCCCCATGTCAGACGTACTATGGTTTTTCGTCCAGTTATCTTTAGTGTGAGTCCAGGAGGCAGCGTGGACCCGCTGCACGACGTGCTGACTCTGGTCGGCGTCACCGGCCGCCTCTCCGCCAGTATGGAGGCGGGCGGCAGCTGGGCGGTCGAGTTCGAGGCACCCGCGGGAATCAAGTTCAACGCGGTCCGCCGGGGGCGCTGCTGGTTGCGCCTCGATGGTTCCGCCGACTCGCTGCCCCTCGTGGCCGGTGACTGCTACCTGCTTACCCGTTCCCGGCCGTACACCCTGTTCAGCGACCCGGAGGCGGTCCCGGTGCCGGCGGGACCGATCTTCCTGGCGGCGACGGGCGGGGTGGCCCGGGCCGGGACGGGCGACGACTTCGCGGCCGTCGGCGGAGCGTTCCACTTCGGCGAACGGGCCCGCCCGCTGCTGCTCGACGCCCTTCCCCCGGTGGTCCATGTGCCCGGGACGGCCGCCGAGGCCGCCACCCTGCGCTGGGCCATCGACCAGGTCGACCGGGAACTGCGACAGCAGCGGGTCGCCGCCGGTCTCGTGGCCGAGCACCTCGCTCTCGTCATGCTGATCCAGATGCTCCGCCACCACCTCGCCGGTGCCGCCGCAGCGGCCACCGGTTGGTTGGCCGGCCTCGGTGACCCGGTGGTCGCCGTGGCGCTGCGGGAGCTGCACCAGCGGCCGGCACACCAGTGGACGGTGGCGGAGCTGGCCCGGGTCGCTTCGGTCTCCCGCTCGACCCTGGCGGCACGGTTCAGGGCGGTGGTCGGCCGGGCCCCGCTGGAATACCTCACCGACTGGCGGGTGGAACTCGCCGCCGACCGGCTCCGCCGGACCGACGACACCCTGGCCCGCATCGCGCAACTCGTGGGCTACGGCTCCGAGAGCGCCCTCAGCGTCGCCTTCAAGCGCGTCACCGGCCACCCGCCGCGCGTCTACCGCCGCCTCGCCCGGGTCCGCTGACGCCGGGAGTCAGCAGACCCGAGCTGCGGTGGGGACGGCGTCCGGGCCGTCCTGTTCGACGGCACAGAGGTTGGTGAGGGTGGTCTCGGCGATGTTGTGCAGGCCGTCCTCGGTGAAGAACGCCTGGTGCCCGGTGATCAGCACGTTGGGGAAGGTGGTGAGTCGGGCGAAGTCGTCGTCACCGAGCACCCGTTCGGAGCGGTCCTCGAAGAAGAGGTCGCTCTCCTCCTCGTACACGTCGAGGCCGAGATAGCCGATCCGGCCGCTCTTGAGGCCATTGATCACGGCCCGGGTGTCGACCAGCGCGCCCCGGCCCGTGTTGATCAGCATGACGCCCTCGCGGAGCAGGGCGATGCGTTCGGCGTCGATCAGGTGCCGGGTGTCCGGGGTGAGCGGGCAGTGCAGGGTGACGATGTGCGACTCGGCGAGCAACTGCTCCAGCGGCACGTACTCCACCCCGGCGGCGCGGGCCGCGTCGTTCGGGTACGGGTCGCTGGCCAGCACCCGGCAACCGAAACCCGCCATGATCTGGGCGACGCAGACACCGATCCGCCCGGTGCCGACGATGCCTACCGTACGGCCGTGCAGGTCGAAGCCGAGCAGGCCGGCGAGGGCGAAGTTGTGTTCGCGTACCCGGTTGTAGGCCCGGTGGATCTTGCGGTTCAGGGCGAGGATCAGGCCGGCGGTGTGCTCAGCCACCGCGTGTGGCGAATACTCCGGCACCCGCACCACGGTCAGGCCCAGTTTGCGGGCGGTGACCACGTCGACGTTGTTGAAGCCGGCCGAGCGCAGCGCCACCACCCGGACGCCGACCTCGGCGAGCTGGTCGAGCACCTCGGCGCAGAGGTCGTCGTTGACGAAGGCGCAGACCGCGTCCGACCCCTCGGCGAGCCGGGCGGTCTGTGCGGTGAGCCTCGGCTCCAGGAAGGTCAGCTCATGACCGGCTGCGGCGTTCGCCTCGGTGAGGAACGTCCGGTCGTACGGCTTGGTGCTGAACACTGCCACTCGCATGCGCCACCTCCACCGTCCACGCTAAGGCTGGACACCGGCCCGGGGGCAGGGTCCGACGACCCGCCGATCCGCGTCGGGCGACCCGGCTCGTGTCGAAGTGGGGTTCCGCTCAGGCCAACTGGGCGTCGATCTCGGCGAGCTCCTCGGCGGTCAGGTCGAGGTTCTCCGCCGCGGCGATGTTGGCCTCCAACTGCGGCACGCTGCTGGCGCCGATGATGAGGCTGGTCATCCGAGGGTCGCGCAGTGCCCAGACGAGCGCGAGCTGCGCGAGGGACCGGCCCCGGCGCTTGGCGATGGCGGCCAGCCCCCGGATGGTGGCCAGCCGCTGCTCGTTCACATCGCTCTCGTTCAGAAAGACGCTGGTGCGGACCCGGGAATCGGCCGGGATGCCGTCGAGGTAGCGGTCGGTGAGCAGACCCTGGGCCAGCGGGCTGTAGGCGATGCAGCCGGCACCGACCCGCTCCAGCGTGTCGAGCAGCCCGTCCTGCTCGGTCCACCGGTTGAACATCGAGTACGCGGGCTGATTGATCAGCAACGGGGTACCCAGGTCGCGCAGAATCGCCGCGGCCCGCTCGGTCTGCTCCGAGGTGTAGTTGGAGATGCCGACGTAGAGGGCCTTGCCGGAGCGGACGGCGGCGTCGAGGGCCCCCATCGTCTCCTCCAGCGGGGTGTCCGGGTCGTACCGGTGGCTGTAGAAGATGTCGACGTAGTCCAGGCCGAGTCGGCGCAGCGACTGGTCGAGCGAGGCGATCAGATTCTTACGGGAACCCCACTCACCGTACGGCCCGGGCCACATCAGGTAGCCGGCCTTGCTGGAGATGATCAGCTCGTCGCGGTACGGCTTGAGGTCGCCGGCGAGCATCCGGCCGAAGTTCTCCTCGGCGGAACCGGGCGGCGGCCCGTAGTTGTTGGCCAGGTCGAAATGGGTGACGCCAAGGTCGAAGGCGCGCCGGACGATGTCGCGCTGGCGCTCGAAGGGGCGGTCCGGCCCGAAGTTGTGCCACAGGCCGAGCGAGATCGCGGGCAACCGGAGCCCGCTGGCTCCGCTGCGCCGATAGGCCATCTGGTCGTAGCGCGTGTCTGCGGCGAGGAAGGTCACGATCATGACCATAGCCCGAGGTCCGATCGTTGCGTCGAGCTGCGGCCGTGGTGCGCCGCGACGGGTAGCGTCGACCCATGCGTTACGTGCGGCTCGACACCCCGAAGCCCCTGTCCAGGATCGGCCTCGGTACGTGGCAGTTCGGCTCGCGGGAGTGGGGGTACGGCCCGGACTACGAACGGCTGGCGGCGAACATCGTCCGGCGCGCCGTCGAGCTGGGCGTGACTCTCTTCGACACCGCCGAGGTCTACGGCTTCGGTCGCAGTGAGCGGCTCCTCGGCGCGGCGCTGGCTGCCGACCGGGACAAGGTCGCGGTCGCCACCAAGATCCTGCCGGTGTTGCCGGTCGCGTCGGTGGTGCAGCAGCGGGCGGTCGCCTCGGCGGCTCGGCTCGGCGTCACCAGCATCGACCTCTACCAGGTGCACCAACCCAACCCCCTGGTCAGCGACCAGCGGACCATGCGCGGGATGCGCGCGTTGCAGGACGTCGGCCTCGTCGCCGAGGTCGGGGTGAGCAACTACAGCCTGCGCCGCTGGCAGGTGGCGGAGACGGCGCTGGGCCGGCGGGTGCTCAGCAACCAGGTCCGCTACAGCATGCTGGACCGCAAACCGGAGGAGGATCTTCTTCGGTACGCCGAGCAGGCAGGCCGGTTGGTCATCGCGTACAGCCCGCTGGCGCAGGGCTTTCTCTCCGGGCGGTACGACGCGAACCATCCGCCCGTCGGCGCGATCCGGCGGGCCAACCCGTACTTCCTGCCGGAGAACCTGGAACGTGGCAGCGCGCTGATCGAGACGCTGCGCCAGGTGGCCGCCGCGCACGACGCGACGCCGAGCCAGATCGCCCTGGCGTACGTGCTGCGTCACCCGAACGTGGTGGCGATTCCCGGTGCGTCCAGCGTGGAGCAGATGGAGCGGAACGCCGCCGCCGCGGAGATCGATCTGACCGAGGACGAGTACGCCGCACTGGTCAACGCGGCCCGTGCGTTCCGACCGGTCACCGGGCTGGCCGCGATACCGAAGTTCGTCAGGTCCCGGGTACGCGGCTGACCGTGCGGCCGATGTCCGCCGCACCACCGGAAGCGTTGAAGGAGTTGACCCACCCGAGTCGCCGCGTTGCGCGATGCCGCTACGATGGCCCGGTTCGTTGGCGGGTTCGGCGGTAGGGGCGGGCTCTGGTCCGGCGGCTCCCGCACAAGTCATCGCTCATTCGGGCGCGAGTTTCCTTCGCGGGTGGACGGATCAATATGGATACGACCGAAGACGGCTCTCTGGGAGTCCTGGTGGACCTCAGCGACGTGAGCCTCGCCGATCTGCCGGAGCTGGACGGATCGCCGTTCGCCTGCTCACTGCGCCGGATCCTGGATGAGATCGACCGCCCGCAGGACGCGGTCGCCGGGTGGAACTCGGCGATGTGACCGTGCCGGCCGAGGGGCGTGGTCAGGCGTTGGTGGACCCTCCGGCAGCGGTGCGGCCGGTGCCCTTCTCCGAGTTCATCCTCAAGGTCCACAGCAGATGCAACCTGGCCTGCGACTACTGCTACATGTACGAGTTGGCGGATCGGCGCGCCCGCACCGACCCGCCGCTGATGTCGGCCGACATCTTCGACCTCACCTGCCGGCGGATCGCCGATCATGTCCGCGCGCACGAACTGAGCACGGCGCGCATCGTGCTGCACGGTGGTGAGCCGTTGCTGGCCGGCGCCGCGACGTTGGCGCGGATGGCCGAGCGGCTGCGAGCGGCGGCGCACCCCACCTCCGCCCGGGTCAGTGTGCAGACCAACGGCACCCTGCTCGACGAACGGGCGCTGTCCGTGCTGGCCGACGCGGGGGTGCTGATCGGGGTCAGCCTGGACGGCGACCGGGCCGCCAACGACAGGCGTCGACGGTATGCCTCCGGACGCGGCAGCTTCGACGAGGTGGACCGGGCGTTGCGGCTGCTGGCCGACCGCCCCGGGGCGTACGCCGGCATTCTCTGCGTGGTCGACCTCGACGCCGACCCCCGGCGGACCTACGAGGCCCTGCTGGCGTACCGGCCGCCGAAGGTGGACTTCCTGCTGCCGCACGCCAACTGGGACGCCCCGCCACCCGGGCCGGGGCGGGCCGCACGAGCGGACGCGTACGGCGACTGGCTCTGCGACGCCTTCGACGCGTGGTACGACGTGCCGGTGCGACTCACCCGGGTCCGGCTCTTCGAAGAACTGATCAACTTGATGCTCGGCGGGAGCAGCCGGACCGAGTCGGTGGGATTGAGCCCGGTCGCCGCTGTCGTGGTCAACACCGACGGCGGGTACGAACAGGTCGACACGTTACGGTCCACGTATCCCGGCGCGGTCGACACCGATCTGACGGTCTTCGACCACTCCTTCGACGACGTGCTGCGGCACCCTGCCGTGGCCGTACGCCAGGCGGGCCTGTCGGCGCTTGCCGCCGAGTGCCGGGCCTGTCCCGTCCACCTGGTCTGCGGCGGCGGCAACTACCCGCACCGGTACCGGGCCGGCAGTTTCCGCAATCCCTCCGTCTACTGCGGGGATCTGCGGCTGCTCATCGAGCACGTGTCGGGCCGGCTGCGCGCCGATCTGACCCGCCTGCGGAGCCGGGGCCGGTGAGCGGCTACCACCGGCTGCGACCGGCCGATCTCGACGCGCTCGCCGCCGGCCCGGGCGGCGCCCACCTGGTGCGTACGCTGCGTGCCGGGCAGATCAGCAAGCGGATGCTGCATCTGCGTGCGGTGCTCGACCTGGCCGATCCGGCCTCGACCTCGGCGTACTTCGCACTGCTCACCGCCGCGGTACGGCGCGATCCGGCGGTCGGCCCGGACCTGCTCGCCCTGCCGCACACCGGCGCATGGCTGGCGGTCACCCTGCGCCGGCTGCGTCAGCCGGTGGACACCCCCACAGGGCCGGCCGCGTCCGGCCGCACCACCGCCGGCCTGGCACTGCCGTCCGAGTCGGATCGCCCGGCCGAGGTCGACCTGGGATATCTCGGCGCGCTGGCGGCGACCGCGGCGATCCGGGCCGGCCTGGACTTCGAACTGACCCTCGCGGCGCCGGACGGTGAGGTGTTCCTGCCGTCCCTCGGGCGGGCTCGCTGCGGCGGCGCCGGCCCGGTGACCGTTGCCCGGTCCGGGGACCGGGTGCGGGTGGGCTCGGTGGAGATTCCCCTGCCCGACGACGACCTGCCGGCGGGTGTTGGTGGCGACCGCGACGGCTGGTCCGGTCTGCACCGGTTGACCAGCAGCGCCGACGGCCTCAGCGTCGAACTCTGGCTCGACGACCTCGACCCGTACCGCGACTGTCACCGGCTCTGCGCGACCGGGCGGTTGGACGCTGCCGTGGTCGGGCGGTGGCAGCGGATGCTCGACGACGCCTGGCCGATCCTGGTCCGGCATCATCGTGGACATGCGGAGGCGATCTCCGAGGGGCTGCGGACCGTGGTGCCGTTGCAGGCGGACTCGGCCAGTGCCGGGGTGAACGTCACAAGCATGGACGCTTTCGGCGCGGTCTCGATGACCCCGCCCGCCGACGGTACGGCGCTGGCCCTCGGCCTGCTGCACGAGTTCCAGCACGCGAAACTCGGTGCCGCCATCGACATCGAACCGCTGCACGACGCCGCGGACCGGCGGTACTACTACGCGCCCTGGCGGGACGATCCCCGTCCGCTCGGAGCCGCGTTGCACGGCGTCTACGCCTTCGTCGCGGTGACGGAGTTCTGGCGTACCCAACGGACGGTGCTCCCGCCCGGCCGGAGCCGACTGGCCGAGGTGGAGTTCGCCCGTTGGCGGGACCGAGTCGCCCGGACCTGCGCCGACATCCGGGCGTACGGGCCGCTGACAGCGGCCGGCCGCCGGTTCGTGGCCGGGCTGGGCGAGGTGATCGACGGCTGGCGGGGCGAGGTGGTGCCGGCCGAGGCCGCCACGTTGGCCCGGGAGGCGGCCGACGATCACTGGACGGTGTGGCGGATGCGTAACCGGCGACCGGAGGCACGGCTGGTGCGGCGGCTCGCCGAGACGTGGCTGGCGGGCGCCGGCTGCCCCGCGATCACCGTTCCGGTCGCGGTGCGACCGGCCGACGGCAGGTGGCTGAGCCGTAGCCCGCGACTGGATCTGGTCCGGCTGCGGTTGGCCGACCCGGCGCGCTTCGAGCGGCTGCGCAGCGGCACTGAACACCTCGCCGACGCGCTCCCGGAAGCGTCGGCCGGCGACCTGGCGTTGGCCGCGGATGATCACCTCGCGGCGCGTGCCTGGTACCAGCGGCAGTTGCGCCAGCAGCCGGACCACCTGGCGGCGTGGGTCGGCCTGACCCTGGCCGACGGTCGGCTACCGGCCGGCGAGGCGGCGATGCGCGCCGACCCGGAACTGTGTCGGGCCGTCCTGTGCGCGGTCGCGGAGTCCACGCCGGCACCGGACCCACTTGAGCTGTCCCGCTGGCTCGCCCCGGTGACGTGTGTGCCCGCCGCGGATGGTCCACGCCAGGTTCGGCCGACGCCGGTCAGGTCGGTGGCGGCTCAAGATCGCAGTTGAGCCGGTTCGCCTCGACGAGGGCGATGGTGTTCGGGTGCTCCTCGCCGAGCACCCGTCGGAACAGCGGCATGACCTGCTCCCGTAGCGACCGGGCACCGCCGTGGTCGCCGGTGACGCTGAGGCTGGTGGCGAGATTGTTCGCCACCGCCAAGGTGTCCGGGTGCCCCGGCCCGAGGATCCGCCGGCTGCGCTCGTACGCCTCCCGGTCGCTGGCCAGGGCCTCGGTGAACTGCCGCCGCCCGAACCGGCAGTTCGCCAGGTTGATGTTGGCCGCCAGGGTGTACGGATGATCCGCCCCGATCCGCTCGCTGAGCCGGGCGACCACCTCCTCGGAGACCTCGAAGGCGGCCTCCGCGTCGCCCGCCTTGCGGAGGAAGATCGAGAGATTGTTGGCGTACGCGAGGGTGAACAGGTGGTCCTCGCCCATGTTGTCGTGGTACCAGCGGTGCACCGGGCGGGCCCGGTGCAGCGCACCCACGTCGTCGCCGATCGCCGACTCGTCGCAGGCCAGATTCATCGCGCTGGCCTGCACGTCCGGATGGTCCGGGCCGTGCCGCCGGCGGGACCGCATCAGCACGTCGATGCTCAGCGCGTGTGCCCGTTCCAACTCACCGATCTTGCGTAGCGTGACCGCGTAGTTCTTCAACGCCCGCAGAGTCTCCGGGTCCTCCTCACCCAGCACCAGCCGGTGCGCCTCCACTGCGGCCTCCAGCACCCGTCGGGACTCGATGAGATCCCCGGTGTCGCGCAGGTCGCGGCCGTACTGGGCGGCCGAGAAGAGGGTGAACGGGTGCCTCGGGCCGAGCGTCTCCCGACGCCGGGCCAGCGTGCGCTCGTTGCGGCTCAGCGCGCCACGCAGGTCACCGACCAGGCGCAGCGAGATGGCCAGGTTGTGCGCCGCGATGAGCGCGCGGGGATGATCCTCACCGAACACCTCCCGAGCCAGTTCCTCGGTGCGCGTGTCGAGTTCCCGGGCCCGCTCGAAGAAGCCGAGTGCCCGCAGGTCGGCGGCGAGGCTGCCGGCCGCGATCACCGTGTACTCGTAGTCCTCGCCGAGCGTACGGCGGAGTCGGTCGTGCACGTCCCGGTCGATGTCGTAGGCGTCCTGGTAACGAGCGTCCAGACGGAGGGCGTTGGCCAGCTGGAACCGCATCATCAGCGTCTGCGGGTCGTCCGGGCCGTACCGCCGTTGCCACAGCTCGATCGCCTGCTCGGCAAACTCTGCGCAGGTGGCGAAGTCCACCCGGATCCACATGTAGCGGGCGACGTCGAGCAGCAGCTGCCGCACCTCGGGTTGGTCCGAGGTGAGGGTCCGCGACGGCAGCAGGTGCGGCCACAGCTCCGCGTACATCGGCCAGTTGCCCGGATGGTCCGGATCCTTGGGGTTGGCGGCGGCCAGGATGGCGTGCACCTGCTGGCGGTTCTCGTTCTTCTCCGCCGCCGACAGCGATTCCCGGATCAGCTCCTGCACCAGCGGATGCATGCTCAGGCTGGCCTGGCCAACCTCGTCGGCTCGGTCCGGGCCTCGGCCCCGCCCGCCGCCGCGCACGCTGTCGATGCGGGCCAGCGCGTACCGCCCGATGTCGCGCAGCGTCCGACCCATCAGCAGCGGGTCACGCAACGACGGGTCGTAGGGCAGCAGCACGTTTATGAAGCGGTCCCCGGTGATCAGCGACATCGGGATCGGCTCGCTGGCGAAGAAGGCGCAGACCTCCAGCAGCTTCGCCGCCGCCGGATTGCGTTCCCGCAGACTGTCCAGGGAGATCAGCCACGGCTGGGCGCCGGTCTGCTGGTAGTCGGCCGGCAGCTCCTCGGCGAGCATGTCCGGCAGGTAGCGCCGGACCCGGGTGAGGTACATGGCTGGTGATTCGCCGGTGGTGGCCAGCCACGCGCCCGCCTGCTCGATGGCCAGCGGCAGGTCACCGAGCCGGGCGGCGATCAGCTCGGCCTCACCGCGGGCCAGATGGCTGGCCCGCCGGACCAGCAGGTCCACGCTCTCCTCCCGGTCGAACGCACCCACTTCCAGCATCCGGGCGGGCCGAGCCCAGGCATGGTTGCGGGTGGTGACCAGGATGTGTCCGGAACCCTGGGGGATCAGGTCGAGCAGCTCGGTGGGATCGTCGGCGTTGTCCAGGATGAGCAGCCAGCGCCGGAACGGCACCCCGCGGCGCAGCACATCGAGGACCCAGCTGACCCGTTCGCTCACGCTGCCGCTCAGCGGGGCGTCCAGTTCGACGGCCAGCCGGTCGGCGAGCGCGTCCAGGGCGAGACGCAGGACGCTCGGCTGCTGCGCCGAGATCCACCAGACGATGTCGTACTCGGCGCGGAACCGGTAGGCGTACTCCAGCGCGATCTGGCTCTTGCCGACGCCGCCGAGCCCGTGCAGTGCCAGCGGCACGTGCCCCGCGTCGGAGCTGGAGAGCCAGTCGCGCATCTCCTCCAACAGCGGGCCGCGCCCGACGAACTGGACGTTGCGTGGCAGCGGCACCCGCCAGACCGGAGGCTCGTTTCCCGGGAACCGGCGGCGTCGCTGAGGGTCCTCCGGCTCGGGCGCGGGCCGGGCGGGGTGATCCAGCGCCTCCAGCAGCTTGGCCGTGGCCTCCTGCGCGCCGACACCCACCAGGTCGACCGGAATCCGTTCCAGGAACAGCCCGGGAGCGCGCGAGTTGTCCAGCCGGACCGGCACCAGGTAGCTGGTGCCGGTGGTGGGATCGTGGGTGGTGGCCCGGCTCCACAGCTGGGCCGCGTTCGGCGACTGCATGTACTCCTGGGACAGCAGCACGACGAGCCGGGCGGCGTCGTCCAGGCCGACGGTGGCCGGATCGCCGCCGGACGGGTTGGCCGGGAAGTCCACCTCGCGCATCACCGTGCGCAGGCCGGCGGCGCGAAGCTCGTCGCAGATCCACTCCGCCCAGGCCCGGTCCAGGGCCGCGTAGCTGACGAAGACGTCGGGAGCGGCGCCGCCGAGCCGCTGCCGCTCGAACTTGGCCAACCACGTGCGTCGGAGCCGATCGTCCATCGGAGGCAGGTCCTCGACGTCGCCCTCGGTGATCGCACGGGTCAGCCGCTCGTACGCGGCCAGGAGGCTGGCCTCGTGGTGCGCGCGGTCCCCGAAGGTCGCCAGGATCTCCTCGTAGGCGTAGTACGGCTGGTAGGGGATCTCGACCTCGCCCCAGTACCGGTCACTCTCCTCGGGCGTGAACCTCGGCAGCAGCGGGGTGAACCGCCGGCGTGCCTGATCCCGGCCGGCCTCCAGCTTGAGCTGCTCGGCGTTGTCGACCCGCATCGGCACCGGCAGGATCCGCACCGGACGGTCGCCACGCTGCCGGACGATCGACCGGGCCACCGCAGCGGCACCGTCGATGCTCTGCTCGTTCAGCGTGAAGGAGGCGACCACCGTGTCGGGCAGCCGGACCGTGCAGATGCCGGCGCCATCACTGACTCCCGTCCGGCTGTCGATCAGCACGTAGTCGTAGTTCGCCCGCATGCTGGCGGCCAGCGCGTCCAGGAAGGCGTTGCCGCCGAGCTTCTCGAAGAACGTCTGCCAGTCGAAGGTGCTGACCGCCTTCGTGTACGACGGATCCTGACGCCCGGCGGGCAGCAGGTCCAGGAAGCCGGGGCGGGCGGGATGGGCCGCACCGGACACCTCCCGGGGTGGCGGCGGGAAGCGCCACTCCAACGACACCGCGTGCCGCAGCACGTCGGCGGCCGTGTCGACCCAGTCCGGATCCTCCGTCTCGTCCATGGGACGTACAGCGGCGTCGGCGTAGTCGCGTGCCATGTCGATCACGCCGCGCGAGGTGCGTAGGTCCTTGTCCAGCAGGAACGGGTGGAAGTATCGGTGCAGGCCCGGCGATTCCAGGTCCCAGTCCACGGCGAGCACCCGGTGGCCGTTCGCGGCGAGGATCCAGGCCACGTTCGCCAGCGCCATGGTGCGGCCGGTGCCGCCCTTGTACGAGTAGAACGTGATGATCCGGCCTTCCCTGCCGCTGGCCGTCGCGATCGCGTCACTGATCGTCACGCTGATCCTCCCGTTCACGCTGATCGTCGTCGCGCGCCCACGGGCCGTCGAGTCGCGGCGGCGAGGTGTCCGTAGACGGGTCGGGTGGCCGATGCACCGAACCTCGACTGAACACGCGGTTGCGGGCGACCTCCAGCACCTGCGGAAGCAGCTCCTCGAAGGCGCGGTGGGTGATGATGTTCGAGCGGTAGAGCTCGTCGTCCGAGGTGAACCCGTCGAAGATCTCCCGGCAGGCGCGGGAGAGCTCCTGCCACTGCTCGCGGGTCTCCGGGTCGTCACGACTGCCGGGGATGAGGACCGCGGTGGCGGCACGCTGGTCGCCACCCAGCGCCACCGAGGCGTGCTCGATCAGCGCCTGCCGCCGCTGCGGCAGTCGGGTCAGCCAGGCGTCGACGATCAGCACCAGCAGCTGGTTGTAGCGGGCGGCCTGCTCGGCGCTGCGGGGCAGCTTGTCCACCTCCACCACTGTGGACTGGTAGCTGTGGTCGGCGGCGATCTCCCGGGCGTAGTCGATGAGCGGCTCGGGCATCGGCGGGCGGTACGGCGCCCATTGCAACGCGTCGTCGCCGTACGCGGCGAGGTGTTGCCGAACCCCGCGCATCTCGTCCCGGTCGGTGGCGGCCACGACGAAGTGGACCAGCATCGACTGGGTGTAGTCGTCACCGTCGAGGCGGGTGGCACCGTCGGCGGTCGGCCTGGCGTGGAAGGCGCTCTCGACGGTGTGCAGCTCGATCGGGCGGCGATGCTCCGGCAGCGGATGAGCCTCCACACTTGTCACGATCTGATTGGCCAGCTCGAACAGGAAGGTGCGGTAGTCGTCGCTGTGCCGCTGGAGGCGCATCAGCTGCCGTACGCCGAGGCGCTGGTACAGATCGCCCAGGCTGTCGGAGGAGTACTGCAACGGCTGGGCGACCGGGTGGATGCGTCCGGGCTGCGCCGGGATCCACATCAGTGGTTTGAGCAGCGAGGTGTCCACTCGTCGCTGGCTCTCGAACCGGGCGGTGCGCTCGGCGAAGAACTGCCACTCCTGGCCGCACGGCTTGCTCTGGAAGTAGCGAGGTGTCATCAGGGCAAGAAAGGAACCGCAGCTGCCGAGCGCCTCGACCAGGCGCTGCGGCCACCGCTCACCCACCATGATCATCCGGTCGACGAAGCCGACCCGTTCGTCCCGGGACAGACCGGCGATCAGCCGAACCTCGGCACTGAGATCCTCGTAGAACCGCTGGACGAGTGCGTCCTCGTCGCCTCTGGCGTAGCTGAGGAAGAAGTACAGCACCGCACCTCCGCGCCTGGGACTCTGCCGTGGGGTGGCTGGGTCGTGGCTGTCGCCGGTGGGCCAGGTGCCAGCGGCCGTGGCGGCGGGAGCTTCACCGCGAGTATAGGTGCGGAAGCGGGGCGTGGCAGCCACCTGAACTGTCGTATCCCAGGTGGCGGTGACCGGCCGGTCGGGCATCGGCATCATGAGGCGATGAATCCTCCCGCGCCGCTGCGTCCGTTGGTCGCCGCCTCCACCTGGCGGCGCGGCGTGTTCCTGTTGCTCGGTGGCGTGCTCGCGTTGCCGTACGCGTTGCTGCTGGTGGCTTTCGCGCAGCTGTTCACCACCTCCGGGGTGCCCCGGCCACTGGTCCTGGTGCTGCTGGTGCCGGCGGCCACCATCGCCGTCGTACCGATCTTCCTCGGCGGTAGTCGCGCGCTGGAGATCGCGGCGGTCCGTGGGCTGCTCGGGGTCGACCTGCCCGAGCCGCTGCCCGGTCATCGACTCGACCGGGAGACCCGGTTGCGCGCCGCGCTCTGGATCGGACTGCACCTGATCAGCGGCGCGCTGGTGGTGGCCGCGCTGTTCAGCGCGGTGCCGATGGCGTTGGCGTTCATCAGCGCGCAGGCCGGTGTGGACGTCGGAATGACCGGTGCCGAGCGGTTCGGGCCGCTCCACGCCGGTGACAGCGGCTGGTTGACGCTCGTCGGGCTGCTCGTGCTGGTCGCACTCGGTTACGTCGTGGCCGGGCTCGGTACGCTTGCCGCGTCGATGGCCCCGGCGCTGCTGGGACCAGCGTCGGCCGAGCGGATCGCGGCGCTGGAGGCCCGGGCCACGCGGCTGGCCGAACGTAACCGGCTGGCCCGGGAACTGCACGACTCGGTCGGCCACGCGCTGACCGTCGCCACCCTCCAGGCCGGCGCCGCCCGCGAGGTGCTCGACGGCGACCCGGAGTTCGTTCGTCGGGCGCTGGCCGCCATCGAGGAGACCGCTCGGCGTGCGATGGACGATCTCGACCAGGTGCTCGGGTTGCTACGGGAGACCGGGGAACCGACAGCCCGTACGCCCCAGCGGACCCTGTCCGACCTGGACGGGCTGATCGCCGACACCCGGGCCGCTGGCACGTCGGTACGCAGCCGCAGCAGTGGGTCGCTGGACGCCCTGCCGGCGGCGGTCTCCCGGGAGGGCTACCGAATCGTGCAGGAGGGGTTGACCAACGCAGCCCGGCACGGCCACGGGCCGGTGACCCTGCGGGTGGACGTGTCGCCGGACGGTCTGGAGATCGAGCTGGTCAACGGGGTGGCTCAGCCGCCGTCCGGCAGCGCGGCGGTTCCGGGTGGTGGGCGGGGGCTGATCGGCATGCGGGAGCGGGTGCTGCTGCTCGGCGGCCGGATCACCGCCAAAATGGACGGAGGACGATGGCGGGTTCGGGTGTGGCTGCCGATCGGGGCGGACGGATGAGCGTGGCAGTGTTGATCGTCGACGACGACGAACTGGTCCGGATCGGGCTGCGGACCATCCTCGACGCCCAGCCGGACCTGCGGGTCGTCGCCGAGGCCGCAGACGGTTCGGAGGTACCGCCGCTGGTCGCCCGGCACCGCCCACAGGTGGTGCTGATGGACGTGCGGATGCCCGGGATCGACGGCATCCAGGCCACCCGGCGGTTGCTGGCCACCTCGGCCGAGCCGCCCCGGGTGCTGGTCATCACCACCTTCGCCAACGACGAGTACGTCTACGACGCGCTGCGCGCCGGGGCGAGTGGTTTCCTGCTCAAGCGGGCCCGGCCGGCCGAGGTGGTCGCGGCGGTACGGGTGGTGGCGCGCGGTGAGTCGCTGCTCTTCCCGGCCGCGATCCGGCGGCTGGTCGGGGCGTACGGGCGGCGGAACGCCGACGGGCTGCGGGCGGCCCGGCTCACCGAACGGGAGGGAGAGGTGCTGCGGCTGATGGCGGCCGGACTGTCCAACCCGGAGATCGCCGCCCGCCTGGTGGTGGGTGTCGAGACGGTGAAGACGCACGTCGGCAACGTGCTGACGAAGCTCGGGGTGCGTGACCGCACCCAGGCGGTGATCGCCGCGTACGAGTCGGGGTTCGTCACCCCCGCCGGCTGAGATCCCCCTCGCGGGGGAGACGGTTCACCGCCGTACGGGAGGGCAGGCCGGGTGCCTCAGCCGAGGCTGGGTTCATGACAAACGTAGCCCTACCCGAGCACCGTGCGACGACCCGTCGTCCCGGCCTGCTCGCCCCACTCGCGGCCGGTTGGCTCGGGCTGTGGGGCCTGCTCGCCCTGGTGGCCGCCAGCACCGGCGCCGGCTACCCGTTCGGCGCCGATGACCCGCACCGGGAATCGACCCTGCTCCGGCTGCTCCCGGCGGAGGCCGGGCCGCCGTTCTTCGCCGGGATGCTGCTCACCGCCGCCGCACTGGTCCTGGTCAGCCGCAGGGCCGAGCTGACCGGCCCGCCACGGGTGCTGCTGCTCGGCTACGGCTGGGCGGTCGCGTTCGTGCTGGCCGTGGCGGTGCCCGGCGTGCAGGTGCTGGCCCTGCTCGGCTACGCGCCGATGCTGCTGATCGGTGCGCCCTTCGGCTGGCCGCCGGTGGACTACGCCGACGTGTTCACCTGGGCGCTGACCGCTCGCGTCGCCGCGGTGAGCGGCGGTGTGCTGTTGAGCGGGGTGCTGCTGAGGTGGCAGCGGCGTACCGCGGGTTGCTGCGTGGGGTGTGGCCGCGACGGCACCGACCGGGGCTGGACCACTCCGGCATCCGCCGCCCGCTGGGGCCGCTGGGCCGCCTGGATCGCGGCCGTGATCCCCGTCGGGTACGCGCTGACCCGGTTCGCCTGGCTGGCCGGCATCCCGCTCGGCCTCGCGCGGGAGGACCTCGCCGAGTTGCGGGAGAGCGGCGCCGTCTGGGCCGGGTTCGGGCTGGGCGCCTTCGCCATCGTCGGCGCGGTGCTCACCCTGGGGTTGGTACAGCGTTGGGGTGAGCGATTCCCCGGCTGGATGGTCGGGCTGGCCGGTCGGCCGGTGCCGGTGCGGCTGGCCATGATCCCGGCGACGGTGGTCGTGGTCCTGGCCACCGCCGCCGGCCTGAACGCGCTGAGCCTCCCGGAGTTCTGGCAGCCCGATCGCGGGCTCAGCGCGGCGGGTCTCCCGCTGATGTTCTTTCCGCTCTGGGGGCTCGCGCTCGGTGCCGCGACGTACGCGTACCACCTGCGTCGTCGGGGCGTCTGCGGTCGCTGCAACCTGGGGTGACCGGTGGCCCGGTCCGTCGTCCGACACGGGGGTGGGCGGCGGACCGGGCTGTCACGGCAGGTCGCGGGCGTAGCAGACGGATAGCGGTTCGTCCCGGTACGGCCCGAAATTGTCGATGCGCCGGTAGCCCTCCCGCTCGTAGAAGCGCATCGCGTCAGGCTGGGCGGTGCCGGTCTCCAACAGCAGGGTGCGTACCCCGGCGTCGCGGGCGGCCTGTTCCAGGGCGCGCAGGATGGCGGTCGCGACGCCGGTGCCCCGGGCCGGCGGGCTGACGTACATCCGTTTGATCTCGGCGGAGCCGGCGGCGAGGAAGCGCAGGCCGCCGCAGCCCACGGCGGTGCCGCCGGAGTCTCGGGCGATCAGGAAGACGCTCACCGTCTCGGCCGTGGGCTCCTCGCCCGGCTCGTGGTCGTCGCAGCCGTAGCGGGCGTCGAGTTCGGTCCGCTGGGCGGCGCGCAGCCGGACGGCGTCGGTCGACTCCCAGGGTTCGCGATCGATGGAGAGCACCACCGCCTCCTTCTCATCCGGCAGAGTTCATGATCATGCCAGGTCGACAGGGGTCGACGGCGGCAGGTGCGCGCTAGCGTGGGCGGGGTGAGTGAGTCTTCGCCTGTTTCGCCGCTCCCGCCGGCCGACCTGCCCGCCACGCTCGGTGCGCTGCGCGCCGCCGGGCACCGCTACCGCACCGTCAAGCAGGAGCTACGCGACAACCTGCGGGCCCGGATGCGGGACGGCGCGCCACGGTTCGCCGGCATCGTCGGGTACGACGACACCGTGCTGCCTGAAGTCGAGCGGGCGTTGCTCGCCGGGCACGACATGGTCTTGCTCGGCGAGCGGGGCCAGGGCAAGACCCGGCTGATCCGGTCGCTGGTGACGCTGCTGGACGAGTGGACGCCGGTGATCGTCGGCTCGGTGCTCAACGAGCACCCGCTGCATCCGGTCACCCCGGCGTCGCGGGCGCTGGTCGCCGAGGCCGGCGACGACCTGCCGGTGGGCTGGCTGCACCGCTCGATGCGCTACGGCGAGAAGCTGGCCACCCCCGACACCAGCGTGGGTGACCTGATCGGCGATGTGGACCCGATCCGGCTGGCCCAGGGGCGTACGCTCGGCGACCCCGAGACGATCCACTTCGGGTTGGTGCCGCGTACCAACCGGGGCATCTTCGCGGTCAACGAGCTGCCCGACCTGGCCGAGCGGATCCAGGTGGCGCTGCTCAACGTGCTGGAGGAGCGGGACATCCAGGTACGCGGCTACCAACTGCGGCTGCCGCTGGACCTGCTGCTCGTCGCCAGCGCCAACCCGGAGGACTACACCAACCGGGGTCGGATCATCACCCCGCTCAAGGACCGCTTCGGCGCGGAGATCCGCACCCACTACCCGACCGACCTGGAGCTGGAGCTGGCCCTGATCCGGCAGGAGGCCGACCTGGTCGCCGAGGTGCCGGAGCACGTGCTGGAGGTGCTGGCCCGGTTCGCCCGGGCGGTACGCGAGTCGCCGTCGGTGGACCCACGTTCCGGTGTCTCCGCCCGGTTCGCCATCGCCGCAGCGGAGACCGTCGCCGCCGCCGCGCTGCGCCGGGCGTGCCTGCTGGGCACCGACTCGGAGCCGCCGTCGGCCGAGGCGGTGGCGCGGGTGGGCGACGCGGTGTCGGTGACGTCGACGCTGCGCGGCAAGGTGGAGTTCGAGAGCGGCGAGGAGGGCCGGGAGATCGAGCTGCTCGGCCACCTGCTGCGTACCGCCACCGCCGAGACGTTCCGGGCCCGACTGGCCGGGCTGGACCTGTCCGGCTTCACCGCGCTGGTCGAGGACGGGCAGGCGGTCGAGACCGGGGAGCTGGTGTCGGCGGCTGACCTGCTGCGTCAGGTGGGCACGGTGCCGGGGTTGGCCAAGGTGCTCGACCGGCTCGGGATCGGCGACGCGCCGACCACCGGGCAGGCCGCGGCGGCCGTCGAGTTCGTGCTCGAAGGGCTGTATCTGAGCCGCCGGCTGGGCAAGGACGTCACCGACGGCGGGCGGACCCGCTACGGCGGCCGGGACTGAGATGGCCGGCAACCGGTTCCGGTACGGGCAGTGGCGCGGCGGCCCCGATCCGCTCGCGCCCCCGTACGACGTGCAGGCCGCGGTGGACCAGGTCGGCGCGGAGGTGCTGGCCGGCGGCAGCCTCCGGGACGCGCTGCGGGATCTGCTGCGCCGGGGCCCGCAGGGGCGTGGTGGGCTGGACGGGCTGACCGCCCGCGCCCGCCGGCTGCGCCGCGAGGCGTTGCGCCGGGGTGAGCTCGACGGGGCGGTGACCCGGGCGCGGGCGCTGCTCGATCAGGCGCTGGCCGCCGAGCGGGACGAGTTGGCCCGCCGCGACGACGAGGCGGCCCGGTTCGCCGAGACGGTGCTTGACGATCTCCCCCGCTCGACCGCGCAGGCGGTGCGGGACCTGTCCGACTACCGGTGGGCGAGCGACGAGGCCCGGCAGACCTACCAGCGGATCCTCGACGGGCTGCGCGACGACGTGCTCGGCCAGCGCTTCGCCGGGCTGCGCGACTCGGCGCGGCTGGCCGGCGACCCGGCGGTGCAGGAGCAGGTCGCCGAGATGATGCGGGACCTCAACGCCCTGCTGGCCCGGCACGCCCGCGCCGAGGACACCACCGACGCGTTCGCCGAGTTCATGCGCCGGCACGGCGACTTCTTCCCGGAACACCCGCGCGACGTGGACGAACTGATCGACATCCTGGCCCGCCGATCGGCGGCCGGCCAGCGGCTGATGAACTCGCTGTCGGAGCGGCAGCGGGAGGAACTGGCCGGGCTGATGCGCGAGTCCCTCGGTGACCGGCTCGCCGGTGAGCTGGCCGCGTTGGAGGGGAACCTGCGGGCGCTCCGGCCCGACCTGCGCTGGGGGCGGGGTGAGCGGACGCAGGGTGGCCAGCCGCTGGGCTACGGCGAGGCGACCGGGGCGCTCGACGAGATCGCCGAACTGGACGACCTGCTCGACCAGTTGGGCCAGGCACACCCCGGGGCGACCCTGGACGACATCGACGTCGACGCGGTGGCCCGGACGCTGGGCCGCGACGCGGCCGACGACGTACGCCGCCTGCGGGAGCTGGAGCGGGAGCTGCGCCGACAGGGCTGGGTGACCCGTGACGCCGAAGGTCTGACGTTGAGTCCGAAGGCGCTGCGTCGCCTCGGCGGCACCGCGCTGCGCCAGGTCTTCGCCGAGCTGACCGCCGGTCCGCGTGGTCAGCACGACCTGCGCTCGGCCGGGGCGGCCGGCGAGGTGACCGGGGCGTCGCGGCCCTGGGAGTACGGCGACGAGCAGCCGCTGGACGTGGTGCGGACCCTGACCCGGGCGGTCCGCCGGGCCGGTCCCGGGGTCCCGGTGCAACTGGCCGTCGAGGACTTCGAAGTGGTCGAGACCGAGCGGCGGGCGTCGGCGGCGGTGGCGCTCTGCGTCGACCTGTCGTACTCGATGATCTCGCAGGGTCGGTGGGGGCCGATGAAGCAGACCGGGCTGGCCCTGGCGCACCTGATGGCCACCCGGTTCCCGCAGGACGCGTTGCAGATCATCGGGTTCGGCCGGCGGGCGGAGACGCTGACCCAGCAGGAACTGGCCGCCGTCGAGCCGGACATGATGCAGGGGACCAACCTGCAACACGCGTTGCGGCTGGCCGGCCGGCACCTGCGGCGTCATCCGGACGCGGAGCCGGTGGTGCTGGTGGTCACCGACGGGGAACCGACCGCCCACCTGGACCCGGACGACGGTGAGGCGCTGTTCGCCTGGCCGTCGTCACCGGAGACGATCGAGGCGACGGTCCGGGAGGTGGACCGGCTCGGCCGCTACGGGGCCACCCTGAACCTCTTCATGCTCGGCGACGATCCCGGCCTGCGCCGGTTCGTCGACGCGGTGGCCCGACGCAGCGGTGGACGGGTCTTCACCCCGGACGCCGACGACCTCGGCGAGTACGTGGTCAGCGACTACCTGCGGGCCCGGCGGGGCCGCCGCTAGTCCGCGCTTCATGAGGCTCGCCCGAGCGAGCCGAGGCTCAGGCGGTGGTCCGGCCAGGCGGAGGTCTGTCCGGATACCGGTGTTGTATCCGGACAGACCTCCAACGCGGCCGGTCGCCGTCTGAGTCCGGTAGCCGGGCACGGTCTCATGAAACGCGGACTAAGCTCGGCCGGGTGGAGGTCGACGGGCTGCGGCGGGCGTACGACGCGGTGCTGGCCGAGGTCGACGCGGGCGGGTTCGGGCCGCCTCCGCCCGACCGGTACAGCGCCGAGCAGGTCGTGGCGCACCTGGTCGCCAGCGACGAGCTGATGCGCGAGGCCACTGAGGCGGTGCTGGCCGGCGCGCCGTACGCCTTCTACGACCTGGACGAGGTCCACCGGCCGGAACTGGACGAACTGGCCGCCGAGTGCGGCGGCCTCGACGGGCTCGCCGCCCGGCTGCGCGCCACCAGTGACCAACTTGTGGCGCTGGTGGCGCGGCTCGGTGCGGCGGCGGACACCCCGGTCGAGACGCACCTCCGCGAGGGGTTCGAACTCGTCATCGACGAGCCGCTGCCGTGGGGCCGCACGATCGACCTGCACACCCGCGTGCACCTGCCCCGACACCTGAACGAGCTACGCGCCCTGCGCCGCTACTGAAGCGTCCAGCGCTGGGCCGGGTTGCCGTCGCAGGGGGCCTGGACGATGTCGGCCCCGGCGCCACCGTCGCGGGCCTGGGCGCACTTGCCGCTGTGCGCGGCCACCAGCACGGTCGCACCGCCGTCGACAGGTCGTAGCCGCCACTGCTGGTTGCCCTCGCCGTGGCAGCCGAACTGCTGCAACCGGGCACCGTCGTCACCGCTGCCGCCCTCGACGTCGAGGCACTGGTTGTGGGCGGCGTTGGTAAGCGTCACCGTGTCCGGGCCGAAGGCATTGACCACCCACTGCTGCTCCGGCCCGCCGCTGCAGTCGGCCAGCTTGGCGACGGCCCGCTCACCGTCACCGTCGAGGCCGAGGCAGAGACCGGAACCGACCCCACGGAACACCTTCGGCCCGGTGATCGCGTCCGGATCCTCGCTGCGGCTCGGTGTGGGGGACGGCTCGGACGGGGTGGGGCTGGGTTCCGGTGCGCTCTCGGTCGGGCTGGCCTGCACCGTGCTCGGGGCGGGGGCGGCCACCGTCGGCGTCGGCTGCGGCTGCTCGCCGCCGAGCACGCCGGTGGCGAACAGCACCCCCAGCAGTACGCCGACCAGTCCGACCGCCAGCGCCGTGACCAGTAGCGGATCGCGGGGCAGCCCGGCGGGGCGGCGGTTGCCGTAGACGGTGCCCGATCCATCGGTTTCCGACATCCCGGCATCCTGTCCCACGGTGCGCGGCGGCGACCAGTCACCCCCGGCGTCCAACCCTGATCCGGTGCGAAACGCCCCCGATGGACATCCCGCCGGGCGCTCTCAGTACGCGTAAAGTGATCCCATGCACGCCGTGCGTGATCATGACCTGGCGGTGGCTCAGCTGCGACGGTCGTATGCGGCGGTGCCACCCGGCCAGCCGGTGCGGCTGGCCAAGCGCACCTCCAACCTGTTCCGTCCGCGCAGCGCCCCCACCTCCGGCCTGGACGTCAGCGGTCTCGGCGGGGTGCTGGGCGTCGATCCGGCCGCCCGCACCGCCGACGTGCAGGGCATGTGCACCTACGAACGGCTGGTCGCCGCGACCCTGCCGTACGGCCTGATGCCACTGGTGGTGCCCCAGCTGCGCACCATCACCCTCGGCGGGGCGGTGACCGGGCTGGGCATCGAGTCGACCTCGTTCCGCAACGGACTGCCGCACGAGTCGGTGACCGAGCTGGACGTGCTCACCGGCGCCGGTGAGGTGGTCACCGCCCGGCCCGACGGCCCACACGCCGACCTGTACGCGGCCTTCCCCAACTCGCTGGGCAGTCTCGGGTACGCCACCCGGCTGAGGATCGAGCTGCAACCGGTCCGCCGGTACCTGGCCCTGCGCAACCTCAGGTTCACCAACCTGACCGCGTTGACCGAGGCGATCGGCGAGATCACCGCGACCCGCCGGTGGGCCGGCGCGAGCGTCGACGCGATGGACGGGGTGATGTTCAGCCCCGATGAGGCGTACCTCGTGCTGGGCAGCTTCACCGACGACGTGCCGACGGTCTCCGACTACACCGGCCAGGAGATCTACTACCGCTCGTTGCGCCAGCGACCGCACGACGCGCTGACCGTCCACGACTACCTGTGGCGCTGGGACACCGACTGGTTCTGGTGCTCGGCGGCGTTCGGCGCGCAGCATCCGGTGGTGCGGCGGTTGTGGCCGGCGAGGTGGCGACGCAGCGACGTCTACCACCGAATCGTGCGCCTGGAGCACCGGCACCAGGTCGCCGCCCGGATCGACAGGTGGCGCGGCCAGCCGGCTCGGGAACGGGTCGTGCAGGACGTGGAGGTCCCACTGGAGCGCACCGCCGAGTTCCTGCACTGGTTCGCCGCGAACGTCGGGATGACGCCGGTGTGGTTGTGTCCGCTGCGGCTGCGCGAGCCGGGCGGCCCGGGATCGGCCCGGTCCTGGCCGCTGTATCCGCTACGGCCGGGGCAGGACTACGTCAACATCGGGTTCTGGGGGAGCGTGCCGATCGCTGAGGGCGCCGCCGACGGCGACGTCAACCGGGAGATCGAGCGCGCGGTGTCGGAGGCGGGCGGGCACAAGTCGCTCTATTCCGACGCGTACTACGACCGGGATGCGTTCGACCGGCTCTACGGCGGCGGGACATGGCGCGCCGTGCGGGAGCGGTACGACCCGGAGCATCGGCTGACCGGACTGTACGAGAAGGCGGTTGCACGAGCATGAGCGAGGGAAGCGGAGTGCCGGCATGAGTCTCACCGACCGAAGCCAGGGAGCGGCAGGCGCTCCCGCCACGCCGCCCCCGGGGGGCCGGCGGCGTGGGTCTACCGTGGCGGACATCGTCCGGGCGGTGACCTCAGGCCCCCTGCCGGTGCGCGTCAGCGCGTACGACGGCAGCTCCATCGGCCCGGCCGACGCCGGGATCACCCTGTCGATCCGCTCCGAGCGCGGGCTGTCCTACCTGCTCACCGCGCCGGGTGACCTGGGCATGGCACGTGCCTACGTCAGCGGTGACCTGACCCTGGAGGGAGTCCACCCGGGCGACCCGTACGAGGCGTTGCGGGTGCTCGGTGGGGTGCGGATGCGGGCTCCGGCGCTGGCCGACGGGTTGGCGCTGGTGCGCGAGCTGGGCTGGGAGCGGCTGCTGCCGCCGCCGGCGCCGCCGCAGGAGGCCCGGCCGCGCTGGAAGCGGATCGTGGCTGGCCTGCGGCACTCGCGTATCCGCGACAGCAGCGCCATCTCGCACCACTACGACGTGTCGAACGCGTTCTACGAGCGGGTGCTCGGCTCGTCGATGACGTACACCTGCGCGGTGTACCGCAGCCCGGACGACACGTTGGAGCAGGCGCAGGCGAACAAGTACGACCTGGTCGCCGGCAAGCTCGCGCTGCGGCCGGGGATGCGGCTGCTGGACGTGGGCTGCGGCTGGGGCGGCATGGTCCGGCACGCGGCCCGGGAGTACGGCGTCAAGGCGCTCGGGGTGACGCTGTCGCGGGCGCAGGCGCAGTGGGCGCAGGCGGCGATCGAGCGGGAGGGGCTGGCCGGGTTGGCGCAGGTGCGGCACCTGGACTACCGCGACGCTCCGCCCGAGCAGTTCGACGCGGTCTCCTCGATCGGCCTGACCGAGCACATCGGAGTCCGCAACTATCCGGCCTACTTCGGGTTCCTGCGGGATCGGCTGCGCCCGGGGGCCCGGCTCCTCAACCACTGCATCACCCGGGCGGACAACCGGGCGCCGCACCGTTCCGGGGCGTTCATCGACAGGTACGTCTTTCCGGACGGTGAGCTGGCCGGTCCGGGGCGGGTGATCAGTGAGATCCACGATGCGGGGCTGGAGGTGCACCACGAGGAGAACCTGCGCCAGCACTACGCGCTGACCCTCGCTGCCTGGTGCCGCAACCTGGTGGAGCACTGGGACTTCTGTGTCGCCGAGGTGGGTGCGGGCACCGCCCGGGTGTGGGGGCTCTACATGGCCGGTTCCCGGCTGGCGTTCGAGCGGAACGGCATCCAGCTGCATCAGGTGGTGGCGACGCGCAACGGCCCGGACGCGGTGAACGGCTACCCGCTGCGCCCGGACTGGCTGCCCTGACCGGGGCGCCTCGCGACTGAGTGCGGCCGCGCCGGAAGTTGCCGGCGCGGCCTTTCTCGATGCTATTGACAAGGAAGTTTTTTACGTACA
Source organism: Micromonospora sp. C51 (assembly GCF_018070435.1). Classification (NCBI taxonomy): domain Bacteria; kingdom Bacillati; phylum Actinomycetota; class Actinomycetes; order Micromonosporales; family Micromonosporaceae; genus Micromonospora; species Micromonospora sp. C51. The sequence goes on along the minus strand of NZ_JAGPXQ010000026.1, from coordinate 52,594 downwards.
AACTGATTTTGCCATGAGAGATGTCCTGTACCTGGAGCAGATCGAGCAGGCCGAGGTGCTGCTGAAACCGCAGCGCGTCGAGATCCTGCGGCAGCTGGCCGAGCCACGCACCTGCACCGAGGTGGCCGCCCGGCTGGAGCAGACGCCACAGCGCGTCTACTACCACGTCAAGCAACTCGTCGCGGCCGGGCTGGTCGAGCAGGTCGACAAGCGCAAGGTCCGCGGCATCACCGAAGGCATCTACCAGGCAGCCGCCCGGTCGTACTGGCTCTCACCGCGCCTGGTCGGCCGGATCGGGCTGCGCCGCGCCCGCGACGAGCTGAGCCTGGGCTACCTGCTGGACCTGATGGAGGAGGTCCAGGCCGACGTCGCCGCCCTGGACCGTTCCGCCCCGGAACTGCCGTCGATCGGCGTTTCCGGCGAGATCCGCGTGCCGGCCGAACGCCGGCAGGAGTTTCTGCACGACCTGCAGTCCGCGCTACAGGAGTTGTTCACGCGCTACGGCGGCGCCGCGGGAGACGCCTTCAAGCTCGCCGTGGCCTGCTACCCGAAGGGGACCGACCGTGACTGAACCGATGACCATCGCCGCCCGCCTCGCCGTGCCGATCGCGCGGGTGCGCCAGGCCCTGACCGACCCCGCCGAGCTGCGCGTCTGGCTGGCCGAGCACGCCGAGGTCGAGCTGCCCGAGCGGTACGAATTCTGGGGCCGTTACACGCCCGAGGGCGACGCTCCACATCAGCGGGTGCTGCATGCCGACGACGACCGGCTGCGCTTCGGCTGGCTGCTCGACGGGGTGGAGACCACCACCGAGATCACGCTGAGCGCGGACGGGCCGGACGCCACCGTGCTGCGGCTGTCGCAGACCCACTTCGACTTCAACGACGTGGTCAACGGCACCAGCATCCGGGGCGTCCTCCAGACCTACTGGGCGCTCACCATCGCCAACCTGGAGGCGCACCTGGCTGGCCAGCCGCTGCTGCCCAGGACGGACTTCACCAGCGCCGACTTCCGTGGCGAGATCGAGATCGCCGCGCCGGCCGCCAAGGTGTGGGAATCCCTGACCGACTCCGAGCAGGCCAGCGCCTGGTTCGGCTACCCGATCGGGATCGAGCCCTGGGTCGGCGGCCGGTACGCGATGGGTGGCTTCGACAGCGGCTTCGCCGCGAAGGTGGTCGACCTGGAGCCGGGCCGGAGGATGTCCATCGACTGGGGACCGAACGGCGTCACCAGCTGGGAGTTGGCCGAGTCCGAGGGGAAGACCAAGCTGACCTTCGTGCAGAGCGGCTTCGACGAGCAGAACCCCCCGTACGCGGCCTGGTCCGGCATCGTGTCCGGGTGGGCCGAGCTGCGTCGCTTCCACGAGGTGCCCGACTGGCAGCCGATCTGGCTGCCCGAGGAGACCAGCGCCACGGCCGGCTGACCGCGGCGGCACGGACGGTCCACGGCTATCGTGGCCTGTCGTGACGGACACCGAGCAGCGACTGGCCGCGATCCGGGGCGACGCACCGCCGAAACGACACAACGCCCGTACGATCGCCGCGCTGACCGGCAACCCGGGTTGCAACCGCCGGGCGGTCCTGGACGGTGCGGGGGTGGACAAGCCGGCGCTGGCCGAGCGGGTCGGCTTTCCCGCCCGGTTCGGGCAGTCCCGCTTCGCCATCACCCGGGGCAACATGTTCGAGGCACAGGTGAAGGCCGACGGTGGGGCCGAGCTGCTGCGACTGGTCGCGGAGCGGCTGGGCGTACCGGTGCCGGCGGCGGCCCGCTGGACGGACCTCGATGCCGGCGACGACCCGGCCACCCGGGCCAGACGCTCGGCGACCCTGCTCACCGAGGCGCTGTCGCCTGCCGATGAACCGGCGGCGCTGTTCGACCATCCGATGCTCGGCCTGTCGGTCGCCGGGCAGCGGGTACACCTGGAGCCGGACCTGGTGGCCGCCCGGCTGGGCGGCCGGTTTCACGTGGTCGAGATCAAGTCGTTCCCGGTGATCGACGGCCAGGCCGACCCGGCGAAGCTGGCCGGCGCGGCGGTGCAGTCCGCCGTCTACGTGCTGGCCCTGCGGGAACTGCTCACCGCCCGGGGCCACGACCCACAGCTGGTGTCGCACGAGGTGGTGCTGGTCTGCCCCCGGGACTTCAGCAACGCGCCGGTCGCGCACCTGCTCGACGTCCGCCGGCAACTGCTTGTGGTACGCCGGCAACTGGACCGGATGGACCGGCTCGACACGCTGCTGGCGGGCGTCCCGGCCGACTTCACCGCCGATCCGGCCGCCGATCCGGCGGCCCTGGCCAGTTCGCTGGCCCGGGTGCCGGCCCGGTACGCCCCCGACTGCCTGGCCAGCTGCGAGCTGGCGTACCTCTGCCGGCACGAGGCGCAGGGGCAGACCGGGGCGCTCGGCCGCCCGGTCCGCGAGGCGCTGGGCGGGATCGCCGACGTCGCCGAGGTGCTGGCGCTCGCCGGTGGGGAAACCGCCACGGACCCGGAACGGGCGGAGGCCGCCGCGCTGCTGCGGACCGCGGCCCGTCTGCGCGCCGACGCCCTCGCCAGCGCATGAGTACGTTGCGGGCGCTGGCGGCGGCGCAGGCGGTGGCCACGGGGGTCGCCCAACCGGTGGCCACCGTGCGGCATCTGCACCTGTCGAGGCGACCTCTGGTGCTGGTACCGCTGGCGATGGCGGGGGAGGCCAACGCTCCGCTCGCCGCGATGGTCGGCTCGGCACCCGGTGAGGGGCGCCTGTTGATCGTGCCGCAGCCACGAAACCGGGACCAGCGGTTCGCGTTCGCCGCCGAGCAGCGACTGGCCGCGATCGTACTGCCGTACGTGGACGCACATCGCACGGCGAACGAGGCGGTCGCCGTGGACCGGGGCCGGGACGTCCGGTACCGGTACCTCGACGCCCCGCAGCTGCTGGTGCCGAACCCGGCGGGGGTGACGTTCCTGCGGCTGCTCGGTCGGTCCACCCGGTTCCGTCGGGTCGACGGCGAGTATCCGGTACCGCCGCAGGTGCCACTGCTGGGCCGCTGGCTGACCTTCTTCGCCGAACGGGCCGAGCATCCCGGCTCGTCGGCGCTGGTGGCGATGACGCAGGCGTTGACGCTGCACTGGGCGACCGGGCAGAGCGCGGTCGAGGATCTGCACCTGCCGGCACTGCTGGGCTGGATCGCCCCGCCGGCCGGGCTCTCCGGTGCCGAGGCCGCCGTCCGGGCCGAGGACCCGTCGCTCTGCCCGCCGGCCGGCCCCGCCACCGATCCCGAGTTCGACAACCGGCTGCTGGCCCCGGCCATCGAGGCGTACGCTGCCGCCGACGACGAGGCGACGCGCGTCGAGGCGTACGCGGAGCTGGAGCGGCTGCTCCGGGACCAGCTGACGCCCACCTGGGAGCTGATGTGGCGCGGCCTGGGGTTGCTGCGTGCCCTGCCGCCCGGTGCCCGGGTGGCCGGGCGGTGGGACGGCGACCGGGACGCCTTCACCGCCCACGCCGACCACCTCGACTCCGACGGCGCGCCGCAGCCGCGCCGGGACGGTGCGGTGGCCGCCGCGGCCCGGCTGCACCGCCTGGAGCGGGCCGCCGCGACCTACGCGGTGCAGCGCGCCTACGACGACCCACTGGTGATGGCGGAGTACCGGCTGACCGGCGAGGCGTTCGTCGGCGAGGTGCTGCTGGCCGACCCGACCCGGGTCGACGACAGTGGCCGACGGCCGGTGCTGCGTCCGCGCATCCAGTTGATGACCACCGACCCGGTGCTGGTGCCGGTCGGCGCGACCCTGTCCAGCCCGTCCCGTCCCGGGCAGAAGGCGCGGACGGTGTTCGTCACCCCGACGGCCGACGGCAAGACCGAGGTGGTGTTGGAATTGTCCGGCGGGATGGGACGCGGCCTGAAGGCCAGCCCGGGCAGCGTGCCGGAAGTCGGGGAGCGGCTCTGCTACACCACGTTGAGCGATGCCTACGTGCCGGGTGCGGCATTTCCGGCCGTCGAGGAGACCCCGTGGACCCACGGCGGTCCACCCGTGACCGCAGCGGCGGCGCCCGACGAAGAATGGGCGTGAACGGAAGGCCCGCCCCGACGGACCACCCGCCCCGACAACTCACCCAGCGCAGAGCCGGACCCCCGACCGTCGATAGCGTACGGTAACCGCCTCCCGCCACGGTGACAACCTCACCTTCGGCCCCTTTGCTCTGCTTCACTATACGCATCGGTTGCACTGAGTAACTGGCGTCAACCCGGTGTCTCGCCGGTAAGGCCAGCTCAACGTGGGGTTGCGTATAGGTAAGCAGAGCAAAGGCGGCAGACAGCATTGTCGGTGGCGGGCCGGACGGTCACGCTTAGTGATGCGCTGTCATGGCCGCAGCGCGTCACGCTCCGTGTTGGAGTGGGGTGTGGCCGGTGGGGTGGAGCGGAAGGCGCGGCCCCGGGCAGTGGGCGGGCGCGACAGGGCATACAGCGGGGCGACCGCGAGCGGGGCGCTGCCCGCATCGCCGCAGCCGGGCGAGTCGCGAGGCGGTCGGCGTGAGACCAGGTGGTGCCCGGCGAACCAAAGGTTGTGGACTTGCCTACCGGTGGATCTGGCGGGGTGGCTGCGGGCGTGGCTAGGCTTTCGGGGTTTGCCAGGGCAGGACCTCGCCGTCGAGGGTGTACGCACGAGAGAGAGCCGGAGCGATCGCTGTGTCGCGAAAGGACATCGAGCGGGCTGCCGCGCGCTCGCCCGGAACGGACCGGGTCGGCCGGGTGGGGCTGGTCGGTGCCGGTGTCGTCGTCGCGGTCGAGGCGCTCTGGTTGATGCTGGGGCTGCCCGCCGGCGCGCTGGTCAGCGATCTGGGTGCGCTCACCGTGGCGGGCTGGGCCGCGGTGGCCTGCGTCGCGGCGGCCCGCCGGCACCCGGCGACGTTGCGCCGGTTCTGGCTGCTGCTGGCCGCCACCATGGCGTTGTCGCTGGCCGGCCGAGCACTGTGGACGTCCCAGCGCCTAATCGGGGATAGCCTGCCACACACCCTGCCCATCGGGTTGATCTTCGCGGTCAGCCTGTTGACCGGCACCGCCGCGCTGTTCTGCTCGGTCACCGCGCCGCGTACCACGGTGGGTCGGGCCCGGACCCTGCTCGACGGGGTGATCGTCGGGCTGGCGCTGATTCCGATCGGCTGGCTGTTGATCTTCCGCAACGTCAGTCTGGCCGATCTGGACGAGCCGCTACGCACCGCCGGCCTGCTGTACCCGATGTTCGACCTGATGCAGCTGACCATCCTGGTCGCGGTGGTCGGCCCGGGCCGGCCGGTGTGGCGGCCGATGGCGCTGCTCGGCGTGGGCCTGACGGTACGGGCGGTGGCCGACACGGTCTACGTGTCCCTGGTGGCCGCCGGCACCTACCAGCCCGGCACCCCGGTCGACGTGCTCTGGCCGCTGAGCTACCTGCTGATCGTGGTGGCGACCCGGATGCCCCCACCTCGGGACCACGGCGCTGTCGAAGAGGCCGGGGAGGCGCCGTTGCCGCCGTGGTGGCGGGTGGTGCTGCCCTACCTGCCGGTGGGCGGGGCGATCGTGGCGACCATGCTGGCCCGCGACGCCAGCGGTCACACTCCGATGCCGATCTTCCTGGCGATGATGGCGTTGTTGGCCATGCTGGCGCTTCGCCAGGGCCTGGCGGCCAACGAGAACCTGCGTCTGGTGGTGCAGCTACGCAAGCTCGCCTACGTCGACCAGCTCACCGGGCTGCCCAACCGGCTGGAGTTCACCCGCCGACTGCGTGGTGCGCTGCGCGGCACCGACCGGGTGGCCGTGCTGCTGTTGGACCTGGACGGGTTCAAGCAGGTGAACGATCGGTTCGGGCACACCACCGGCGACACGCTGCTGTCCGGCCTGTCCCGGCGGATGCGTCGGGCGGTCGGTGACGACGGCATGATCGCCCGGATCGGTGGTGACGAGTTCGCGGTGCTGGTCACCGACGGGCGGCCGTTGGCGCCGGAACGACTGGCCGAGCGGTTGTTGGCGGCGCTGCAACCATCGCCCGGGGAGGAACTGGTCGGGGTGCACCCGTCGGCCAGCATCGGCATCGCCGAGTACGGGCCCCAGCACATCTCGCACACGGACCTGCTGCGCGATGCGGACATCGCGATGTACGCGGCGAAGGCGGCCGGCAAATCCGCGTACCGACGGTGCACGCAGGGGCTGCGGGAGTCGGCGGTGAGCCGGGCCGAGCTGATCGCCGACCTGCGGCGGGCCGTCGACGAGGAGCAGTTGCACCTGGAGTTCCAACCGATCGTGGACCTGGCCACCGGGGCGGTGCGCAGCGCGGAGGCGTTGGTTCGGTGGCGACATCCCCGGCTGGGCGTGCTCAGCCCGGCCCGGTTCCTGCCGCTGGCCGAGGAGACCGGGCTGATCCTGCCGATCGACAGGTGGGTCATCCACGAGGCGTGCCGGGCGGCGGCCACCTGGCAGGACCACGTTCCGTCGGCGACGGTCGCGGTGAACATCGCCGCGTCGCACCTGCGCCGCCCCGACCTGATCGCCACCGTCACCGAGGCCACCGCGGGCGCCGGACTGGCGCCCCGAGCACTGACCCTGGAACTGACCGAGTCGGCGCTGATCGAGGGCAGCGACGCGGTGCTGGACCGGTTGAGGCAGCTGCGCGAGTTGGGTATCCGGATCGCCATCGACGACTTCGGCACCGGGTACTCGTCGCTGAGCTACCTGCACCGGATCCCGGCGACCGAGTTGAAGATCGATCGGTCGTTCGTGGCCCGGATCCCCGAGGACGCCCGGGCGTACGCGACGGTGGAGATGGTGACCCGGCTGGCCGGCGCGTTCGACCTGAGCGTGGTGGCCGAGGGGGTGGAGACCGAGCGGCAGCACGAGGCCGTGGCCGCGATCGGCTGCATGCAGGGGCAGGGTTACCGCTACGGTCGCCCGACCGGCCTGGCCGAGCTGCGTACCGTCCTGGTGAAGGCCGACCCGCCGGGGGTGTCCGGCGTCGCAGAATCTGGCTTGACCCTCACGTAACGGCAGGCGGGACCGTGGTTCCGGAAAGGGGGAACCATGGCCCACACGGTTGGTCAGGTGGCGAAGCTCGCCGGCGTGACAGTCCGGACGCTGCACCACTACGACGAGATCGGTCTGCTGACGCCGAGCGGGCGTAGCGGCGCGGGCTACCGCCGCTACTCCGAGGCGGACCTGGAGCGGTTGCAGCTGATCCGGTACTACCGCGAGCTGGGGTTCCCGTTGGACGAGATCGCCGTGATCCTCGACGACCCGTCGTGCGAACCGGGAGCGCACCTGCGCCGCCAGCACGAGCTGTTGACGGTGCGGATCAAGCGCCTTCAGGAGATGGTCGCGGCGATCGAATTCGCGATGGAGGCGAGCAAGATGAACATCCAACTGACCCCGCAGGAGCGGTTCGAGGTCTTCGGGGACTTCGACCCGGACGCGCACGCCGAGGAGGCGGAGCAGCGGTGGGGCGGCACCGAGGCGTACCGGGAGTCGACCCGGCGGACGTCGAGCTACAGCAAGCAGGACTGGCAGCGGTTCAAGGCCGAGACCGAGGACTGGGGGCGGCGGATCGTGGCGCTGATGGCCTCGGGCGCGCCGGCCGACGGGCCGGCGGCCATGGAGCTGGCTGAGGAGCACCGGCAGCAGATCAGCCGCTGGTTCTACGAGTGCTCGTACGAGATCCACACCGGTCTGGCCGACCTGTACCTCGCCGACGAACGGTTCACCGCGCACTACGAGGCGAAGGCTCCCGGGCTCACGGAGTACCTGGCTGAGGCGATCCACGCCAACGCGATCAGCCGCGCCTGATCCCGCGTGCGGACGATGGCGGATCGGGAGAGTATGACTGGCGTCCGCTCTCCCGATCTTCGGAGGTTGTCTTGCTGATAGTCGCCGGCGCGTTACAGGTCGACCCCGCCGGGCGGGACGACTACCTGGCCACCTGCGCCGAGATCGTCCGTCAGGCCCGCGAGGCACCCGGTTGTCTCGACTTCTCCATCAGTCCGGACCTGATCGAGCCGGGGCGGATCAACGTCTACGAGCGGTGGGAGTCCGAGGAGCAGCTGCTGGACTTCCGCGGCGCCGGCCCCGAACCGGAGCAGCAGGTGGCAATCGTCGAGGCCGAAGTCCAGAAGTTCCTGATCAGCACGGTCGAGTCACCCTGATCGTCTGTCGAAGCGGGCGCGGGGCCGAGCGGGTCGGGGAGAACCCGCCCGGCCCCGCGGTCAGCGGCCGGGGGTGCGGGGCGTCGCGGCCGGAACGCTCCCGGTAGGCGCACCGGGGACGGTCACGGTCGGGGCGCCACCGGGCCGCTTGGTGGCAGGCGTGTCAGGCCGGCTCGTCGGTGTGCCACCGCGCGTGTCGGGGGTGGGCCGGGTGGTCGGCCGTCCGGCACCGCTCGGCGCGCCCGTGGGGCGGGCACGTTCCTCCGATACGGCGTCCGCGCAGTATTCGTCGACCTGTCCGGCGCCGCCGGCCGCCTCGACAAGTTCGGCGAAAGCCGGGTTCTCCGCCGCCTTGCCCGGGTTCGTGGCGGCGCCGGCCGCATAGGCCCGGCACAGACCGACCAGCGAGGGTGACGGCCCGTCGTTCGCGCCGGCCCGGTCAGCTGGCCCGGCCGGGTGCGACGGGGTGGCTGTCGGTGCTGCCGGGGCGTGGGTAGCCGGGCGCGTGGTCGGGCCCACCAGCGGGTTGGGCAGCGTACCGGTACCGGCGGCCAGCGCTACGCCACCGAGCCCGGTGGCGGCGACGACGGCTGCGGCCTTGACGGTGAGCAGTTTCCCCAGCGTGATCTTGAGCATTGACTCTCTCCGTGGTCGAGGTTCGGGGGCGAGATCGGCGGCAGCCCGGAATGCGGCCACCGCCAGATGCTCTCCAGCCATCTCGTCGTGTCGTGCCGGCCCGCGTGCCGCGCGTAGTGGCGCGGCGAGCGGACCGGCTTGGCTCAGGGCGACCGGATCGGCGTCCAGCAGCCGCTCTGCGGTCTCCCTGTCCATTCGTCGAGGTGACGGTTTGCTCATCTCGTCTTCCCTGGCGTCGTCCCGGATCATTTGCGTCACTCACCCGCCGCGAGTCGACGCATCGTGGGGGTGGGTGGGCGTAGGCCCTGTTCAGGTGCGATAGCCCGGTCCTGGGCGGTCTGCGGGTCGAGACGCGCGGCCAGCCGGCGTAATCCCCGCCAGGCGGCAGTACGCACCGCGCCAGGACGCTTGCCGAGCACCTGGGCGGCGGCCCGGGCGTCGAGTCCGACCACCACCCGTAGCAGGATCGCCTCGGCCTGGTCACTTGGCAGCGTGGCGATCAACTCAATGGCGGCGCGGGTCGCGGCGGCTTGAACGGCCTGATCGGCGGTGTCCTGATCGGCGGGCAGGTCGACCAGTGCGTCGGCAGGCAAGGCCGTCGACGGTCGCCGTCCCTGGCGGCGTAGGTGATCCAGCGCCCGGTGCCGGGCTATCCCGGCGGTCCAGGCCCGGAACCCAGCCCCTTCCTCGCGGAATCGCCGCAGGTCGCGGGTGATCTGCAACCACGCCTCCGAGGCCACGTCCTCGGCATCGCCGCCCACCAGGCCCCGCAGATAGCGCAACAGACCGGGCTGCACCTGCCGGTACAGCAGGCGGAACGCATCTTCGTCGCCATCCTGCGCGGCCCGTACCAGCGCGGTGAGATCGGATTCGCTACCGCCGCCGGTGCCGCTCGTCACCGCCACCGCCGGCAGGAATCCACCGCCACGACCGCCAGTTCCGGTATCGCCAGCACCTCGCCACCAGATTCGCCATCACGGGCCACGCCACTGGACGACAGCCCTCGTAAAACCCGTACGAGTGATTGGCGTACCGGTGGCCGGTATCGTCACAGCCCGCCTGAGGGGAAAGGCGAATGGCGCAGGGTAAACCGCCATCTCGTCCGTATTGCTCCACCGATCGGGTAATTCGACCACTTCTGGCCGTGTCCATGCCGGTGCTCGCAACCGTTAACACTGTGACACCCCATTTGGTGGCCTGCGGTTGGTGGCATGCGCGGCGAGGGAGTTCGGCGTGGCGAGGACTGATTCGACGGGTTCGACATGGCGGTACCGGTGGGCGCGCCGGCAGAACGAGCGCCGGCTGCGGCTGTTCCGCAGCGCCGAAGGGACCTGGCGGCGACGCGACGACGACCTGCGTCGGCTGCGTACGCTCGCCGAGCAGTGCCAGGGCTCGACCACGGCCGGCGACGGCCTCCCGCTGGAACTGGCCCCCGACGAGGTGGTACTCCGGGTGGTGCCGGCGGCCCAACTGGTGGAGCTGCGGCACAACGCAGTACTGCCCGCCCCTGACCTGACCGTCGGCGCGCAGACCGGCCGGCTGCGGCGACGCCTGCCCGACGGGGTGCGGGTCACCGACGCCGGCATGGCGGTGATCACCAACCGCCGACTGGTGCTGCTCGGCGGGCGGGGCCGACGCGACTGGGCGTACGGCAGGATGACCGGTCTGTCGCACGACCCGCACGCGTCGGTCACCCTGATCCAGGTGCTGGACCGGCGGCGGACCTCGGGGGTGCTGCTGCGCCCGGACGTGGCGGCCGAGTTCCGGTTCGTACTGACCCTGGCCTTCGCCGACGCCATCGAGCAGCGTCAGGCGGTCATCGACCAGCTCGACGAGTTGATCGACGAGCACGCCCGGCTGCGCCCGTCCCGCCCGGGCATCGCCACCCCTGGCCAGGCCCGACTGTTGACTCTGATCCCCGGCGGCCGGCGGACCGCCGTGGTCGCCGCCGCGCTGGCCGTGATGGTGCCGGTGGCCCTGGCCAACTCCGGCCCGTCCGACCCGACCAGCACCGAAACCGCGGTGGCCGCGACCGGGGCGCCGGCAACGACCAGCTCCTCGACCGGATCGCGCGCCACCGGCTCAGCGCCGGCACTGCCCGCCACCGGCTCCGCGCCGACACCGCGCGCCACCGGCTCGGCCAAGGCCAGCCCGAAGCCCGAGCGGCGCTGCGGCGCTCCCAAGAACCCGATGGGGTACGACTTCTGCGGCGGGAAACGGGTCCGCGAACCCGCCCGCGAGGTGTGCGAGCACTTCGACTGCGTGCCCGGCTTCTGGGAGGGCCGCGGCTACCTGGTGCAGTGCGAGAACGGCAAGGTCAGCCTGGCCGGCGGCAGCCCCCGGGCCTGCGGCCTGCACGGCGGCGTCCGCCGCACCGTCACGACCTGACCACCCCACCACCTGCTCGCCCGCAACCTCGAAAAGCGCCAGGTGAGGCCGCACTATCCCCGAAGTTGCTGGGTGGTGGCGGGGGTGAGGCCGCACTATCCCCGAAGTTGCTAGGTGGTGGCGGGGGTGAGGGCGCAAGGTGCTGGGTGGTGTGCGGATCTGGCCGGCGGGTGACGGGGGCACGGTCAGGCGGAGGCGGTGGGGGCCTCGGCGGCCAGCCGCTCGACCCGGCGCTGCCCCCACTCGCCCAGGGGCCCGAGCGCCTCGTTGAGTGACCGGCCGTGCTCGGTCAGGGAGTACTCCACTTTGGGCGGGACCTCCCGGTAGACCTCGCGGTGGACCAGACCGTCCTGTTCCAGCTCCCGCAGATGCTGGATGAGCATCTTCTCGCTCACCCCAGGCAGGCCCCGCCTCAGCTCACCGAACCGGCGGGTGCCGTGGTTGTCCAGCTCCCACAGGATCAGCGACTTCCACTTCCCTGACACCACGTCCATCGCGGCGTCGATCCCGCAGATGTACGGGCCGCACCTGTCGCCCGATGCCATGGATCCGCCTCCTCGGTAGCCGATCTTCATCACTTACCTTGAGGTAAGTATTGAACAATATAGTGGGTACTTGCCCGCTCGATTGTGGTCGCCAACCATGGTGATCGGCGCGCCCGTCAGATCACCGGACAGAGCAGGGGACCACCGAATGACAGTCAGCACCACCTTCCTGGGACTGGGCGCGATGGGCAGCGCGCTCGCGAGAACGGCGTCGGACGCCGGCCACCGGATCGTCTGTTGGAACCGCACAGGTCACCGGGCGCAGAGCCTCGGCGAGCGGGGCGCCGTCATCGCCGACAGCGTCGAGCAGGCGATCGTCGGTACGCGCACGGTCGTCGTCTGCCTCTTCGACGCCGCCTCCGTACGCGAGGTGCTCGAACCCGTGGCGACCGGCCTGTCCGGTCGTACGGTGATCAACCTGACCACCACGACGCCGAACCAGTCCCGTGACCTCGCCCGCTGGGCCGGTGAGCGGGGCATCGACCTCCTCGATGGCGCGATCATGGCCGTCCCGGAGACAATCGGCGGCCCCGAGTCGGCGATCTTCTACAGCGGATCGGGGGAGGGCTTCGCGCAGCACCGACAACTGCTCGACCTGTGGGGCGAGAGCAGCTACCTCGGGCCGGACGCGGGCATGGCGGCGCTCTACGACACGGCGATGCTCGCCGGCATGTACGCGATGTTCGCCGGCTTCCTGCACGGCGCGGCCATGGTCGGCTCCGAAGGAGTGCCGGCCGGCGAGTTCGTCCGGCGGCAGGCGTCGTTCCTCGCCGCGATGACCGAGCAACTGGCCGGCTTCGCTGCGACCATCGACGAGCAGGACTACCTCGGGCCGGGCCAGCAGAGCCTGCGGTTCACCGAGACGGCCCTCAGCACGGTGATGCAGGCCAGCACCGGGCAGGGCGTCACCGATGAGGTGCTCAAGCCGCTGCACGACATGGTCCGTCGGCAGCTCGCCGCCGGGTTCGGGGAGCACGGCACCGCCCGCATGTTCGAGGAACTGAGGAGTGTCCGATGAACAACGATCTCCGGCCGGTCACTGTCATCGGTCTCGGGCCGATGGGGCAGGCGATGGCTGTGGCCCTGATGCGCGCCGGACACCCGGTCACGCTGTGGAACCGCACCCCGAGCCGGGCCGACGCCCTGGTCGCCGGGGGAGCCACTCTCGCGCCGTCGCCCGCCGCCGCCGTGGCCGCCAGCGAACTGACAATCCTCAGCCTCACCGACTACCCGGCGATGTACGACATCCTCGGCCCGGCGGCCGGCGAGCCCGGGGCCCTGGCCGACCGCACCCTGGTCAACCTCAGCTCCGACACCCCCGACGCCTCGCGACAGGCGGCGACGTGGGCCGCGAGCAACGGCGCACGGTTCGTGACCGGCGGGGTGATGGTGCCCGCCCCCATGATCGGCGCCAGTGAGGCGTACGTCTTCTACAGCGGAGCCCGCGAGGCGTACGACCGCAGCGAACCGGTGCTGCGGATCCTCGGCGAGCCGAGGTACCTGGACGCCGATCCGGGGTTGGCGCAACTGTTCTACCAGGCACACCTCGACGTCTTCCTCACCTGCCTGTCGAGCCTGCTGCACGCCACCGCGCTCGTCACCGCGGCGGGCGTACCAGCGGCCGAGTTCCTGCCCGGCGCGCTGACCACGCTCACCGACATCCCGGCGATGATCGGCGACGGGTTGGAACTGGCGCGCGCACTGGAGGCCGGCGAGCACCCGGGCGATCTGAGCACGGCGCGGATGATGGGTGCCACGGCCGAGCACATCCTGCGGACCAGTGAGACAGTCGGCGTCGACGTCGAGTTGCCGAAGGCGGTCAGGTCGCACTACCAGCGGGCGGTCGCCGCCGGACACGGCGACCAGGACTGGACCGCCCTGTACGAGGTGATCAGAGCGAGGCGCTGACCGGGCTTGCGGCTGACCCCGCTGGGCGTCCGGGGACTGCGGTCAGGGCAGCTCCGCGGCCTGGTCGGCCAGGCGGGACAGGGCGGGCACGGCGGCGGCCAGCCGCTGCCGGTCGGTCGCGTCCAGGTCGGCCAGTGCGGCGGCGAGCAGCTTGCGGCGGTACTGCCCGTAGGCGGCGATGCGCTCGTACGCCACCTCGGTCAACGCCAACCGGACGCTTCGCCGGTCGGTCGGATCCCGGTCCCGGCGCAGCAGGCCGGCGGTGGTCAGTTCGCCGACCAGGGTGCTCACCGTGTTCGCGGCGGTACCCAGACGCTCGGCGGCCTCCCGGACGCTGATGCCGGGCTGACGCTGCACCAGCCGCAGCACCTCGACCTGCGCGTCCGGCAGGGCGGCACGTCCGGTCCGCTGGATGGCCCGACGGCGGAGTACCCGGTGCAGGTCACTGAGGGCCGCGCCGAGCTGGTCGAGCGTCTCGTCGGTCACAGTGCCGCCCCTTCACGCTGCAACACCTCTGTAGGCAGAGCTACCGTAGCCGAACGCCCCCGGCAGCCGGCCACGCCGTGGTGGCGCCGACTGCCGAGGGGAATCGATGCCGCAGACCGACGTGCCCGTACGCCCGCCGGAGCGCATCACCCCACCCACCGGCCGCGCCGCCCTCGGGCTGCTGGTGCTGCTCGGCTCGCTCACCGCGATCGGTCCGCTGTCGCTGGACACCTACCTGCCGGCGTTTCCCGGGATGACCCGCGACCTGGCCGCCAGCCAGGCACAGATCCAACTCTCCCTGACCACCTGCCTGATCGGCATGGCCCTGGGCCAACTCGTCACCGGTCCGCTCAGCGACCGCTGGGGGCGACGCCGTCCGGTGCTGGTTGGCGTCGCCGCGTACACCCTGTTGTCGCTGGTCTGCGCCCTCGCACCGTCGGCGGAGACGCTCGCGGTGGCCCGCTTCGCACAGGGCTTCGCCGGTGGCATGGGCACCGTCGTCGCCCGCGCCGTCGTCCGTGACCTGTACTCCGGCCGGGCCGCCGCGAAGTACTTCTCCCGCCTCGTCCTGATCTTCGGCATCGCGCCGATGGTCGCCCCGGCCCTCGGCAGCCTGGTGCTCAACGTCGGCGACTGGCGCTCCATCTTCGTCGCCCTCGCCCTGGTCGGTGCCCTGCTCGCCACCGCCGTCGCGCTGCGGCTACCGGAGACCCTGCCCGCCGCGCGGCGCAGCACCGGCGGCCTTGCCGCGACCGCCGCCGCCGGGCGCACGCTGCTCACCGACCGCGTCTATCTCGGGTACGCGCTGACCCAGGGCCTCGCCTTCGCCGGCCTCTTCGCCTACCTGTCCGGTTCCTCGTTCGTCCTCCAGGACGTCTTCGGTCTCTCCGCCAGCACGTTCAGCCTGGTCTTCGGTGCCAACGCGCTCGCCTTCGTCGCCGTCGGCCAGCTCAACGCCCGCCTGCTCGACCGCTACGATCCCCGACCGCTGCTGGTCGGCGGCCTCGGTCTCGGCCTGCTCGCCGCCCTCGGTGTGCTCACCGGGGCGCTGCTGAACAACCTGCCAGTGGTCGTCGCCGCGCTCTTCGTCTTCCTCGGCTCGCTCGGCCTGGTGATGCCCAACGGGACCGCCCTCGCCCTGGACCGGCACGCCGCCCGCGCCGGTACCGCCGCAGCGCTGCTCGGCGGCATCCAGGCCGTGGTCGCCGCCAGCGCCGCACCACTGGTCGGGCTCGGTGGAGAAGGCAGCGCGCTCCCGATGGCCGTGGTGCTCAGCGCCGCCGCAGCCGCCTCGCTTCTGATGCTGCTGACCCTCGCCCGCCCCGCCCGCGTCCGGTAGGAGCTCCGGCTGCGTCGGCTACTCGGGCTGGTGCGGTTGTGCCGGCTCTCCCGGCTCGTTGGCGAGCGCGGTGGAGAGCCGTTCCAGGTAGGCGTCGACCTGCCCCATGTCGTAGCCGCGCAGGGCGACGGTGAGCGTCGTGGGATCCAGCTCCGCCCTGACCGCCTGACGCTGCGCCGCCGTCCCGGAGGCGAGCGCGTCCAGGCCCCGCCGGACCAGGTCGTCCACCATGTTCTTGAAATAGCCGCGCAGCACCGTGTCGAAGACCGGCTCGGAGACAACTCCCGGCTGGCCCTCCCGGAGCTCGGCTCGGTGCTGCCGGGCGTCGGTGAAGCGACCACCGCTGACCCGGTTCAACTCGGCGGCCACCTCGTCCGCGGACTCCCGCACGTCGGCGAGGCTGAGCAGCACCAGGGCGGGTCGGTCGTCGACCGGGCTCCGACCGACGAGCGGACGGTCGATTGTCGACCCGACGCCCGGGACCAGCAGCAACGACGGGGTAGACGGTGTCGCAGCCGCTGCCCCTGCGGGTCGGCCCAGCACGATCGTGTCAATCTCGGCCCACGACACCAACCGGTTGAGCCCGACGACCCTCAGGTCCAGCCCGTCGGGGCCGATCCGGAACCGGAACGGTCGCAGCGACCGAGCGGTGATCCAACCACCCGTCAGGAGCGCGGCACCGGCGAAGATCGATGTGCCCATGCCGGGAGAGCCCAGCAGGAGGGAGAGCCCGAACGCGAGCAGCAGCACCCCGGGTGCCAGCGAACGTCGATTCCTGCGCAGCTCCATGACGACACCTCGATCAGCTGAGTGGCGTGCAGAGCATGCCACGCCGCCGCAACCAGCGCTGACCCTGCCGGCACCGACCAGCGCTGATCCCTGACGCTCAGCCGGGCAGGGTGCTCTGGCCGCTCTGGCCGCTCTGGCCGCTCTGGTCAGGTGGGTCGCTCTGACTGCTCTTGCCGCTCGGGCCGTTCTGTCCGGTTGGGTTGCTCGGGTCGGGCCGGTTGCTCCGGTCGGACGGGACGTCCTGTTCGGGCCAGCGGGCGATCAGGGCCGACAGTTCGTCGAGCGTCGCGTGCACAGCGGTGCGGTCGTAGCCCGACGTGCTCGTGGGCAACTCCGCCCGGGCCTCCTCGAAGCGCGCCTTGGCCGACCAGCGCGGCAGCAACTCGTCGATGAGCAGCCCGTCCCGCCCCTGTCGGATCAACTCGTCCACCCGGGTCGGGTCGTAACCTCCCGGCCCGACTGCGAAGTCCAGCGACTCGAAGTGTGCGCGACGGTGGTGCCGGACGTCGGTGAACCGGCTCCCGGCGAAGCGGGTCAAAGCTGCCGCCACCTCGTCCAACGACTGCGTGACGTCGGCGAGATCGAGCAGGACCAGTGCCGGCCGCCCGTCGATCGGGCTCTGTCCGTCGAAGGGGCCGTCGATGGTCGAACCCGCCGCCGGCACCAGCAGCAGACGGGAGTCGATGGGGTGTTTCACGCCGATCGTCGGCACCTCCTGGTCGAGGATGATCGCGTCGATCTCGGCCCACGGCACCGCCCGGTTGAGCCCCGCTACCCGGACGGCCAGCCCGTCCGGCCCGATGTGGAACCTGAACGGCCGGCGTTCGGCGAGGACGATCCCGCCGCCGATCAGCAGGGCGAGAAGACCGATGATCCATCCCGGTACGGTGAGCTCGAAGCACCCCAGCAGGAAGACGCCAGTCACGAAGAAGAACAGGCCGAGCACCAACGGGCCGCGGCCTCTGCGCAGCTCCACATCGACCCCCTCGAATCAGCGAGTCGTCGGAGAGAGCATGACACGGCCGGCGCCCCGTCGGTTGCCCCCGGCGGCGGGCACCGGCGCAGCTGGTCCCCCGGACCGCCGGGTAGTGACCTGCGTGAGGTGGCGACAAGACCCGTGACGCCGGGTCGGGTCAGGGTGCGCCGAAGTCGGGGACGGTGATCGTGCCGTCTGCGGCGATCGGGAAACCCGGATTCCAGGCGATTTCCCAGAGGTGACCGTCCGGGTCGGTGAAGTAGCCGGCGTACCCGCCGTAGGAGGTGTCGCGGGCCGGTTGGGTGACCTTGGCCCCGGCCCGGGCGGCTGCGGCCATCAGCTGATCCACCTCGGCGCGCTCGCGTACGTTGTGGGCCAGCGCGACCCCGGCGAACCCGCCCGTGCCCCGGTCCTCGACACCGGCGTCCTCGGCCAGCGACTGCCGCGCCCACAGCACCACGGCGAGCCCGCCGGCCTGGAAGAACACGGTCTGCTCGACCTCTTGGCCCTGCCAGCCGAGCTGCCCGTAGAAGTCGCGGGACCGGGCCAGGTCGGCGACGCCGAGCGTGATCAGGCTGAGTCGCTGTTCCATCGTGGCAAGGTAACCCGGAGTTGCGACAGCTATCCGAGGGGGACCTGGACGGCGACGTCGTGTTTCGGGTAGAGCGAGGCGATCTGGTCGGCACCGTACTTGTCGCGGAACATCGTCACGACATGGTCGACCCGGTCGGCCTCGGTGATCGGGGTGGCACTCGAACTCAACGCGGTGCCGTTGACGGCCAACTGGACCATCGGGGTCTGCTTGACGTTCTTGTACCACTGACTGTCCGAGCCGGTCACCGGCACCAGGAAGACGTTGTCGTCCTCCTGCACGAACCAGACCGGATGGGTGATCTGCCGCCCGGTCCTGCGGCCGGTCACCGTCAGCTCGACTTCGCGTACGCCATCAAGTGCGTCACCTATCGCGTTGGTCATGGTGTCCCCCGGCTGCTTGCCCCCGACGATGCCTCTGCTGGCCAGGCTAGGGACCGACGCCGGGCCGCGTCGCCGGATCCGGCAGCTTCGCCCGGCAGAACAGAGAACTCCCGGTGCCGCGCCGGGCGGCACCGGGAGTTACCTGCTCAGGGTCAGCTCAGCGGAGCGCCGCCGGGCTGCGCCACGTTGTTGACCGTCAGGGTGTACGGGGCGTACTGCGTGACCTGCTCGGTCGGCTCGTCGTAGGCGACGATGGCGACCACCTTCGGGAAGGCGGACAGCAGCGCCGTCTGGATCAGACCGAGGGTGAAGTTGGACTTGCCGTCGACCTCCACCTGGTAGGCCAGCTTGAGCTTCTCGTTGATGCCGACGAAGCGGACGTTCCAGTTCGCCACCGGCGTCGGGTTGATCTCCGACGGCGAGTCGAACGGCTCCAGGCTCGAACCGTCGCTGACCAGCGTGCCGCCGACCGCGATGTCGTCGATCAGCAGACCGCCCTCGTTGACACCACCGTCGCTGACGTACCGGAAGCTGACCAGCACGTCCTGCCCGGCGTACGCGGACAGGTCGAACGAGTGCGGCTGGAAGCCGTCGGTGGTGCCGTTCAGCGCCGGGCCGAGCGGACCGGCGACGGTCTCCTCACCGGGGATGACGGTGTAGCTCTCGCCGCCGTCGGTGGAGACGCTGACGTAGCCGTAGTCGTAGCCGGCCTCGGCACCGTACTTCGCCAGGAAGGTAAGCGTCGGGTCGGCGGCCGGCACGGTCACCGGAGTGACCGCGGCGACGTCCAGGCTGTTGCCGTTGCCGGACCACAGCACCGGGTTGCCGCTACGATCCGGGTCGTCGCTGACGACCTGCCAGGCCAGCGGGACCGGCGGCAACGTCTTCGCGCCATGGAACTTGATCGAACGCAGATCGCCCAGGCCCAGCGGCTTACCGTTGGCCTTCTGCAAGGTGACGTAGTCGGCGCCGTTGGGTGCTGCGCCGGCGGCCGCGTACGAGGCGGGGTTGGCCAGGTTCACGGTGGCGTCGAGGCTGGCCGTGGTGACCCGGCGCTTGTCCACCCCGAGCATGATGCCCCGCTTGGAGTTCCCGACGATCCGGTCCACCAGGTTCATCGTCTGGTAGTCGTGGATCACCTTGTACATGTCCTTGACGCCCTCGGCCTTCAGCGCAGCCTCAAGGCTGGCGAAGCCCTGGAGCTCACCGTCGCGGTGCAGCCGCGAGATGAAGTCCAGGCCGTAGCGGTCGTACAGGAACAGCACGAACGAGTAGACGTTGCCGTAGTCGGCAAGCACGCCACTCGACGTACTGCCCTCATTCCACAGGTTTATCGAGTTCTCCGGACCACCACAGTCCCGTGGATTCGTGTTGTAGTCCGTCTGGACGGTGCCGAAGCCCTGGAAGCAGTAGAGGTGGCTGTCGGTGCCGGGCTCGTCGACCCGGGCGGTGGCGTCGACGTACCCGGCGAGGGTCTGCACGAAGTCGGAGAGACCCTCGTTCAGCCAGGTCGTCTCGAACGGGTCGGTGTAGTAGTGCGCCAGGTGCTGCCACTCGTGGATGAACGTGCCCTCGTACAGCTGCGGGCGCGCCGGCCGGCTGGTGCACAGGTCGTCGGTCGGCTCGTTCGGCGGGTTCGCGCCGGTGCGGTGCGCCCAGTCGAACGCGTCGACAGTCATGATGTTGCGGTCGAGCAGCTCGTTGAAGAGCGAGAAGTGGAACCCGGCGATGTAGCTGGGGGCGGCCGGGAAGTCGTAGAAGTTGTCGTCGCGTACGTTGTCGACGAGGGTGACCGTCCGGTTACCGGCACCGGTGAAGTCCCCGCCGATCTGCGCGTTGCTGCCGTCCCGCTCGGGCGGGGTGCTGAACGCGGCCGTCGACTTCGGGTACATGTTGGTGTCGAACTCGTTGACCAGGCCCGCGACCTGCTCGTCGGTGACCACCGTGGAGTTCGGGATCTGCCGGCGGCAGTCACCCTCCGGGAACTCCGTGTCGTTGGCGACCCACACCTCGATGTTGTCGCCCACGCCGCGCAGCGTGTAGTCCTTCAGGTAGATCTCGCCCAGGTAGTCGTCGAGCGCGAGCCACTGCCGCACCGTGCCGACCGGCGGCGTCTCGGCCGCCGCCGCCGTCGACCGGGCCTGGGTACGCGGCTGGTACTGGGTCGGGGCCTCCAGGCGCTTCCCGTTGAAGGTGAAGTCCTTGCGGGTCAGCTCCCGGACATCACTGGCGAGCCCGGTGGCCGGAGCCGGCACCGGCTTGACGGTCGCGGCCTCCGGGGTGGCCGAGGCGGCGGTCGGCTGAGCGATGACGAGTAACGGTAGGACGATGGCGCTGGCTGCTATCCCCGCGAAGCGGCGTCGTGCCACGAAACCTCCTCATAGGTGGAAGACCACCGGCCCGGAGTGGCCCGGGCACCAGTGGATCTACGCACGCTGATCGAGCGTCCCCGTATCCTGTGCACGTCGCCCCCGATCAGGCAACCCTTCACCGGAATCAATCGAGGTGGTGAGGCTTTCGCGCCAAGCGCCCGATCAGCCGCAGTTACCCCAGCTGTACCGGCCGGCGCTCTGCCAGCTCGTGAAATACAGGACCTCGCCGTTGTACATGACGCACTTGTCCCGGGCGGAGCGCTGAATCGCCGCGTAGTACTTGTAGTTGCCCGGGTCGTAGGCCCAGGAACCGCCCTGTACCCGGATCCCGGCGGAAACCCCGGTAGTCGAGCCCACCGCCACCCGCTTGAGGGTGACGACACAGTTGTACCCGCTGGCGCTGTTGTACATCAGGTAGACATCGCCCACCTTGGTGCCATCCGGTGCGGAAATCGACCGGTGGCCGTCAGTGGTGTGGGCCCAGGAACCACCGAAATCGTTGTTGCACGCCTGTGCCGCGGTGAACGGATTCGTCGCGGCCTGTGCCGGCGACGCGAGCGTCACCGCCGTCACCGTCGCCGAGACAATCGAGATGGCCAGTCGTCGTGCCAGTCCCCGCATTACGCCCTCCTGATGCTCCGGCGCGAAGATCGCGCACCTGCGCTGGCATCCTGCCACATTGGAGGCTCACCAAGATCCACGGGCCGCCGACCGGGGGTCTGTGCAACGCGGTCCGGGCTGATCGGGTGGTGCCGACCTGGCCGGAGGCGGTTTCAGTCGAGCTCGACGAAGGGGCGGTTGAGGTGCGCGGTGGCGAGCACCGCGCGTTCGCGGCGGGCCGTGTCGAGCAGGCTGCGGCGGGTCAGCCGGGCCAGGTCCTGGTCCGCCTCGTACCGGTAGGCGACGTCCGGGTCGGCGACCTGGACGGCGTGGACGAGCACGTCACCGGTGACCACCACCTGGTCGTGGCGGCCACCCTCCACCAGCACCGACTGGTGCCCCGGGGTGTGGCCGGGCGTGGGCACCACCCGGATGCGGTCACCGCGGCGGCCGGCGGGAGTACGCCGGCCGGCCTCCGCCCGGGCACCGCTGAGCACCACGGCACCGTCCACCGGGTGCAGTTGCCCCGTCGCGCGCAACGGCCGCACCACGTACCCCAGCATCTCGCTGCCGCCCGCTTCCAGCGCGTCGAGTTCATGCTGTTGCACCACGTACCGTGCGTTGGGGAACATCGGCACGCCCTCGGCCGTGACCGCCCAGCCGGCGTGGTCCTCGTGCAGGTGCGTCAGCACCACCGTGTCCACCCGCCGCACGTCGATCCCGTTGCCGGCCAACACCTGTGGCAGCGCGCCCGGCACCGGCGCCCACGCCGAGGCCGGGCTGCCCTCCGGGCCGACACCGGTGTCCACAAGCGTGTACCGGTCGCCGGGCCGGCGGATGGCGTAGCAGCGGAAGTCCAGGTGCCACGTACGGTCCGGCCCGAACGCGGCCGGGTCGATGCGCCGCGCCGCCGCCCAGTCATTTCCCGACGCCCCGGAGAAGGCGTCGTCGTAGCTGAGAAAGAACGAGCCGGCAGCGTCGCGTAGCGCGAGCACCTCGAAACAGCCCACCGAGCGGATCTTTGAGCAGTCGGACCTCGCCTTCCCCTGCGCAGGCCGGGCTGCCGCCTGTGCGGGCCGGGCTGCCGCCTGTGCGGGCCGGGCGGCGAGGACACCGCCACCCACGGCCGCCGCCCCCAGCAGCAACGTCCGCCGGCTCACCAATCCTTCGGAGTACGACACAGAGATCCCCTTCCCACAGTCCACGCCGACCGCTGTGGCAGGGCCGGCTGGGCGCAACTTCGGGGAAGGTGTCCCCTCGCCGCGGCGGGAGGCGACTCTTTCCCCGTAGTTGTCAGGAGATCAGCGGGGCAAGGACGGGTGCCAAGGATTCGAGGGGGTTCTAATGTTGGCGGGTGTTGACTCTGCACGTCGACGCGGAGCGGCTCGTCCGGTCACGGTTTGCGCTGTCGCGGCTGACGGAGGTCACAAACGCGCTGGAGGTGCTCGCCCACCCCGAGCGGGCACCGTACGCCCGCAGCTGGGTGAGCCAGACTCGGCGTACCCTCGACCCGGGCTCGGTCGACGTGCTGTTCGCGCTGGTCAACGGGGCCGCCGCGTACATCCCGGATTTTCTGTCCCCGCTGCCCGGCAGCTACCAGCCCACCCTCGACGAGGAACTCGCGGCCGTGGCGGCAACCACCGCCGAGGACGTCCACCAACAGCTGCGGACGGCGTTCCGGATCGGCCCGCCCTCGCCAGCCCTGCTGGAACGCAGCCCGACCGGACGCGACCCTCGGCCACCATTGCCGGCCACGGTCGCCGAGGTCCTCGCCCGACGTGGCGAGACGGCGCTGCTCACCCGGGTTGTCGATCAGCTCGCCCGCTTCTGGCGACACACCCAGGCCGAGCTTTGGCCGAACCTGCACCGGGTGCTCGACGAGGACATCCGCCACCGCGCCACACTGGCCACCCGGACCGGCCTCGCCGACATCGTCCGTACCCTCGACCCGAGGCTCACCTGGGACGGCCGTCGTGTCACGGTCGACTCGCCCGCCGAGCTGTCCCTCGACGCGGCGCAGGGGCTCATCCTGTCCCCGTCGGCGTTCCTGCCCCGCCCCGCGGTTTACCTGGGCGCACCCGGCCTGATCATGGTCGGCTACCCGGCGCGGGGGCGAGGTCAGGTGTGGTCGCTGCCCGCGCCGGCCGGCGAGGAGACCGGCATTCTCGGCGCGCGCCGGGCCGCACTGCTGACCGACCTGGCTACGCCGCTGACCACCACCGAACTGGCGGCGCGGCACGGGATCAGCCCGGCCACCGTGTCGTACCACCTGGGGCGGCTGCGCCGGGCCGGGCTCGTCGTGTCCCGGCGGGAAGGGCATGAGGTCCGGTACGAGCGCACGCGGTCGGCGGCGGAGCTGCTGCGGGCGCTGCGCGGTGACGGCCGGCGCGGCTGACGACCGGTGAAACTCGCCCGCTCCGTCAGCCTGACCTAGCACGCACCGATACTTGCGAACTCGCCACTGCAACTTGGTGGAGACGCAGGTGAGCAGGGTGTATAAGTATTAACCAAGGGGGTTGGGTAATGCTTATATCGTCGTCCGTCTGGCGCGCTCTGGCTGAAGCGGGGGTCACGCTCGTGCCACGCGGAGCCGACCGGGCTGAGCTGGGCTACGTCGATGCCCGAGTCACGGTGACCGTCATCGCCTCCCCGGTTCCGCTGACCCCGCGCGACATCGCCACGACGATCGACCGCCACCCCGGACCGTGCCTGTTCATCATGCCGACGGCGACGGCCGCAGTTCGGGAAGCAGTCGAGGCCGCCGGCTGGTCCTGGCTGATCGACGGCGAGCGGCAGGTCACGGGTGTGCTGCGCCTCGGCGGAGAACGGGTCACGCTGCGACCCCCAACGGAGGCGGTAAGGCGATGGGCCAAGCGCGGCCGGGTGCCGTGGGGCACCTTCACCCTGGTTCGCCGGCTGATTCAACAGCCGTACGCAACCCAGCAGGAACTGGCCGCCCTGGTCGGCGTCTCCCAACCACGCGTCTCCCAGGCGCTGGCCGCGTTAGCTGACTACGACCTGGTCAGCCGCATGCCTACCGGCTGGGTCGTGCGGGACCTCGATGAGGCGATCCGGTGGTGGCTGTCGACCTATCCGGGGCCGGGGGGCATCAGCACCTACTGGTACGGCCTGGCGTCAGCGGTCGAGCAGGCCCGGACGGTCGTCGAACTGGTCGCGGAAACAGATGCTGCTGGCGTCGTCGTGTCCGGCGACGTCGCGGCGGACACAATGGCTCCATGGCGTGCCCCGACGCGCGCGATCCTCTACGTCCGCGATGGCGTTAACCTGGCCGATGTGGGCTTCGTTCCCGCTGGCGACGAGGAGGCGACGCTCGAACTCACGGTGCCGAGGGATCCCGGCCTGTGGCCGCCGCCCGGCAAGGCGGCACCCGGCCTCCCACTCGTCGATCCGCTCCAGGTCCTCTGGGACGTCCGGCGCTCGCCCGGCCCCGACAACGAAGAGGCGGCACAGCGCGTGTGGAACATGCTGCGTCAACGCCACCATGACCAGAGGCACGCGGCGTGACCGGACCAGCCCCAGTGGCACCGCGTTCCGTCTCGCTCGTCTCGACCAGCCGCGCCGCAGACGCCGGATTTCTCACCCTTGCCGACCTCGCGGAGATCACCACCGCGCTCGAACTCGACCACCGGATCGTCGGCGGTCACATGGTCACCCTGCTTGTCGCACTGCACGGCGTCTCCGCACAGGTGCCACTGCGCGAGACGGCAGACGCCGACTTCGCCGCCCTGCCCACCGTCGTCGCTGACCCTCGCCTGCCAGCGGAACTCGTCGAGCGCGGCTACACATCTCGGGAGGCAGCCAACCGTTTCATGCGCGAGGTTGAAGATTCTCATGGGCCGCTGACGCTGGTGGTCGACATCCTTGCGCCGTCCTACCGGGGTGCGTTGGTGCCCAACCAACGACACGGTGAGCTGGTGGTCGACGAGGTGCCCGGCCTCGTCCTTGCGCTGCATCGACCTGCCGAGTTACTCGACGTCCACGTCCAGCTCACCAGCGGTGAGCCGCTCGGCCTGCGCGTCATGCTGCCGGACGTGGCCTCAGCGCTCTGTCTGAAGGCCCTCGCTTATCGGGGACGATTCGCGGCGAAGGACGCGGTTGATCTGTGGCGACCGATCAACGCGGCCTATGCGGCCGGGCTGCGGGTCGGGAACTGGCCGGGCAGCGTTACCGGCCGTCAGGGCGCTGAGGTACTGCACCGCTTCTTCGGTGCGCCCCAAGCTGCCGGCCTGAAGCAGATGTCTACCAGCACGGCAGACCGCATTCGGATGCAGGCGTTGGTGAGAGAAGTCGTGCCGGTTCCGTAGCAACACAGGCTTACGCGGCGATGGCGCGGGCGGCGGCGTACATGTCGGCGGGCAGCGGGTTGTGCAGCCGCCAGATGATTCGCATCGGCCGGTCGCCGGTGTGCTCCTGGTACGTCATCGGGCCGGCGTACAGGTAGGCCGGTGCGCCCAGGTCACGGTCCGGCACCCGGGTTTCCCGTACGAAGAGATGCACTGTGGAGCCGCGAGAGGCGTGGTGGATGTAGCGCTGCCCGGTCGCTGACGCCGATGACGTGGTGCTCTGCGACTCCCACTGGAACAGCGTGTCGGTGACGGCCCGGTCGGCGTACATCGTGGTGGGGGAGTAGTGCTCCTCGGATTTGACCAGGGTGACGAAGAAGATGTCGGCCTTGGCGTCTGGCAGCCACTTCACCCCTTCCCGCAGCGACCCCGGGTTCGGCATGCCGAAGGCAGCGCATGCCTCGTTGCGGCTGTACCGGGCGTGCACGTTCAGCGGCAACCCGTCGACCGGCACCGTCACCCGGTGGATGCGGTCGCGTAGCACCTCGGCGACCTGTCGCAGCTCGGCACAGCGTGCCGGCTCGGCCCGGAGCCGCGCCAGCCGTTCTTCACGCTGGCTCAGTGGCGCGTTCGGCCCCCACAGGTCGAAGTGCAGCATGTCCCAGAGCCGCCCGGCCGCCGGCCGCTCGCCGGCCGCCACCCGGGCCAACAGGTCGAGCCGGTCCGGGTCGTCCAGGTGCAGCATCCGTCCGATGGCCCGACCCAACTCGCGGTCATCCGCGCCGCCCGGTGAGGCTTCCAGCCCGGCGAGCCGCCGCAGCCCGGTCCACCCGCCGATGCTCGCCGACCGGTAGACGTCCTCGATCTCCACGCCAGCCTCGCGCAGGAACTCGCCCAGGCTCACGTCCCCGAGCAGCCGCAGCTCCTTCACCAGCCCGGTCTTCGAGGTCGGCATCGCTGAGCGCAGGTTGGCCAGCACGATGTCCTTGGCCACCCGGTCGAGCTGGATGTGGCAGCCGCTCGGCAGGGACGGGAAGTCGTCGCGTACCGCCTCGGTTATCGCGCGGCGGCTGACCCCGGTCAGAGCGCGCCACCGAAGGTCGAAGCGGAAGTTGGCGTGCTGCCCGCCGATGAAGTCGAGCACGGTCAGGCACGGCTTGTCGTCGTCCAGACGCAGCCCACGGCCGAGCTGCTGAAGGAAGATCGTGGCACTCTCGGTCGGCCGCAGCATCAGGATCGTGTCGACCATCGGCAGGTCGACACCCTCGTTGAACAGGTCAACTGTGAACAGCACCTTGATCGTGCCGTCCTTGAACTCCCTGAGCAGCGCCTGCCGCGCGGCGGCGTCGACGCGGGACGTGATCGCCGCCGACGGCACGCCGTGCCTGCTGAACCAGTCAGCCATGAACTCGGCGTGCCCGATGCTCACGCAGAACCCGAGCGCCCGCATCCGGTCGACGTCGACGCTGTCCCGTACTGCCCGTAGCACCATCCGCGCCCGCGCGTCGTTGCCGGTGTAGACGCCGTCCAGCTCAGCCGGGTCGTACCCCTGCCCGCGCTTCCACCGAAGCTGCGACAGGTCGACATCGTCGTGCAGCCCGAAATACTGGAACGGTGCGAGCAGTTGCCGCTCCAGCGCCTCCCACAGATGCAGCTCAACGGCGGCGCGACCATCGAACCACCGCCGCACGTCGCCGCCGTCACTGCGGTCGGGCGTCGCCGTCAATCCCAGGAGTACGCGCGGCGTCAGCCGCTCCAGCAGCCGGGCGTACGTCGGCGCTTCCGCGTGATGGAACTCGTCGACAATAACCATGTCGTACGCCTCGGGGTCGATCTCCCGCCGGTGCAGCGACTGGATGGAGGCGAAGACGTGCCGCCAGTGCTGCGGCGCCCGGCCCCCGACAAGCGTCTCGCCGAAGCTACCGTCCCCCATGACCTGCCGGAACGTCGCCAGGCTCTGCCGCAGGATCTGCTCCTGATGCGCCACGAACAGCAGTGAGTCGACGGCCTTCTCCCGGTGCAGCCGGCGGTAGTCGAGCGCCGCCACCACCGTCTTGCCCGTACCGGTGGCCATCACCACCAGGTTCCGCCAGCGGCCGTGGACCTTTCGCTCGGCGTCGAGGTCGGCCAGGACCTCGGCCTGGTACGGGTACGGCCGCACATCCAGGTTGGCGATCTGCGTCGGTGCTTCGTCGCGTCGCTCCCCGTGCAGCGCGGTGCGGAGCCGCTCGGCGTCCCGGCCCGGCTCGTAGTCCTCGAACGCCGGATCGTGCCAGTAGTCCTCGAACGTGGCGGTGAACGTGTCGATGACGTACGGCTGCTCGACGTTGGAGATCCTGACGTTCCACTCCAACCCGTCGACAAGCGCCGCCTTCGACAGGTTCGACGACCCGACGTACGCGGTGGTCATGCCGTTGTTGCGGCGGAACAGCCACGCTTTGGCGTGCAGCCGGGTGGTCCTGGTCTCGTAGGAGATCTTGATGTCAGCGCCGAGTTCGGCGAGCCGGTCGAGGGCGCGCTGGTCTGTCGCGCCGAGGTAGGTCGTCGTGATGACCCGGAGGCGGCCACCTCGGTCGATGAGGTCGCGGATGGCCGGCTCGATGATGCGCAGGCCATGCCACTTGATGAACGCGCAGAGCAGGTCGACCTGGTCGGCGGAGGCCATCTCGTGGGTGACCTCGTGGCCGATGCGCGGCTGGTGACGACCGTTGACGAGCAGCGCGCCGGACGTTAGTGGTGTGGTGGGGCGTGCCGGAAAGGTGGGTGCGGCCGGCGGGGTTGGCGGGGCGGCGATGGCGTGCAGCAAGCGCTGGGCGTCCGTGATCTGGTCGGCGCTGTCGACCGCGCGCGGCTCGGCCCGGCCGATGTTCTCGGCGATCCGGTTGGCCAACTCAACCTGGCGAGCTAGCTTGTCGTCGCCACCGCCGACGGCGAGCAGCGCCCGCCGGGCCAAGCCTGCGATGTGCCGAGAGAGCACGTCGGGCGCATCGGCCAATTCGATCTTGTCGTGTTGGACCAAGGCCGGGGCAACCTGTCGAAGTCGCTCGGCGAGCTGTTCGGTGATCAAGTGCTCGTAGATACCTCGGTCAAGGTCGGCCACGCCGGGAACCTAACAATTCCCGCAGGCGGA
The DNA here is from genome assembly GCF_018070435.1 of Micromonospora sp. C51. Classification (NCBI taxonomy): domain Bacteria; kingdom Bacillati; phylum Actinomycetota; class Actinomycetes; order Micromonosporales; family Micromonosporaceae; genus Micromonospora; species Micromonospora sp. C51. Next base: position 24,001 of record NZ_JAGPXQ010000026.1, on the reverse strand, counting down.
CGCCGCCCCGCACACGCCGATCGCTTCAGTCGTGGCCGGGGTGCCGATTCCACCTTGTGCCACGTCGGCTCTCCCTCGGTAGGCCAAACCATCAGCCGAACTGGGCATACTCTGCCCGGGTCCGCTCGCCTGCCGGGAGGCTACCGCATGCCGCAGCGCCGCCATTGGCACGAACTTCCCGAAGAAACACGCCAACGCGTTGAACATCGGGCTGGCGCTGTCCATGCGGCCTACTCCGTGCCGACCGGTGCCTCCTGCGACCTGGCCGCCGTTATCGACACCGACACCGGCCGAGTCTTCTGCAAGGGCGGCAAGACCGATGGTCCGACTGCCTGGCTCTACCGCAACGAGGCCCGCGTCAACCCCTGGCTACCCGATGTGGCGCCCCGCCTGCGCTGGACGATTGAGGCGGAGGGCTGGTTGATACTCGGCTTCGAGTACGTTGCCGGCCGGCATGCCGATCTTGCTCCAGGCTCGCCGGATCTGACTGCGGTCGCGGACCTGCTCGACACCCAGAGCCGTCTCCTGACTCCAAGCCCGCCTGTCCGGGTGCAGCGCTTCGCCGACCGTTGGTGCGGCCTGATCGCTCCCGAACTGGTGGACGGCGACACGCTCCTGCACACCGACATGACGCCGCGGAACTTCCTCGTCGCCGATCGGCTGCGGCTCGTCGACTGGTCCAGCCCGGCGCTCGGCGCGGCGTGGATCGACACCGCCCTCATGCTGGTCCGTCTCGTCCGCGCCGGCCATCCTCCCGCCGAAGCCGAGGCATGGGCCGGGCAGATCCCGAATTGGGCGCATGCCTCCGAGGAAGCGCTGTATGCCTTCACCGACGGGCTGTTGCGCCTGTGGGAGCGCAAGCAGCGGTTAGCACCAAGCCCTCACCACGGACCGTTGCTCCGTGCCGCCCGCGAATGGCGGAACCACCGGGCGACTCGCAAAAGCCAATAGTCGACGGCAACGGACAAGTGCCTATCAGCTAGTCGAGCAGGTCATTTGGCCCGCGCCGGCTGATTCCGCAACTCAGGGCTACGACGGCTCGTGCGCGGTCACCGAGGGGTAGCCTCCCGGGCATGCCCGAGCCCTTGAGCGACGACCTGCTGGCCGGCTTCACGTCTTCCGCCCCGTACACAGTGGAGGCTGTGGCCGATGCTCCCCGCGCGCCCGGCGTGCACGTGGTCCTCGACGGCGGCACGGTGATCTACGTGGGTCGGACCGGGAACCTACGCAACCGCCTCCGGCAGCACCTGACCGGCAATCGCGAGTCGTCGGTGCTGCACGAGCAGGTCGGCCAGATTCTCGACAAGCAGGGCCCGGTGGCGAGCGCGCACGACATCGCCGACTGGCTGGGCCGGCGGGAGATCCGCTGGCAGGAGACCGACAACCCGGAGGGGGCGAAGGAAGCGCTGGTCTTGGCCCTCAAGCCGCGCTTCAACCGTCAGGTACCGCACCCACGCCGCTGAGCCTGGTCGTGCTGCCTGCAATACACCGACGGACAATTGAGTGCCGGAGGTTATGCGAACCGGAGACGGTGAACGGCCGTATGCCAATCCAGTTCAGCAGGTAGGGGTGTCACGGCGACCGCCGCGTCCTGTAGCAATCGCAGGTGCCGGTCATAGCTCGGGTGTGCGGTCAACTGCTCCTTGACGTTCGGAAACGCATGGACCGGGATCCCCGCACCGAGCGCTTCGTTGAGGATGCCGAGCGCGAGGGTGTCGTTGATGCCCTGAGCCCACTTGTTGATCACGTTGAAGGTGGCGGGCACGACGGCGACGGCCGTGGCCGACGGATGCGGCTCCGGCTCGCCGGGCTTCCGCCACTCCACCCGCACGGGGTGGCCGGTCTGCGCTGCTAGCGCCTCCCGGTCGATCCAGGTCGCGGCGGTCGGGGTGGCGGTGAGACAGACAGTCCAGCCGTCTTCCTTTAGTAGATCGATCAGCTCAGCGATCCGCAGCACCGGAGGAGCGGCGCAGACGACCAGGGCGAGTACGCGTGACTGGCTCATGCCAGCAGTCCGGCCCGCTCCGCGAGTGGCCGCAGTCCTGGCGTCGCCGTCCGGCGCTCCTTCGCCAACAGGTCGAGCAGGAGTGTGCGGGCCTGTACGTTCGCGTACACCATCTCGGCGGCAACCCGCTCGGCTTCGAGCAAGTGAAGCACGCAGATCGACCTGTCGTTGGACGACATCAGCGCTGCCGCCGCCAGGTCGACGTGCACCTGTGCCCTTCGGCCAACCAGCACGATGGGCAGTCGCGACGTGTCGAGCCGAGCACCAACCTCCATGGCCTGGTCCGGGTTACCCGCGCGCACGGCGGCCGATACCGCGTGAATGACGACGTTCGTTGGGCCGAAGCCTGTCCACAGCCGGTTGCGGTCGGCGCCCAACGTCGTTGCCAGCCGTTCGGCACGCGTGAGGAAGTAGCCCGCTTGCTTCGTGTCGCCCTCCGCAGCAGTCATGACGGCAGCAAGAAGTAGTAGCGCTCCCTGAGCGGAGAGCAGGTCAGGGTCGGAGGTTGAAGCAGCCGAAGCCAATAAGTCGATGCTGGTTCGTGCCACCTGCTCGGCTTCTACCGATCTTCCGGGCTGCCCCATCAAACCGCATGCCGCCTGGTAGGCGGCAACAGCAGCAAGCGCCCGATCGTCGGCCAGACGTGCGGCGGTGGACGCCCGGTCAGCCGTCAACAGGGTTGCCTCACCGTCACCCACCTTGGCCGCGAGCTTGGATGCGGCGATGTAGGCAGCGGCGAGCAGCCGAAATGCACTGGTGCGGTGTAAGCCGGCGGCGCTGCTGGTCAGGGCCGTCGCATGGCTGAGCACATCCGGCATCAGGCGGGCCGCCGACGTGTAGCTCGCTCGCTGGTAGAGGTTGTGCACCCTGCCCACAGCGCGCCGGACCTCGGGCAGCGGTGGTGCCGGTCGTGCTGAGTCCGTCAGGTAGGTGCTGAGGAAGGTCCGAAGGCCATCCAAGAGATCAGACCTAGCGGCGGCGGAAACGGGATCACGCTCCATGTCCCTCAAGGCCTGCCCTCGATGCGCTGCCACTGACACGTCGACGAGCATGTCGTCGAGCTGTTCGAGCGTAACGCGCAACGCGGAAGCAATGCGGGTGCGATGCCACGGCTGCGGGTCCGTCTCCGCGTTTTCCCAGCGCACCACAGTGGACCGCTCCACGCCGAGAAGGTCGGCCAGACGCTCCTGGCTGTATCCGAGCGCCTTACGCCGCTGGCAGAGTCGCTGTCGCTTCAAGGCCACGGCCGATCTCCCTCCGCTTTGGCGTCACTTTAATAACCCTGCGTCGACCACGCGGGTACGCAGATGCCTCATTTCTGCGTCACGCAGGCCTCTCCGGCGCTGTAGTCCCTGCTCAAGTGCTCGCCGAGGCTGGACACGAGGCCCGGGGCGGGTGCTGGGCTCCGGTGGTGCCGACCCCCGACGGTGCGCCGTCCCCGCCCGCCTCGGTGCCACATCACAGCAGGGGAGGGACATGGATTCGATTGACGAGGTGCTCGGCGAGCTGCCGATGCCGCCGTACGTGACAGCAGAGGATGTCGGTTTCGCCGTGCGGGCGGTGACCGTACACGCTGCGGAGCAGTGGCCCGAGGGGCCGCGCTGCCGCAACGATCGTGCGCCGCATCCGTGCCGGCTGCACCGGTGGGGGCGGCGGGTGTTGGACCGGCGTGGCCTCAGCGAGCGGCAGGTGCAGGCGTTGATCGCCGAGCAGGAGGCACCGCGGCGATGATCTACCTGTCCGGGGAGCGCCTGCACCCACATCAGGTTCGAGCTGTCGACTTCGATCGACGCTGGCGGGGTCTCGACCCACGCCAGGTGTACGACTACCTCAACCGGGCGGCCGACGAGATCGACAGGCTGCACCGGGAGTTGACGACCGCGAACACCGAGGCCGAGCGGATCCGGCAGGCGTTGCGGCAGTGGCAGTCCCGGCACGCCGACGGCCGGCAGGCCCGGCACGCCGACTGTCGGTCGGCACTCCACGACCATCCGACGGGGGAGCGGCGGTGAGCCGCGAGGCGGTGACCCGTTGGCTGCGGCTGGTCGAGGCGGACGCGGAGCTGTCGGCGTACCTCATCGGGGTTGATCGGGACCGGCTCGCCGCGCACCTGGCCCGGCAGCTCGCGGCCGGCGGACCGATTTTGGACGGCTGGCCGGGGCTGCCGGAGGCGCAGCGGCGGCGGGCCGCCGACTACCTGGCCGGGGTTCTCTCCGCCCGCGACCACCAGGTCATCGACGAGGCCGCCGCACGTTTCCGGGCCGAGCTGCGCTGCCCGGGGCTGCTGCCGGAGCGGGCGACGGCGCTCGTCGTCGCCGCGTTGGCCCGGCTGGTTGGCGGCGGCGGTGACCGGGCCGGGCGGTTGGCGCTGCTGGCGGTGCTCGGTCGGGTCCACCGCCGGTACCGGCTGCGATCCGAACACGGTCCGCTGATCGGTGCCGCGTTGGCGCCGGTGGCACCACGGCTGTGCCCGCAACAGGTCGGCTGGGAGCGACGCTGGCGGCGGGCCTGGGCACTCGTCGAGCGCGCCGCCGGGTGGATGGGCGACGGGCCGGCGTTCTGGCCCGCCGATGTGGTCGGCCGCGACCTGGCCGCCGAGGGCATCGCCATCCTGACGGTACGCCCCTGGCGGCGGCTGCCGATCCGCCCCGGTCAGGCGGTGCCGGTCTGCCTGCCGCAGCACCCCGGCCGGTGGCGCTGGTACTGCCCGGCCAACGCGCCGCGCCCCGACGGCACCGTCGAGCTGCACGTCCGCGCGGTCCCCGCCGGCACCGTCTCCCGCACCCTCGTCCACGAGGTACGCCCCAACGACCTGCTCCATCTCGGCCCACCCGTCGACATCGGCCTCAGCCTGCCCACCGCCCCGGAGCCGTCCCCTCCTGACTGCCCCGACGAGGCGGCATCCGCCAAGGCTGAGCCGGCCAGGGCGGGACGAGCCACTGCCCGGGATCTGCTGCTGGTGGCCGGCGGCACCGGGCTGGCCCCGCTGCGCGCCCTGGTCGAGCAGGTCGCCGCCGCGCCGGCCGGTCGCCGGGTGACCCTGATCGTCGGCGCACGCACAGTGGCTGACCTCTACGACGCGATCACCCTGGACAAGCTCGACCAGGCCCACCCCTGGCTGACCGTCGTCCCGACCTTCTCCCACGACCCGTTCGTCGCTCCCGCCGAACAGGGCGACGCCCTGACTCTCGGCCTCTACCACTACCGCACCGGCCAGCAGGTTCACGTCTGCGGCCCACCCGCGATGCTCGACCACGCCCGGGGCAGGCTCACCGCCGCAGGCATACCCGCCCACCAGCTCCACCTGCCCGCAATCCGGTGAGAGCGGACGATCAGGGCTGTTGATCGCATCGAAAAATGTGAGACCTTGTATCGGTCAGTGACCGCCTCGGTACAGGGGGTATATGGCGTGGGGGTTGATGGCGAGCCGTCACAGTGGTCGGTCGAGAAGTTTGGCCCCGACCTGGTCCGTGACCTGCGGGCACGGATCCCCAAGGCCCTCCAGCGGGCTGTCGAGCTGGCGCAGAACGCGCGGGAGGCCTCGGCGTTGGCCACGGATCATGCCTTCGGCCCGACCCGCTGGAAGCAGCAGTACGAGTCGCTGCACGAGCACCTCCGGGACCTGCCGGATGTGCAGGACGTGCATCCACCCGGCGCGCAGGTGCGCGTCACCATCTGCCGCAACCATCTGCTGTTGCCCTGGATGTACGCCAAGCGCCGGGGTCTCGACATGCGGCGTGTGCGGGGGCGGCTCAAGAACCAGCTCGTCCGTGACCTGCTGATCCTCTTCGGGCCGGAGCCTGGCTACGACGAGCCGACCCTGCCGGGCATGCCCGAGACTCCGGACGAGGCCCGGGACCGGACGCTGCTGCGCGCGGCCATCGAGGAACTCACCCCGCAGCCCAGGACGCTGCTCGTCGGCTTCGCCTGCAACTCGGACGAGGGGCTGCTCGGCGTCTCCTGGGGTGAAGCCGCTCTCGCTCCCGGCGGCGGGCTGGATTGGGGGCCGGTCGAGGAGTTGTTCCGGCTCGCCTGACCGTTCCGCACGATGTGCTGGCCGTGCCGACGCTGGCCACAGTTCAGGCGTACGTGTCGCCGTACTCGCGGATGTCGTCGACGTCGAGGGTGATCCGGCTGTTGTCGGCCCACTCGCCGGTGGCCTGCTGCCAGCTGGGGTCGTCGCGTTCGTCGATCGCGGACCAGTTCGGCCGGTGGTGGCGGAGGTAGATCGGCCCGGTCGACTCGCCAGGGGCCAGCTTCCCGGCGGTGAAGGTCAGTTCGATCCAGCCGGGGATCGGGGTGCCGGGCGGCGGGAAGACCGTCGGGGTGGGCGTCGGGGTCGGCGGCAGCGGCGACGTGGTCGTCGCGGGTGCCACTGACGATCCCGAGGCGGGCGGCGATGGCGCAGCCGGCGGTGGCGTGCCCGGCGGGCCCGGCGGCAGGGGTGGCGGGAAGAACTGGATGTGGCGCTGCACGTTGGCGCAGCCGATCGCCGCCCAGTCGCAGTTGGTGGTCAGCGAGGTGTTCCCGCCCTCGAACGTCAGGTGGTAACGGACCCGCACGTCCGCCAGGTCGAGCGGGGCGGTGCCCGTGTTGACGACCTGGAGGACGTGCTGGATCTGGTTGTCCGTCGGTGACCAGCTCAGGTTGCGGTAGCTGACCCGTGCCTTCCCGTACGCGGTGCGGACCGGGGTCACCGGCGAGTCGAGGGAGTACCCGGCGTTGGTGTACGCCCAGACGGTGAGCCGATATTCGGTGCCCGGGGCGAGATCGGTGAGGGTGAGGTCGGTGCCGGTGGTGGTGCCGAGGCTGCGGTACACGTTGGGGCCGAGCCAGGCCCGCACCTCGTGCCGGATGGGCGTCCCGCCCGGTTCACCGATCCAGGTCGACGGCGCCCAGGTGAGGGTGAGCAGGTGTGGTTCGTTGGCCACCACGACCGGTGCGCCGGGAGTGGTCAGCACCGGATCGTCGGCCGCATGGGCGACGGCGGTGCCGGAGAGCCCGAGCACGATGCCGAGTACGGCGACGAGGGTGAACCGACGAGCACGCATAGTGCGCATGCTAGAGAGCCGCATGCATGAATATCAATGGCCAAGGCCGCAGTCCTGCTCGGCTCAGATCCCTGGCCTTGGCGTGGCGCCGATCTGGGTGACGAGGAAGTCGAGCCGTTCGGCCTGGCCGTTCGGGGGAATGCGTCCGCTCTCGGTCAGAGCGGCTATGCCGTGCAGCGCGCTCCAGGTGACTTCGGCGAAGAGTTCGCGTCGCTGATTGTCCGGGTGGAAGCAGCTCACGAACTCGTCGAAAGCGGCGCGCAATGGCGGCGGCGTCTCGGCGTGCGCGAACTTCACGTCGGTCGGCAGCATGAACATGGCCTGGTAGAGGGCCGGCTGCTCGGTTGCGAACTCCAGGTAGGCGCGGCAGACGGCGTGCAGTGCCGCAGGCGGCACGGGGTCCGTGAGACGAGCACGGCGCAGGCGGGTCGCGAGTTCGCCGAAGCCTTCGATGGCGACGGCCCGCATGATGTCGTCCTTGCCGGTGAAGTGGCTGTAGAGCACCGGCTGGCTGTACTCGACGCGCTCGGCCAGCCGCCGCGTTGTCACTGCCTCCCACCCTTCGGCCTCGGCGAGCTCGCGGGCGGCCGTGATGATCAGCTGGTGGCGCTGGGCGCGTTCGCGTTCGCGGCGTTCGGAGATGGCGGACATGGCCTGATCCTAGCAGCGCTAGACATACTGTCGACGGCAACGTATCGTCGCTACAACATCTAGCGCCGCTAGGTTTCAAGCGAGGGGAACAATCATGCTCAGCAACGTCGCCACCGTGCTTGCCGGACTGGTCGGTGTGGCAGTCATCGTGATGGGCGGTCGCGCCTTCTGGGCACCGCAGGGCGCGGTCGGCTTTGGCATCCCCGACACCCCGACCGAGGACCGGGCCTTTCACGCCTGGCTGTCCGTCAAGGCCGTGCGGGACATCGCCGCGGGGATCTTCATCCTCATCGTGGTGGTCGGCGGGACAACCCACCTGCTGGGCGGGCTCATGCTGGCCGCCACCCTCATCCCCATCGGCGACGCGCTGATCGTGCTGCGCAGCGGTGGGCCCAAGGCGGCCGTCTACGGCATCCACGGCGCTACCGCAGTAGTGATGCTGGTGATCAGCGTGCTCCTGCTCATCGCGTAACCGGTCGCTCTCGTAGCCGGCCGGTTCCACTGATGCGGCGGCCAGGAGCCCCTGCGGGTGAACCCCGGGGCGGCCAGGGAGTGACCTGAGTAAATTTCACCACTAGCGTCGGTCGGGTCTGGACAGACATATCTCTCGGGGGAGGACGTTCCATGTGCCACCACCAGCGAGCCGCCCGATGAGGCCACGCTCACTCATCGCCGCGGCGACCGCCACCGCCCTGATCGCCGCCGGCCTCGCCGTGACCGGCGGGACCGCCGTCGCGCACGGCGACGGCTACTCGGCCCTGATCCAGCGCGCCTCGTACGGCGTACCGCACATCACCGCCCGCGACTTCGCCAGCCTCGGCTACGGCGTCGGGTACGCGCAGGCGGAGGACAACGTCTGCCTGATCGCCGAGAGCGTGGTGACCGTCAGCGCGCAACGGTCCCGGTTCTTCGGTGCTGACACCGACAACGTCGCCAGCGACCTGTTCCACCAGAAGGCGATCGACGACCGGGTGGCCGAGCGGCTGCTCGCCGGGCCGCGTGACGGGGTGCGCGCACCGTCGCGGGAGGTACGCGACCAGATGCGCGGCTTCGCCGCCGGCTACAACGCCTACCTGCGGATGAGGAAAGTCACCGACCCCGCTTGCGCTGGCCGGCCGTGGCTGCGCCCGATCACCGAGCTGGATCTGTGGCGTACCCAGTGGACGGCCATGGTCCGGGCCGGTTCCGCCGCACTCGCCGACGGTATCGTCGCCGCCGCGCCACCCCGGGCGGATGGAACCAGCGCGCCGGTGAGTGCCCCGCAGGCCGCGGCGGTCGTGGCCGCTCGGGACGGCGCGCCGGCCGGGGTGGGCAGCAACGCGTACGGTCTGGGACGCCGCGCCACCACCAGCGGTGCCGGCATGCTGCTGGCGAACCCGCACTTCCCGTGGGATGGCGCGGACCGTTTCTACCGGATGCGGCTCAAGGTGCCCGGCCGGTACGACGTGGAGGGCGCGGCCCTGATCGGTGACCCACTCATCGAGATCGGACACAACGGCAAGGTCGCCTGGTCGCACACCGTCTCCACCGCCCGCCGTTTCGTCTGGCACCGGCTCACGCTGGTGCCCGGCGACCCGACGAGCTACCGCTACGACGGCCGGACCCGGAAGATGACCGCCCGCACGGTCACCGTCCAGACTCCCGACGGCCCGGTCAGCCGTACCCTCTACGACACCCACTTCGGCCCGGTCGTTGTGGTGCCGGGCCGCTTCGACTGGACCACCGACACGGCGTACGCGATCACCGACGTCAACGCCACGAACAACCGGGCGCTTGACGGCTGGCTCGCCATGGGCCGGGCGCGCTCGGTGGGTGAGCTGCGGTCGGTGCTGGACCGGCGACAGTTCCTGCCCTGGGTCAACGTCATTGCCGCCGACCGGGATGGGCGGGCCCTCTACGCCGACCACTCCGTCGTGCCCCGGGTCACCGCCGCGCTCGCGGCCGCGTGCATCCCCGCGTCCCTCCAAAGTCTGTACGCGACAAGCGGCCAAGCCGTCCTCGACGGTTCCCGATCATCGTGTGAGCTGGGTCGGGACCGCGACGCGGCGGTGCCCGGCATTCTCGGGCCGGCGAACCTGCCCACGCTGGTCCGCGACGACTACGTGACCAACTCCAACGACAGCTACTGGCTGGCCAACCCGGCTCGCCCGCTCGTCGGGTACCCGCGCATCATCGGCGACGAGCGGACCGCCCGTAGCCTGCGGACCCGGCTCGGCGTCCACCAGGTGCGCCAGCGTCTCGCCGGCACCGACGGGCTGCCCGGCCGGGGGTTCACCGCCGGCAGGCTGTGGGACGTGACGCTCGGCAACCGGGCGTACGGCGGCGAACTGGTCCGTGACGACCTGGTCCGGCTCTGCGAAGCCCAGCCGACGGCCAGCGCCTCGGACGGCACCACCGTCGAGCTGACGGCCGCCTGCGCCGCGCTCCGTCGCTGGGACCTCCGGGTCGACCTGCGCAGCCGGGGCTCGCACGTGTTCACCGAGTTCGCCCGGGCCGGCGGCCTGCGCTTCGCCGACCCGTTCGACCCGGACGCCCCGTTGACGACGCCGAACCGGCTCGCGGTCGACGACCCGAGGGTGCGTACGGCGCTCGCCGACGCCGTCCAACTGCTCGGCGGCATCCCATTGGACGCCCGCCTCGGCGACATCCAGACCGAACCCCGTGGCACCGACCGCATCCCCATCCACGGCGGCTGGCCGGAGGCCGGTGTCTTCAACATGATCATCAACCAGGTGCAGCCCGGCGTCGGCTACCCGAAGGTGCGGCACGGCACGTCGTACCTGATGGCCGTCGAGCTGGGCCGCGACGGGCCGTCGGGTCGGCAGCTGCTGACCTACTCGCAGTCGGCCAACCCGAACTCGCCCTGGTACGCCGACCAGACCCGGCTGTACTCGGCCAAGGGCTGGGACACCATCAAGTTCACCCAGAAGCAGCTGCGGGCCGACCCGAACCTGGTCACGTACCGGGTGGGGGAGCGCCGCCGCTGACCAGCGCGGTGGGCGGGTGCGGCACACGACCCGCCCACCGCTGTGCTGCTGCGTTGGCCCTGGCTCCGTCCAGAGTGGTAAAGGCTGGTACAAAGCTCTCGACTACATACGTCCTGGAACTTCAGGCGCTGGGAACCAGGCGTCGTCCTCCAGAGCTCCCAGGTAGATGTACGCGGTGCCATCGGCCGTCGTCGCCCGTGGCGCGAAGAAGTGGCAGGCTTCGTTGATGTAAACGCGTCCGCCTGAGTCTCCCTTGAAGGCCGCCAGGCGACGTGCGAGCGACCGGGCTGCCTCAGGCCCAACCTCGTCGGACAGACGCACCTCCCTGATGCGTCGGCCGGATGTCAACTCGTACTTGATGTCTGTCCCGCCGGCGCGTAGCACGTACGGGATTCCAGCGTGGGGGCCGGACCACGAAGCCCCAGGCGTCAGGGTGTGCGGCGGTACCGGCCCGATGACCTGCCCGTCGTAGTCGAATTCGAGGATGTCGTCGTACGTTCCGGCGTAGACGCAAGTGCCGTCCGGGTGTGGCACCAGCACGTCGCGATACTCGTTGATGTAGAAGGCGCCGCCTGGGGTGCCGTTGACCTTCTCTTTTACCTCGTTGACCATCGCAACGAGATCTTCATGGCGATCGTTGGTGAGGAGTTCCTTCTCGCGTGCACTGATCCGGTATACGAGCCGTACCTCCATCCCGCCAGCCAGACTGTGCGTAACCGAATACTTGGCGTCCTTATTGACGTTTGAGGGTGACAGCCCTGGATAGAAGGTAAACATAAGTACCTCTCGTTGGCCCGGAAGTCGGGCCAAGCGGTACCGGCAGCCGTTCCGGGTACGGTGGGGTCGGATGTGAGACTAATGCGCCTCCAAGCCGTCATCTCTGTCGGATAAGAGACACACTCTCGACCTTGCCGCCGTCCGACGACAAGTCCCACCTTGCGGTCACGATGGCCAGGAGAACCCGCCGGGGACGTGGGCGAGGTGGAATCGCTTGCCGCCCTCCACGTACCAGGCTTGTCCTTCTTCGCTCAGGAAGAAAGTGATCCCACGATCGAAGAGTTGACGCCAGTTGTCCAGCACCCGACGGGCATTGGCTACCAAGGCGGCAGGCGCGTCGTCATCAACGCGAGCGAATTCGACAGTGCCGTCCGGACTGCGACGTTCGATGACCCCACCCTGCTTCTGTCGAAGCCGGAAGGACCCACCGGTCTTGTTGGGCGCTTCCACCAGCACAGTACCGGGCTTCAGAAGCGCCGAGTCAACGCTCTCCGCGTGGCTGCCATCTTCGTGCCGCCCCACCTCAGCCTCAAATGGTTCTGCCAACTGCCCCGTCACGTATGGAACGAGCCCTTCCGCGCTGTCACCCCATACGAGAACGAGTCGATGGATCGGTGTGACCCGGAAACGCCCGCCAGGCCTGCCTCGAACCCGCGCGACGAGGGCAGCAACATCTTGTGGATTACTGATTATGGTGCCTGCGCTGTTGGTGACAGTCCCCAAGGTATCGACCGAATACTCCTGGCCGATCATGCTTCCTCTCCAGGCAATCGGCGCATCTGGGCGACGCCGTTGGAGGCGGTCCCACTCCTGCTCCTCGGTCGGTCGTGGGGATGCCGGTGGTCCCGGCATCGACTGTGGCAGTGCGGCGGGGTCGGCCGACCATAGCCAGTACCTGTTAGCCCCCGCGCCGGTCAGATCCGCCCAGTCCTCCTTGGCATAGATCTGCTCGTCAACGGTCTTGGCGACGTAGATCAGGTGCATGTCGGCATGTTTGCGCTGGGCGCTCTCGTCGAAGCGACGTCGGAGGACCCGTCCCAGTGCCTGGATCCGCTGCCGGACACTAGACGTCGACGCGACCGAGATTCCGACGTCGGCCTCGGGGACGTCGATTCCCTCGACCAGGGACTTGACTGACACCAGCACCTGCGCCTCCCCAGTCCGGAACGACTCCAATGCTTCGACCCGCGTTCGATCTCCGAGCCGGGAGTGCTCCAGCGCGATGGAGATGCCCGGCATCGACATGGCAAGTTCCTTGTGGAGCGCCACGGCTTCGCTGACCCGCTCGTGGAAGAGGAGAACTCGCCTCGCCTGGCCCGACTCGAGTGTTTGAGTCAAGATACGTATGACAACCCTGGCCCGGTGAGCCGCTCGGTACAGCAGATCCTTACGACGGGAGGTCGCGGCAATGTATCTCCGCGCGAGCAGGCCGACTTCGTCGCGCCGCTTTTGAAGTTGTTGGGCTCGGCCTATCTCAAGGCCGAGACTCCGCAATTCGTCGCCCAGGTCGTCGACCTGCCTGCTGATTTGGTCGTACTGGCGCTGTTCCTCCGGACTGAGCTGGATGCCGTGGTGGTGGATGTCGTAGTCCGGGAGCCAGCCGGCCAGCCGCGCGTCCCGCAAGGTGAAGCGGTAGACGACCGGGCCGAGATCTCGGCCCACCAGTTGCTCGTCGTACCGGAGTGGCTGCCCCGTGTCGTCGAACTCCTCGCGGTCGGGGGTGGCTGACAAACCCAGCCGATATTCCGCTGGTGTCTCAAGAACCTTGGCGAAAGTGGGCGCGCCAGCACGATGACACTCGTCGACGACGAGCATGAGTGGTTGGGCTGTGCGGGCCAGCGCCGGCAAACGCTTGGCGGCTGTGTTCAGGACGCTGACGACCGCTCGGCATTTGCTGAAATCGTCGTCCCCGCCTGCGCCGAGAAGGCCGATCTCAGGCTGGGTCAGGTTGGTGTACCGCGCGAGGGCAACCTGCCACTGACGGGCGAGTGCCTCGGTCGGCACCACTACGGCCAGCCGGAGGTCGGGGTCTCTAAGGGCGGCGCGGGCTGCGCACACAAGGGCGATGAGAGTCTTACCGCCACCAGTGACGATCTCCAGGGTTCCCCGGTAAGGGCCTGCGGGATAGTTGTTCTCCCAAGCATGCACCGCCTCGGCCTGCCAGTCGGCAAGGGTAAATCCACATGTCGTGATCATCGGTCGTCCCGGTGTTCTTCGTCCAGGGCTCGGCGAACTTCGTCCCGGATGAGCCTGGGCAAAGACGTTCTGGCCCACGCTGCCAACTCTGCCCGTACCGTTGCGGCGACAATATCGGCCAGTCTTCCCATCTGTTCGAACTCCGGGTCGCTGATACTCCTCGCTTCGTTCGAGTTCGATGGGTACGCTGTCGGCCCCTGTCCCGTCGTCCTGCGTTGGCCGACGGGAGCGGGATCGTAATCGGCCCGTTCCAGGAGTTCTGCCTGCGACAGTTCGAGGGCTCCGGCGAGCTGGCGTAGCGCCTTCGCGGAGGGCAGCTTAGTGCCGTTCTCCAACTCCGAGAGGTACGGGTAGCTGAGCAAGGCCCGCTCCGCGACCTCCTTGCGCTTGAGCCCAAGCTCGGCGCGTCTGACCTGGATCGCCCGTCCGAGCCCGCCTGGTTGCTGGTCCATCTGTGCTCCCCTGGCGTAGTTGTGAGGACGCTGTTGACAAACCTATGCCAGCAGCGTAATAATTCTGCCCTGGATCAAGTCATATCACGTCAAAGCAGAAGGAATACGCCGGTGCACAAGCTTACTAGGCTTCAGAAGCGTCAGGATATCGCTATTGGCGTACGCCGCTGGCGAGCCGCCCCTCGTCCCGCACCGCGTGGTGGGGTGCCGAACCTATCCGTGGTTCGGCTGGTCGCTCGGAACCGCCTGCTCCCTGGAGTGCTCGTTTGGGCGCGGGTGCCGTTCGACGACAAGGCCCAGTACAAGATCCGGCCGGCGGTCGTCCTGGGCCTTCGAGGGTGGAACGTGGTGATCCTGCCGTGCACTAGCTCAGCTGCCCGTCACCGGCACATCGAACGGCCGGTGGAACTCCTCGACTACGAAGGTGCCGGGCTGGGACGTCCTACCGCTGTACGTCCGAAGGCGCTCGCTGTGGCTCACGTTGACGTCCTCGATGTGATCGGGGAACTCTCCGAGCTAGACCAGGACCGCGTCCTTCGTGCTGCCGTCGTTTCCCATATCAGCGCCTAGGCCAAAACACGCGCCCAGCGGGATCGGTTTCGCTGGGCAACCTGGTGGCGATTCTGGGCTGTTCGATCTGCAGTTAATTGAAGTAGCCGACGGCAGCCCGAGAGGAGACCATCATGGCGAGGTTGAGCGGATCAGCGAGTACTGAACGCCGACCGCGATGGGCTGATGCGGTGGGCGAACTACTGGTAGGCCACTGACCGGTGGTGTCAGACCATTTGCCCCCGTGCTATGACCGGCCGGGCGGTTGGTAGGTGATCGGTAGCCGGACGGCGGCGTCGATCTCCGCCGTGGTGAGCAGCGGCACGATCCGGGCGTCGACGCCGCCTGCCGCCCGCACGGCGATGCCGAGCGCGGCGGCGGTGAGGTTGTCCGGCACCTCGCAGAGCACGTACAGGTCGAACTGGCCGAACGCGTAGTACACCGCCTCCACCTGCCCGCCGGCGTTCTCGATCAGCGCCTCGATCACCTCGGCCCGCGCCGTACCGCCTTCCTTGGCCAGCCCGGCCATTCCCGGAACCGTGTAGATCGCTGTGACCAGGAACTTCGCCACGCTGGCACCACCTTCCCCGCCGCCGCCCGACCCGGTCGCGCCTACCCGCTCTCCGCCCGGTCACGCCTTGCGGCACAAGATCACCGTGGCCGTGCTCACAGAAAGCTCTGCTGGTCGCTAAACGGGCGGCGAAGTGTCGTTGGCGGGGGCTACTGTGCCGTGCGGGCTTCACCACCGCCGTCGCGCTGGTCAGTGGGCGCCACGTCGGCCACCACCGCTCGTCCTCCCGGACAGTTCCGACAACAGGAGACTTCGTGACACAGCAATCCGTCGCGGCACCGCAGCCTGTCCCGACCTCGGACAAGCTCGACGCTGCGGTACTCAAGGTGGCCGGCGTCGTCGTGCTCGGTGCGCTCATGTCGATTCTCGACGTGACGGTGGTCAGCGTCGCCCTGCCGACGTTCCAGAGCGAGTTCGACGCCTCGTACGCCCGCGTCGCCTGGACGATGACCGGTTACACGCTCGCTCTGGCCACGGTCATCCCGCTCAGCGGATGGGCCGCGGACCGGTTCGGCACCAAACGCCTCTACATGATGGCCCTGGCGCTGTTCACCATCGGCTCGGGCCTGTGCGCCACCGCCGACACGATCGGCGAGTTGATCACGTACCGGGTCCTGCAGGGTCTCGGCGGCGGCATGCTCATGCCGATCGGCATGGCGATCATGACGCGGGCGGCCGGCCCGAACCGGATCGGCCGACTGATGGCGGTGCTCGGCATCCCGATGCTGCTCGGCCCGATCGGCGGCCCGATCCTGGGCGGCTGGCTGATCGACGTGGCGAGCTGGCACTGGATCTTCCTGATCAACCTGCCGATCGGCATCGTCGCGCTGGTGTACGCCCAGCTGGCCCTGCCGAAGGACAGCCCGCAGCCCTCCGAGTCGTTCGACTTCCTCGGCATGCTGATGCTCTCGCCGGGTCTCGCCCTCTTCCTGTACGGCGTCTCCACGCTGCCCGAGGCCGGCACCTTCGCCGACGCCGAGGTGTGGGGGCCGATGCTGGTCGGTGCCGCACTGGTGGTGGCGTTCGTCCGCTACTCGTTCAAGCCCCGGCACCCGCTGCTCGACCTGCGGCTGTTCCGCAACCGCAGGCTGACCATCGCGGCGTTGACCATGTTCGTCTTCATCATCGCCTTCATGGGCGCCGGCCTGCTGTTCCCGAGCTATTTCCTCCAGGTACGCGGTGAGTCGACCCTGCACGCCGGCCTGCTGATGGCCCCGCAGGGCATCGGCGCCATGGTCACCATGCCGATCGCAGGCATGCTGGCCGACAAGGTGCCGGTCGGCCGGACGGTGCCGTTCGCGCTGCTGCTCATCCTCGCCGGCTTCTTCACCTTCACCCAGCTCGACGCGGACACTTCCTACGTGCTGCTCTGCGGCTCGCTGTTCGTGATGGGCCTGGGCATGGGCGGCACGATGATGCCGATCATGACGTCGGCGCTGAAGACGCTGACCGGGCACGAGGTGGCCCGAGGTTCCACGCTGGTGAACATCCTCCAGCAGATCGGCGGTTCCGTCGGCGCCGCGGTGATGTCGGTGATCCTCACCAACGAGCTGAACGGCTCCCGGCAGATCCCCGGCCTCACCGACGAGAACGGCAACCCGGTCACCGAGGCCGGCCTGGCGATCGCCGCCCAGCAACGGCCGGAGCTGGCACAGCAGCTTCCCGACCCGTCACTCATCGAGCGTGGGCTGGACTTCGCCGCAAACTCCTTCGCCACCACCTTCTGGGTGGCGTTCGCCCTGGTGGCGGCGACGTTCATCCCGGCCGCGTTCCTGCCCAGGCGGCGCGAACGGTCCCACCTGCTCGACGACCAGCCCGGCGACCAGCCAGGTGACCAGCCGGGCGACCAGCCGAAGATCCCGGTCATCGTCCACTGACCCGCGCCACCCCGTCGCGGCTTGCGGCCACGTCGCGGCGTTGCCTCCTCGCGGCGTGGCCCCGTCGCGGCTTGCGGCATGTTGGGGCTTCCGGGCGGCCGGTGACCCCGAGATGCCGCAACTCGTGACTGTCGCCGGGCTATGGGCGTGACTGTCGCCGGGACGGTGGGGCGTCACCGTCGCGGGGCCGTAACCCGTGACTGTCTCTGGGGCGGTAGAGCGCGACTGCCGCCGGGGCGGCAAGGGGCGGCAAGGGTCAGCGCGGGACAGGGCAGCTGGCGGTAGGGTGCGGCCGGTGGGGAAGATCGGGTTGACGCCGGAACTGGCGGCACCGCCGGGACTGGCGGTGCCGCCGGCGGTCGAGGCCGAGCGGGTGATCGCCGCCGTGCTGGCCGACCTGCGGTCGGGCGAGCATCGGGGCGTGGTGGTCGACTCGCCGCCGGGGGCCGGTAAGTCGACTCTGGTGGTACGGGCCGCCATCGAGCTGGCGAGCACCGGCGAGCCGCTGATGATCATTGCGCAGACGAACGAGCAGGTCGATGACCTGATCGACCGGCTCGCCAGCAAGGCGCCGCAGGTGCGCCTCGGGCGGCTCTCGGCGGGTGACTACCGGGCGTCGCCCCGGGTGCGGGCACATGCGCAGGTACGGGTTGCCGCGAAGGTCACCGACCTGGCCGCCTCGGCTGTGGTGATCGGTACGGCGGCCAAGTGGGCAACTGTCACCGAGGGCTGCTGGCCATGGGCGATCGTGGACGAGGCGTACCAGATGCGCTCGGACGCCCTGCTGCGCGTGGCCGGCAGGTTCGAGCGGGCCCTGTTCGTGGGTGATCCTGGGCAGCTCGATCCGTTCTCCACTGTGGAGAGTGGCCGGTGGGCCGGGTTGACCTGGGATCCGATGCAGTCGGCGGTGGCGGTGCTGCTGCGGCACAACCCGCACCTGCCGGTGCACCGGCTGCCGGTCTCCTGGCGGCTGCCCGCCTCGGCGGCACCGGTCGTGTCCCGGGCGTTCTACCCCTTCACCGGCTTCCGTTCCGGCACCGGCCCGGACGAGCGGGCCCTGCACCTCACCGAGCCCGGGTCGGGTGACGCCGTCGACCGGGCTGTGGAGTCGGCCGCCGCCACCGGCTGGGCGCTGCACGAGCTGCCGGCCCGGCACACTCTGCGTACCGACGGGGAAGCTGCCGCCGCGTGCGCCGCGCTCGCGCTGCGGGTGCTGCGGCGCGGGGCGGTCGCGGTTTCCGAGCAGGCGCCCGGTGGCGCGCCGGTCACCGCGGACCGGATCGCCGTCGGCGCCGCCCACCGTGACCAGGTCGCGGCCATCCGGGCGCGGCTCGGCGAGGCCGGTGCGGACGTCACCGTCGACACCGCCAACCGCCTCCAGGGCCGGGAGTACGACGTGACGATCGTGTTGCACCCGCTCTCCGGCCGACGCGACGCGACCGCCTTCCACCTGGAATCGGGGCGGCTCTGCGTGCTCACCTCCCGGCACCGGCACGCCTGCCTGGTGGTGGCCCGCGCCGGAATCGGCGAACTGTTGGACGCCCATCCCTCGACCGAGGCGCCGCAACTGGATGTGCCGGTTCGGTTCCCCGACGGCTGGGAGGCCAACCAGGCGATCCTCGCGCACCTCGCCGCAGTGCCCCAGCCGCCGGATTGACCAGCGGCGACGGCATGCAGGATGAACGGATTCACGCCGTCGTCGATCACCGGGATTCGTGTCGGCGTCCCGATACAACCGTGATTCAGATGATCTGTCGCCGTCTATAGCGTGGGATGCCTAGGCCGTCGGAGAAAGGCGGACCATGTCATCCCCATCTGTTTCGTTGTCCCGGCGCGGGCTGCTCGCCGGCACGGCGGTCGCCTCGGCCGCAGCCGTCACCGCAACCGTCGTCACCTCACCCGCCGGGGCGGCCGTCCCGGTCCACGCGGCAGCACCGGCGGTCATCCGTGACGGAATCGCCACCGCACGACTGGCCGCACCGGCGGCCCTGCAACCGGACCTGCACGAGCGGCTGGGCGCCTGGCTGGCGTTCTGGTCGGCGAATTCACCGCATCGCTGGAGCGTCCCCGTCGAGGTGGTCGGCGTGGCCGACGCGGCCGGGGCGACGTTCACCCTGCGCGCCGTCCGGGTGGTGGTGGACGATCGGCCGCTCGACGCGTTCCTCGCCGGCCGAGCCGACCGCGCGCACCTGGGCACCCTGGCCAGCCTGCACCACCACTTCGGCCAGGTGACCGTCGCCGCCGACGGTGGGCTGCGCGTGGTCGACGCTACGGCCGGGTTCACCGGCTCACCCGAGCAGGTCGCCTTCGCGGTCGCGGCGTGCCGCGAGCTGTGGGGCGTGCGTACCGCCGGTGCCGCCACATGGCGTCACCAGGTGGGCCGTCTCGACGCCGCCTCCCGTTCCGGCTGGGCAGCCTTCACCCGGGCGGCACTGCGGCGCGGGCTACGTACCGACACCTACTGAACGAACCGGAGGAAACACCATGGCACGCCACGAGTTCCGTTTCGTGGTCGACGGCGTCGACCTCACACCCGAGCAGCAGAGCCAGATCGCCGGTGAGATCCAGAAGGCCGGCCTGGCCGCGCTCTCGGTCGCCGGTACCAAGCTCAGCAACCCACTCGCCCTCGGCCACGCCAACCTGCGGCTGCGGCCCGAGTGGTACGGCCTGTGGGTGATCGACGGTCCGTTCGCGCAGGACCTCGGCGAGAAGATCAACGACATCGGCTTCTGGTTGCAGAAGTGACCCGACCGCCGCAGGGACCGGCCCCGTCGGGGGAGCGGATGTGCCCGAGTACGCCCGCGGGCAACGCCACGGTCTTCCTCGGCATGATCACTCCGGCGGGCCGGGTCGCGTACGTGACCCCGGCCCTGCCGGCCGAGGTGGCCGTCGCCGCAGCGGCGGAGGCCGACGCCCCGGTGGAGGCGCGCTACCGGCTCGCCGGTCCCTGCGTCACCAGCCAGTGCGGCTTCTGGACCGGTGATCACTGCGGCCTCGGTGAACGCCTCGTCGCGTCGTACGCGCAGACGGTCGGCGAACCGGAGGTGGAACTGCCCCGCTGCGCTATCCGGCGGACCTGCCGCTGGTTCGCCGAACAGGGGCCGGCCGCCTGCGCCGCCTGCGCTCACGTGGTCACCGACGCCCGCTGAGCCGCGACACCCCGGGGTGTCGGTCCGGTCGGCTACCGTCGGTTGCCATGGGCGTGCGGGCGGGCGGATTCATGATCGGGCGGGATCATCCGGCCGGTCTGTTGCGGGCTGAGGTCGACCGGGCCACCGCCAGCCACGGCGGGCTGGTGCTGGTTGCCGGGGAGCCCGGCATCGGCAAGACGACCCTGGTGACCGCCGCCGCCGAGGAGGCCCGTCGACAGGGCGCACTGGTGTTCGGTGGCGCCTGCTGGGATTCGGCGAGCGCCCCCGGCTACTGGCCCTGGGCGCAGGTGTTGCGCCGGCTGCGCCGGTCGCCGGAGGACTGGGCGCTGGCTCGGGAATCCGCCGAGCCGGCGCTCGCCCTGCTGCTCGGTGAGGCGAGCTCGCTCCTCCCGGGGGCCGCCCGCGGCGCGGCGGGCTCTCCGGTGCCGGACATCGCGCACGACGCGGCGAACTCTTTGTCGCCGGCTGGTGTCACCGACCGGGGCGACGCGGCGGAGCAGGAGGCGTTCGCCCTCTACGACGCGGTCACCACCGCGCTGGTCGCCGTCTCGCAGCGCCGGCCGGTCATGGTGATCCTCGACGACCTGCACTGGGCCGACGCGGCGTCGATGCGACTGCTGCGGTTCGCCGCCCAGCACACCTGGTTCGAGCGGCTGCTGCTCGTCGGCACCTATCGTGACGCCGAGGTGGAGGCCGCCGACCACCCGCTGCGGCCGCTGCTGATGTCGCTGGTGGCCAAGGCGACCACGATCAGTCTCACCGGCCTGACCCGGGACGAGGTCGGCGAGCTGATGACCCGCACCGCCGGTCGGGCGCCCGATGCGAACTGTGTCGACGACGTGCACCGACGCACCGGCGGCAACCCCTTCTTCGTGGAGCAGACCGCCCGGCTCTGGCATGCCGACGGCGGGCTGGCCACCATCCCTCCCGGCGTACGGGAGGTGGTGCGGCGGCGGCTGGACCACCTGCCCGCCATGGTGGCCGACGCGCTCACCGTCGCCGCCGTGCTGGGCCGGGAGTTCCACGGCGAGGTCCTCGCGGCCAGTGTCGGTCTGCCGCCGACCCGGGTCGGTGAGTTGCTGGAGGTCGCGGTCACCGCGCGACTGCTGCTCGGCCTGGGCGACGGCCGCTACGCCTTCGTGCACGACCTGGTCCGCGAGACGCTCTACGACGCACTGACCGAGGACGACCGCAGAGCGCGGCACGCCGCCGTGGTGCGGGCCGTGGAGGAGCACGACACGCTGGACCGGTTGCTGATCCCGGCGGATGTCGCCCGCCACGCGTGGCTGGCCGGTGCCCACCTGGACGCGTTCCGGGTCACCGAGTTGCTGCTCGACGCGGCGCGGGACGCCAGGTGCCGGCTGGCGCTGGAGGAGTCGACAGTCCACCTCCGGCGGGCGCTGGAGGTGGTCCGGGACGACCTCCAGCGAGTGAAGATCATGACGGCGTTGACCGATCAGCTCTTCCACTGCGGCGCCCGGGAGGAGGCTCGCCAACTGCTCAGCGACGCCACGGCGTTGGCCCTGACCGTCGACGACCAGGCGACGCTGGCCCGGTTCGCGCTCAACGTACGTCGCCACTGGCAGCTTGAGCCGGTACCCGGCATCGACGGCGAGGCGTTGCTGCGGGAGGCGTACCGGCGGCTGATCGGCGAACCCGACGACAGCGCCGGGCCGGCCGTCCTCGAAGCAGACCTGATCACCGCCACCGAGACGCTCGCCCGGTCGACGCGGGACGACGAGGCGCTCACCTTCAGCCTGTGGGTGCGACACGACTCCACCTGGGGGTTGGGCACCGCCGCCGACCGGGCCGCCCTCACCGGCGAGATCCGCGACGTCGCGCGTCGCAGCGGCGACCGGGAAACCGAGCTGTGGTCCACCTCCCTGCGCTGGGTGGCGTTGCTGGAACTCGGCGACCCGCGCTATCTCGACGAACTCACCGCCTTCGTCACCGGTGGACGACAGACCGGCAAGCCCCGGCATCAGATGGCGGCGGCCATCGACGGCGGCATCATCGGCGCTTTCCGCGGCGACTTCGCCGGTGCCGAGACGTGCTACGCCGAGCTCGGTGAGCTGGACGACTGGGAACACGCCGACCATGCCTTCCTCGGCCACCATCTGCGCTGGGCGTTGCAATTGCTGCGGGGCCGGCTCGACGACGCCGACGCGCTGCTCGACGGGCTCGCCGCGACCGATCATCCGCATCTCGCCCTGCTGCGGGCGATCACGGCGGCCGAGCGCGGTGACCATCGCACGGCGGCCGACCTCAGCGCGGAGCTCGAAGCCTCGGGCACCCGGTTCGCCGGGTCGATCTCGCCGATGTGGTTGCGGTTGCGCGCGCAGGCCACGCTTGCCGATCCGAGCCGCTGCGCCGAGATCCGGGCGGCGCTGCTGCCGTACCGGGGCCAGTGGCTCGTCTCGTTGTACGGCTGCGACCTCAGCGGCCCGGTTGATCACTGGCTCGCCGTGGTCGACGTCGCCGAGCAGCGTTGGGACGACGCCGTCGCCGGTTTCTCCGCCGCCCGTGCCGCCGCCGACCGGATGGGTGCCCGCCCGTGGTCACTGATCGCCCGGGCCGCGCTCGCCGACGCCTTGGCCGCCCGTGGTGGCCCGGGTGACGCCACGAGCGCCGCTGCTCTGCGTGCCGAAACCGAGCGCGAGGCCCGCGAACTCGACATGCCGCAGATCCTGGCCCGACTCGCCGCCGCTTCGGTCCCGCCGGCCACCGAAGAACCCGATCGGTCCGCCGAGACGAGCCCGGCGGCCGGTTCGGCCACGGCCGGTGGGGCGGCTGCCGGTTCGGCCACAGCCAGTTCGGGGGCGGCGGGTTCGGCGATGGCCGGTTCGGGGGCGGCCGGCCCGGCGACTGCCGGTGGAACGGCGGCGGGGGGCACGGCCACAGTTGACGGGGCGGCGGCGGGCTCTGCGGTGGTTGGCGGGGCGGCGAGCTTGGTGGCGGGGTCGGCGGGGGGTGCGGCCACGGTTGGCGGGGCGGCGAGGCCGGCGGCGGCAGACCGGGCCACGGCTGGCGCGGCGACGGCGGGCCCAGCGGCAGCTGGTACTGCGGCGACGGTCACGGCGGCTGGCCCGGTGGCGGGAGTGGCCGCGGGCGAGTGGGGGTCGGGCGAGTCGGCGGTGGGGTCGGCGCCAGCCGGGACGGCCGGCAACGGTGGCGCGGTGGGACCGGCGTACGAGTTCCGGCGCGACGGTGCCGTCTGGCGACTCACCTTCGACGGCAGCACGGCTCACCTACCCGACGCCAAGGGGCTGCACGACCTGCGACTGCTGCTCGGCAGCCCGGGCGTCGACGTGCCCGCGGTCGAGCTGCTCGACCCGGCCGCCGGGCCGGAACTCGTCGCCGCCCGCCGGATGGGCGGCGATCAGGTGCTCGACGACGAAGCGAAGAACCGCTACCGGCGCCACCTGGCACGGCTCGACGACGAGATTGATCTGGCGGCCGGGCGCGGCGACGAGCGCAGGGTGGCGGCGCTGGACACTGAGCGGCAGGCGTTGATCGACCAGTTGCGGGCCGCCGCCGGGCTGGCCGGTCGTACCCGTCGGCTCGGTGACGAGGCGGAACGGGCCCGCAAGACGGTCACCGCCCGCATCCGCGACACCCTGCGGCGGCTCGACCAGCGGCACCCACCCCTCGCCATCCACCTGCGTGCCACGGTCTCCACCGGCACCGCCTGCCGCTACCTACCCCCCACCCCCCTCCCCTGGCACCTCTAACC
>NZ_JAGPXQ010000025.1:0-86384 GCF_018070435.1 Micromonospora sp. C51 | reverse complement strand
CACTCAGGCCGTACTCGCACTCGCCCGCCGCCGAATCAACGTCCTGTGGGCACTCCTGCGTGACAGACGGTGCTACCAACCCGTACCGCCTGCCGCTATCGCGGCTTGACAACGTCATTGGGAGGTCCGGAGCCGGTGGCGGTCGTCGCGGTACACCACGCCGCCCTTCATGACCGCGTGCAGGGTGCGCAACGCGGAGACGGAACGGGTCGGGTCGTCCCGCAACACCAGCAGGTCGGCGTGCTTGCCGGCCTCGACGCTGCCGAGCGTGTCGGCCTGGTCGAGCCATTCGGCGGGCCGGATGGTGGCGGCTTTCAACGCGTCGGCGACCGGCATCCCGGCGTCCACCATGAACTCCAGCTCACGCACGGTCGCGCTGGTCTCGTCGTAGCCCGCGTGCGGCGGCATGTCACTGCCCAGTGCGATCGGCACCCCGTTGCGGATGGCGTGCTGGAGGCTCTCCCAGTGCCGGGGTCCGGCGGCCAGGGCCCGGTCCATCAACCAGCCGGGCACTCCGGAGTCACGGAAGAACTGTTCGCAGCGGCTCACCACGATGGTGGGCACGTACCAGACGCCCCGGTCGGCCATCAGGCGGGTGACCTCGTCGGTCAGCTCGTAGCCGTGTTCGACGCAGTCCAGGCCGAGTTCGACCGCCCGGCGTACGGTGTCGGCCGGGCCGGCGTGCGCGGTGACCTTGCGCCCCCAGTCGTGGGCGACCCGGATGACGGCGGCCATCTCGTCGTCGAGCAGCTGCGGTGTGTCGATCGCCTCGAACTGACCGGCGATCCCGCCGGAGATGCAGACTTTGATCAAATCGGCGCCGGCCCGGATCTGGGCCCGGGTGAGCCGCCGGAAGCCGTCGGCGCCGTCGGCCTCCAGGGCGTCGGCCTCCCAGCCGTGACCGCCGGTGCAGCACAGCGCGTGTCCGGCGGTGAAGATCCGGGGGCCGTCCACCGCGCCGGCCTCGATGCCCCGGCGCAGCGCGAAGTCGGCGTAGCGGCCCTCGCCGACCAGCCGGGCGGTGGTGACCCCGGCGTGCAGGGTGCGTCGGGCCGAGTCGGCCATCAGCAGCACCAGTTCGGCCAGGTTGGACCGGTGCACCGTGTCGGCGAGGTGACCGGGCAGCCCGAGGGAGAGGTGCACGTGCATGTTGGTCAGGCCGGGCATCACCACGTCGCCGCCGAGGTCGACCACGGATACGTCGCCGGCCTCGCCGAGCACGTCGTCGACGGCTGCCACGGCCTTGATCATCCCGTCGGCGCCGACCCAGACACCCCGGTCGGGCTGGAGGTGGTCGGCGACGCCGTCGTACAGCGCGAGGTTGACCAGGACCTGTTCGGTTGCGGTGTGCATTGACGACGTCCTCAGTTCGCGGGCACGGTGGCCGCGGCCACCGTGGGGTCGTTGAGCCAACAGGCGGCGCTGCGTCCGCCGAGGTCGAGGGTGGGTGGCTGGTCGCCGCAGGGAGCGAAGGCGTGCGGGCAGCGCGGCCGGAACCGGCAGCCGGTGGGGGCGTTCGCCGGGTCGGGCACCTCACCGGCCAGGGTGGCGGGCAACCGCGGGGTGGGGCCGATGCGGGGCACCGCGTCGATGAGCGCCCGGGTGTAGGGGTGCCGCGGGTTCCGCCACAGCTCCCGGGTGGGCGCGCTCTCCACGATGCGGCCCAGGTACATCACGGCGGTGATGTCGGCGATCTCGTGTACCAGGGCGAGGTCGTGGGAGATGAACAGCATGCCCATGTCGAGATCGCGGACCAGCCCGACGAGCAGGTTGACCACCTGTGCCTGGGACGAGGCGTCCAGTGCGGTGACCGGTTCGTCGGCGATGATCATGCGGGGTTGCGGGGCGAGTGCCCGGGCGATGGCGAGGCGTTGCCGCTGGCCGCCGGAGAACTGGTGCGGGTACCGCTCGGCGGCGGTGGTCGGCATGCCGACCCGGTCCAGCAGCTCGCGTACCCGGTCGCGGCGGGCCGCGCCGGTCACCGTCGCCGGGACGCCGTCGAGCAGTTGCGCGCCGATGGTGCGCCGGGGGTTCAACGAGGCGTACGGGTTCTGGAAGACCATCTGGAGGCCGATCTCGGTGTCCGGCCGGCGCCGCCAGCCCAGCGGCGTGACCGGCTGCCCGGCGAAGCGGACCACCCCGGCGCTCGGCGGGGTCAACCCCACGGCCACCCGGGCCAGCGACGACTTGCCGCAGCCGGACTCACCGACCAGGCCGACGATCTGCCCGGCCGCCACGTCCAGGCTGACCCCGGCGACCGCGAGCACCCGGCCCCGCCCGCGCGAACGGTACTCGACCTCGACGTCGCTGATGTCCAGCAGGCCGGTCATCGGGCTGTCACCTCCAGGTGCGGGCGGACCACACAGGCCACCGACCGGTCGGCAGCCACCGGAGCCAGGGGCGGTGGCACGATGCCGCAGGCCGGCTCGGCGTACCCGCAGCGGGGTTGGAACGGGCAGCCGGGCGGTGCCTCACCCGGCGCCGGCGGGGCGCCGGGGATGGGTCGTAGCGTGCCGACCGCCTGGGTGCCGTGCGGCCGGGCGCCGAGCAGCGCCGCAGTGTACGGGTGGGTGGGTGCGGTGAGCAGCGCCCCGGTGGGGCCGGTCTCCACCACGCGACCGGCGTAGAAGACGTAGCCACGGGTGGTCAACGCGCTGAGCACCCCCAGGTCGTGGGTGATGAAGGCGACGGCCAGCCCGGTCTCGGCGCGCAGCCGGTCGAGCAGGGCGAGGATGCCGGCCTGCACGGTGACGTCGAGGGCGGTGGTCGGCTCGTCGGCGATCAGCAGTCGGGGCCGGGCGGCCAGGGCGATGGCGATGGCCGCCCGTTGCCGCATGCCGCCGGAGAACTGGTGCGGATAGGCGCGCAGGGCCCGCTCCGGGTCGGGGATCCTGACCTGATCGAGCAGTTCCACCGCCCGGCGGGTCGCGGACCGCCGGTCCAGTCGCAGGTGCACCCGCATGTGTTCGGTGAGCTGACGGCCGACGGTGAGCATCGGGTGCAGGGCGGCGGTCGGGTCCTGGAAGACCATGGCGATGCCCGCGCCCCGGATCCGCTGCCAGCCATTGTTGTCCAGGCCGAGCAGGTCGGTGCCGGCGAACCGCGCCGTTCCGGTGACCTTGGCCCCCGCCGGCAGCAGGCCGAGCAGGGTCTGTGCGGTGAGGCTCTTGCCGCAGCCGCTCTCCCCGGCGATGCCGACGAGTTCACCCTCGTCGACGGTGAGCGACACGTCGTGCAGGATCGGCAGCGGCCCGCGCGGGCCGGGCAGGGTCACGGCGAGGGAGTCGACGTCGAGCAGCGGCGCCATCTCAGCGTCCCTTCGCGTAGCGGGGGTCGAGCCGGTCGCGCAACGCGTCACCGAGCACGTTGAAGGCCATCACGACGGTGAGGATGGCCAGGCCCGGGAAGACACTGACCCACCACATCGACAGGTCCTGGGAGCCGAGCGCGACCATCGAGCCCCACTCGGCGGCCGGTGGGCGGGGCCCCAGCCCCAGGAAGGAGAGCGCGGCGAGCAGCAGCACCGCGTTGCCGAGTTCCAGGGTGGCCAGCACGATCGCCGGGCCGATGCTGTTGGGCAGCACATCGCGGCGCAGCGCCTGGACCGGTCCGACGCCGAGCAGTCGGGCGGCGCTGAGGTAGTCGTCGCCGCGCATGCTGAGCACGGCGCTGCGGATGACCCGGGCGTAGACCGGCCAGGAGACGATGACCAGGGCCAGCACCGCGTTGCGGGTGTTCGGGCCGAAGGCGGCGGTGACCGCCATGGCCAGGATGATCTGCGGGAAGGCGAAGACCAGGTCGGTGAGCCGCATCAGCGCCTCGTCGGCGAACCGTCCCAGGTATCCGGCGACCAGCCCGAGCAGGCCGCCGACGAGCAGGGCCAGCGAGACGATGGCCAGGGCCAGCGGGATCGACAACCGCGCGCCGTGCACGACCCGGCTGAAGATGTCCCGGCCGAGGGAGTCGGTGCCGAACCAGTGCGCCGCCGACGGCGCCGCGTAGGTGTCGGCGCTCTGGGCGAGCGGATCGTAGGGGGCGACGAGCGGGGCGAGGATCGCCACCAGCAGCCAGCCGCCGAGAATGGTCAGCGCCACCACGGCGATCGGCTGTCGCCAGATCGGCCGGCCGGCCGAGCCGCCACGCAGCCGACCGAGCCATCGACGGCGGGTCAGCGCCCGGTCCACCTTCGGGTCGGGGGCCACCGGATCAGGTGCGGTCATCGTCATGACAGGCGGATCCTCGGGTCGATAAGCCCGTACAGCAGGTCGACGGTGAGGTTGACAAGCGTGTAGACCAGCGCCACGAACAGGCTGACACCGAGGATCGCGGGCAGGTCGAGGGCGGTGGCGCTGCGGTAGGCGTACTGGCCGACGCCCGGCCAGCCGAAGATGCTCTCCACCAGCACCGTCCCGGACAGCAGCGAGGCGAACGCCAGGCCGGAGACGGTGACCACCGGGACCAGGCCGGCGCGCAGCAGGTGCCGGCGCAGCACCACCCGGGCCGGCAGGCCCTTGGCGTACGCGGCCCGGATGTAGTCCTGCTGAAGCACCTCCAACATGGCGGAGCGGACAAAGCGGACCAGCAACGCCACCGTGAGCGAGGTCAGCACCAGCACCGGCAGGGTGAGGTGCTGGGCCGCGTCCCACGCCACGTCCCACTGACCGGCCAGTGCCGCGTCGACGGTGTACATGCCGGTGACGGTCGGCGGCGGGCTGAAGCCGGTGGAGAGCCGTCCACCGCTGGGCGCCAGCCCGAGTTGGTAGAAGAAGACGTAGAGCACCACGAGCGACAGCCAGAACGGCGGCGTGGAGAGCCCGAGCAGGGCGCCCACCCGCACGAGCTGGTCGGTGACCCGGCCGTTGCGGACGGCCGCGAGCATGCCGATCCCGGTGCCGATCACCAGCGCCAGCACCATGGTGGGGATGGCCAGTTCCAGGGTCGCCGGCACGTACCGGACCAGGTCGTCCAGGACCGCCCGACCGGTCTGCTGGGAGATACCCAGGTCACCGCGAAAGAGGTTGCCCAGGTAGTGCAGGTACTGCTGCCAGAGCGGCTGGTCCAGCCCCCACTTCTCGCGGAAGGCGGCCACCGTGGCCGGGTCGTTGAGCGCCTGGTCGGACAGGTTGGCGGTGACCGGGTCACCGGGCACCACGTTGACCAGCCCGAACGTCACCACGGTGACGCCCAGCAGCAGGCCGGCGGTGATCGCCAGCCGCTTGGCCAGGAAGGCCAGCAGCGGGTGGGACCGGCGGGGCCGGGGCGCGGTCGTGGTGACCGCGCCCGGCTCGCCGTTGTGGACGGTCGTCATGGTGCTCCGACTACCTGCGGCCGACCGCGGCGACGTCGACCTGCCAGCCGGCGGCGGAGTAGTCCGCGCCGGTCAGGTCGGCGGTCGCCACCACCGTGGAGGAGTTGCTGGCCAGCACGATGTACGGGGAGGACTGGTTCATCAGCCGCTGCCACTCCTGCATGGCGGTGGCCCGGGCCGCGAGGTCGAGGGTCTCGGTGACCTTCTCGCCGGCGGCGACGACCGCCGGGTCCGCCCGCTCGACGGTCCAGCCCGAGCGCAGCGCGGTGGCCTGTCCGGGTGCCATGTTGTTGATCAGTGAGTCGGCGACCGGGTAGTTGAGGCTCTGCGGGGTGAAGCCCAGCGGCGACTTGCCGCCGCGCATCTCGTCGAGGAAGGTGGTCAGCGGCTGCGGGTTCAACTCCAGCGTGATGCCGGCCTCGGCGGCGTCGCCCTGCACCTTGGTGGCGACGGTGCCCAGGTCCACGCCCTTGTACGTGATGGCCGGGTAGTTGAACTTGACCGTCGGGTTGGTCAGCCCGGCCTCGGCGAGCAGCGCCTTGGCCTTCGCCACGTCCCGGGTGGACGCCTCGCTCGCGGGCAGGGTGCCGGGGAAGGCCGGCGCGACCAGGCCGGCGCCGGGAGCGGCACCCTCGCCGTACAGCGCGGCGATGCCCTGGTAGTCGATGGCGGCACGCAGCGCCTGGTTGAACTTCGGATTCGCGGTCACCGCCGAGACCGCCGGGTCGGCGTTGAGGAAGAGGAAGTAGACGGTGTCCTGCACGCCGGAGGTTTGCAGGCTCTCCGGCAGGCCGTCGAGCAGCTTGCCGGAGATGTCCAGCGAGATCTCGGCGCTCTCGGCGCGTTGCATGGTCAGCTTCTGGGTCTGCACGTCCATGTTGCGCAGTACCACCCGCTCGAACTGCGGCTTGTCGCCCCAGTAGTTCGGGTTGGCCTCCAGCACCACCTGCGACTCCGGCTCGTACGACTTGAGCACGTACGGCCCGCTGCCGATCGAGTTGGTGTCGAGGTACTGCTGGGCGGTGTCGCCCTGCGCGGCGTCCGCGCCGTCCTTCGCACCGTTGTCCCGGGCGACCTCGGCGTTGAGCACACCGGTGGACGGCATCGCCAGCACCACCGGCACGTTCGGGTTCGGCGTGGCCGAGGTGACCACGACGGTGCTGTCGTCGGTCTTGCTGACGCTCAGCTCGCTCACGGTTACCGCCGGGCTGCCCTTGATGTTCTTCAGCCGGTTGAGGGAGAACACCACGTCGTCGGCGGTGAGTGGGCTGCCGTCGGCGAAGGTCACTCCGGAGCGCAGCTTGAAGGTGAAGGTTTTCGCGTCCGGGGACGCCTCGTACGACTCGGCCAGCGCCGGGACGGGGGTACCGACGTCGGAGCCTTCGAAGGTGAGCAAGGTGTCGTAGAGGGCGTGCACGGCGGTCAGGCCGGTGGCTTCGTAGACGCGACCAGGGTCGAGGGTCTTGAGCACGAACGACGTGTTGACGGTGAGGGTCTTGGCCTCGCCGCCGTTCGCGTTGCCACCGCTGCCGCCGGCCGTGCAGGCGGTGGTGGAGATGATGGCCAGCGTCGCCAGAGCGAGCGCTCCGGCGCGGAGCCGGCGGGGGGACACCGACATGCTGTTCCTACCTTCGTATGGCGCGACCCGCTGCGCGGGACCGCGGGGCATCGACGTCCGGCGGCACCACCACCGGCCGGGCCCAGACGGCCAATGCCGGTGTTCCGGGTTCTCGGGGTGCGTCGGGTTCTCGGGGTGCGTCGTCGCAGGGTTGGATGTAGCCGGACTAGCATTCGTCCGGTTCATGTCTGGACGCGGCGTGTCCACCAGTACCAAACAACGCCGCCCTCGTGTTTGACCACCCTAAACACGGCCGTGTAGCTTGGTCAAACATTTTTAGCCACACTGTTATCGGATCGAGGTTCACATGCTCGGTGACCGGCTCCGCGTCCTGCGCCAGCAGCACTCCCTCACGCTGCGGCAGCTCGCCACAGCCGCCGACGTGTCACCCGCCCTGCTGAGTCAGATCGAGAACGGGGCGACCGATCCGAGCCTGGCCACCCTGCGCAAGCTCGCGCAGGTGTTCGACACCTCGATCGCCGAACTGTTCTCCGAGCCGGAGGCACCGGCGGTGCACATCAGCCGGGCCGGCAGCCGCAGCCTGCTCACCGCTCCCCCGGGCCAGATAACCTACGAGCGCCTCACCCCGGGGCGCGGCGATCTGGAGGTGCTCCAGGCCCATCTCGCCCCGGGCGACGCCAGCTCGGCCGAGCCGTGGGCGCACCCCTCGACCGAGTGCGCCATCGTCATCAGCGGCGAGGTGGTCGCCGACATCGGCGGCGAGGCGTACACCCTCACCGCCGGTGAGGCCGTCACCTTCGACTCACGCCTGGCCCACCTCTACCGCAACGCCAGTGACCAGCCGGCCCACCTGATCATCGCGGTCACGCCACCCAACCCCTGAGCGGGCTGCGGGTCGTCGCGGGGCCCGGGCCCTGTTGCGGCGGCCGCACCGGTCGCTACTGTCGTCCGCGTGAATCTGGACGACATCGCCACCCGGCTCGGCGTGCCCGTCGAGGACATCGACCGTGTGCACCGGCTGGCCGGCGAGCACCCGTCGGCTCCGGTGCCCGCCAGAGCCGACGCGCCCGCGCTGCTCGACCGGCTCGCCGTACGACCGGACGACGCCGCCGAGATCATGGCGGGCTGGCCCGACCCCGACTCCACGCAGTGGACCACGGAGCTGCGCTGGCTGCTCGACCGCTCGATCGCCCTGGTCCGCGCGGATCTCGGGGGTCACGGATGGCTGCCGCCCGGTCCGGCGCTGCCGCGCGAGCGGGGCCCCGCCTGGCGGCACCTCTACGTCTACACGTACCTGGCCCTGGTCGACGTGGTCAGGGGTTACCACCGTGACCACGGTGTTCCCGACGCCGTCTCCTGGGTGACCCTCGCTGACCTGGGTCGCAACCTCGCGATCGACCGGCGGATGAATCGCGAGGGCTGGTCGGTCATGCAGAGCTGGCTGACGCTGCACTCGCGCGGCGCGGTCTACGAGTTGGGTCGGCTTCAGCACCATCGCGGCGGCGCCGCCATCGACCTGCACATCCCCGACTCGGGGTCGCTGACCCCGGAAGCGGTCGAGGCGTCCCTCGACGAGGCACGGGTGTTCTTCCCGCGCCACTTCCCCGACGAGCACTACACGTCGTTCGCCTGCGGTTCGTGGCTGCTCGACCCGCAGCTGCGGGAGTACCTGCCCGAGGAATCCAACATCGTCCGCTTCCAGCGACGTTTCGAGCTGGAGCCCTATCAGGAACCGGAAGGACTCGACGCCGACGTCGAAGTGGTGCGGTTCGTGTTCCGTACCCTGACCACACCGCTGGACCAACTGCCGCGCGACACCGCGCTGCAACGCGCCGTCATCGACCATCTGAAGGCTGGCCGCCACTGGCAGTGGCGCCGCGGACACTTCCCGATCGAGCCGGTCCGCTGACCGCGGCGGGTCGGCTGGTGCTGGTGCTGCCTGCGCTGCCGCTGTCACCTGGCGCGCCCGGGTAACCCGCACCCGAGCGCTGGGACCGGATCCGGACGGCGATGGCGCCGGCGAGCAGGGCCAGACCAGCGACGTGCAGCGACCGGACGATGGTCGCGGCGAGGATGGTTGCACCGGGCAGCAGCGGCACGAGCGCCACTCCGGCGGCGGACACCAGCGCGGCGACGCTCCAGAACAGCGCCGGACGCCGAAACGACGGTGCGACCCGACCGACGCCGGCCTTCGCCGCCTCCCGCCGGCCGAGGCGCACGGCAAGTACGACGACGAGCACACCACCGACAAGGGTGCTCGTCAGATCCGAGACCGTCCACCAGGCGACGTCCGTAACGCTCGACCATTGGAGACCGAACACCACTCGAAGCCAGCCGTCGGTGTGGGTCAGCCAGTCCCAGCCGAGGTGGCTCGCCGCGCCGAGGAGCGCCGAGCTGATCGTGATCCACCAGCGGTGCGACCACCGGGCCAGGGAATCGTGCCCACTCCAGCCGAACCAACGCTCGCCGGGCAGGTGGGCCAGGGTGGCGTCGGCGCAGGACCGGAAGACCGCCGCGTACGCCAGCGCCACCGGCAGGCACCACCAGAGCAGCGCCGGCCAGGAATGGGTGTCGGCGAAACTTCGGCCGGTCGGGCCGGTCGCCAGATAGGCGACGTCCGGCGACATCGCGCCGGTGCTCAACGCCACACCGTCGAACCACCGTGGCCGCCACCACTTGAGCGCCAGCACCGGCGCGAGATGCGAAGGGAAGGTCAGCGGCACGGTGCGGAGCATAGGGCTTTGTCGTCCGGGTCATCTTCGGCGCGAGACCGGCTCGGCACGACGGATCGACGGCGGGTGCCGATTCGCGGGTGCGCAGGCAGGGGCCGGGCGCGGACCCCGGGTGGGATCCACGCCCGGACCAACCAACCACAGGATCAGCTGACGGTGCAGGTCGCGCCGTTGAGGGTGAACGAACTCGGCTCGGCGGTGTTGCCGGTGTGGGTGGCCTGGAAGCCGATGCCGACCGACGCGTTCGGGGCGAGGGTGCCGTTGTACGACATGTTCCGCGCGGTCACCTGCCCGGAGGTCGGTGAGTAACTCGCGTTCCAGCCGCCGGTGATGGTCTGCCCGCCGGGCAGCGTGAAGACCAGCGACCAACCGTTGATGGTGGAGCTGCCGGTGTTGGTGATGGTGATCTGTTCGGTCAGCCCGTTGTTCCAGGCATTGACCTCGGCGGCGACCCGGCACGCCCCACCACCGGGCGGCGGCGTCGTCGGGCTCGGGGGTGGCGTGGTGGGGTTCGGCGGCGGGGTGGTCGGGTTCGGCGGTGGGGTGGTGCCGCTGCCGAACTGGGTGAAGAAGCGCCAGGTCTCGCCCGGCAGCCAGGTCCGGGAGCCGCTGTCACCGGGTGCGCCGTCCTGCGGTGCGGCGATGTGTCCCTCGTCGAACGCCGCCCAGACCACCGGATAGCCGGATGCGCAGCCGGAGTAGGTGGTGCTGCGGTGGGTGAGGCTGCCCTGCGACGGTTCCGGCGGATTCTGCGCGGTGCAGCCGTTGTTGCGGACGAACCGGTCCCGCAGTGACCGCCCGTTGGAGATGTTCAGCACGCTGTCGCGGATGCCGTGTGCCCCGAAGTAGGCGACCGGCTGGGTGCCGCCGCTGCATCCACTCAGCTGCGCACCACCGTAGACGGCGACGGCGCGGAAGATGTTCGGCCGGGCGCAGGCGACGGCGTAGCTCATGGCGCCGCCGTAGCTGAACCCGAGCGCGAAGCGCTGGGTGGTCTCGACGCAGAGGTCGCCCTCGATCTGACGGAGCATGTCGTCGACGAACGTGACGTCTTCGCCGCCGGAGTTGGCCCAGCCGCTGTTGAGGCCCTGCGGCGCGACGAAGATGGTGCTGTTGTTCGACAGCGGCAACAGTCCGTAGTAGGCCCAGGTGTCGCGCTGCACGGTCTGGCCGGTGGCGACGTCGGTCGCCGAGCCGTTGAGCCAGTGGAACCCGAACACCAGTCGGTACGGGTGGTTGTTGTTGTAGTTGTCCGGCACCCGCAGGATGTAGCTGCGGTTCTTGCCGCTGCTCTGGATGGTGTGCGTGCCGCTGCGCAGCGTGGGCGCCTTGCCGCAGCCGGCGGTCGCGGCCAGAATGCCCGACTGGGCGGCCGGGACGCTGCCGGGGTTCGCGCTCAGCGTCGTACCGGCGGCGGCCAGCACCATCAGGGCCGCGAGCGCGACCGGTCCGAGAATCGATTTACGCCTGGACATCGTGACTCCATTCCGCGCCCGCTGTGGACGCGCGGCGGTACGGCGCATCGCCTTGGTGGCGGCGCCGGGGACGGCCGGCGTACCGCGGGGTATGCGCCTGGGTACGGTGCGACACCGGCTCGGGCTGTCAGATCAGGTGGGCGGCCCGGAGCGGCGATGCTCGGCGTGTGCCACGGCTCCCGCGACGTACCGTCAGCCGCCCTGGACCGGCGGCGTGAACCCGTCCCGCACGGGGCCCGCAGTACCCGTCAGCCGGCGCAACGCGCCTCGGCTCGCCTGGTCTCCGACCGGGCGGGGGACGTCGGAGCGTGCCCTTCGCTCCTGCCTCCGAAACGTAGTCAGTGAGCGATAACATCGCAAGGTGTAAATGTCTAAACTCCGAAGGGAGACGCCGTGCGTCGGTCCCCCTACCTGCTGGCACTGCTCGGCATCGGTCTGTCCGGCACGCTGGCGCTGCACGCGGCTCCGGCGGCGGCGCGGACCGCACCCACCGCCACACCGGGCATCGTGGTCGTCGATGGCATGACCCAACCGGTGTTCTCGCTCGCCGACGCGATCGAGGAGCGGGTCTACGTTCAGACCACTGTGGACACCGACCACGACGGCCGCCTCGACCGGGTGGCGATCGACATATCCCGGCCTCGGGAGACCGCCACCGAGGGATTCAAGGTGCCGGTCATCTTCGAGCACAGCCCGTACCGCAAGGACGTCTGGTACGACGTGCCCTACCCCAGCGTGCTGGTGGACGAGCTGCCGCAGAACGGCGTCGAGCGCCGGTCCGGCCGACGGACGTCCGACCTGACGGTGCAGCGGGCGGTGACGAAGGCCAACCTGCCCGGCTCACTCGACGACTACTACGTGCCCCGGGGCTACGCGGTGGTGCTCGGGCAGAGCGTCGGCACCGGCGATTCCGACGGCTGCCCGACCAGCGGCGACCGGGCCGAGACGCTCGGCACCCGGGCGGTGATCGACTGGCTGAACGGGCGGGCGAAGGGCTACGACGCGGCCGGCACGCCGGTCACCGCCGGCTGGACCACCGGGGCCGTCGGCATGACCGGTGTCTCCTACAACGGCACCCTGCCCAACCAGGTGGCCACCACCGGCGTCCCGGGGCTGCGGACCATCGTGCCCGTGGCCGCCATCAGCAGTTGGTACGACTACTACCGCGCCAACGGCCTGGTGGTGGCACCGGGGACGTACCAGGGTGAGGACACCGACGTGCTGGCCGGGTTCACGGCCGGTCGGACCCGGGCCGAAGGTCGCTGCGCCGATGAGATCGCGGAGCTGACCGCGCGGCAGGACCGGGTCACCGGTGACTATTCGGCGTTCTGGCGCGACCGCGATTACCTTGACGCGCGGAAGGTGCGGGCCAGCGTGCTCGTCGTGCACGGCCTCAACGACTGGAACGTCAAGACCGAGCACTTCGCCGGATGGTGGGCCGAGTTGGCCCGGCACCGCGTACCGCGCAAGATCTGGCTGCACCAGGGCGGGCACGGTGGCCCGGGCAACGCCGCGTCGGTGACCCTGCCGGACGGCCGGACCTGGACGTGGAAGCAGACCGAGAACCGCTGGTTCGACCACTGGCTGTGGCAGGTGCCCAACGGGATCATGGACGAACCGACGGCCGTGGTGCAGCGCGAGGACGATGCGTACACGACGTACGCCAACTGGCCCGATCCGGGCAGTCGGGAGGTCGCGCTGCGGCTGGCCGCCACCGAGGCCACCACGGTCGGCACGCTCACCTCCGCCCTGGCGCCGAAGCGCGCCGTCGAGCAACGCTTCGTCGACGAGGGGCGCACCATCCACCCGGACACCCTGGTCGCCGACCCGGAAACGGCCAGCCCGCACCGGTTGGCCTACCTGTCTCCCACGCTGCCCCGCGACGTCCGCGTGTCCGGCCGTCCGGAGCTGCGGCTGCGGCTGGCGATCGACAACAAGCCGGACGCGAACCTCACCGCCTACCTGGTCGACTACGGGCCGGCCGGCTCGACCGCCGCAGCGACGGTGGTGACCCGCGGCTGGATGGACCCGCAGAACCGCCGGAGCGTCTCGCGCACCTACCCGCTGCGCCAGGGCAAGCTGTACGACCTGCGGTGGACCCTGGAGCCCAAGGATCACGTCTTCCCGGCGGGCCACCGGATCGGTCTGGTGATCTTCTCCAGCGATCAGGATTACACCCTGCTTCCGCTGGGCGGCACGCGGCTACGAGTCGCACCGCACCACAGTGAGCTGCACCTACCGGTGGTCGGCGGAAGGACCGCCCTCGGCTTCTGATACGAAAGGGTGGGCGGCACGACCGGCGCCGAAGACACGTTCGTAGCCGACGAGCACCACGAGGAAGGTGGCGAGCAGGCCGAGAGCGGCCAGGCCGGGCAGGTACCGTCCGGCCGGCAGCAGGGCCAGGGCCACCACGGGCGCGAGCAGTTGCGCCGGCGACACCGATCGGACGCTGAGCCCACGGAACAGCACCTCGCCCGCGAGATACAGCGCGACCCCGCCGAACAGCGCGACGGCCGAGATCCAGGCCAGGCCCGCCTCGGCGGCGTGCCAGGGCCGATGACGCGCCAGCGGGGCGATCACCTCGTGGATGCCGAGCGCCAGGTAGATCGTTCCGGCGACCAACGCGAAATGCCCGCCGCTGTAGGCGTTGGCCGCGAGCCGGTCGCGTCGCGGCCCGCGCTCGGTCATCAGCACCTCACCCGCCGCCTCCGAGTTCAGCATGTAGAGCCGAAACAGGCAGACCGTGACGACGAGCGTGAACAGCGTGGCCAGCACGGTCGGCACGTTGATCATTTCGGATCCGATGCCGGCGCCGACCGAGATCAACGTCTCGCCGAGCGCGATGATCACCACGAGGGCGTGCCGTTCGACGAAGTGCTCCGAACTGTGCAACGGCCACCCGCTCAGCATGGAGGCGACCAGTCCGCCGGCGAAGTCGACCGCGACCGCCGCCGTCCAGAGCAGCAACTGCGCGTCACCGCCGAAGACGGCACCGAGGACCAGTGGGATCCAGGACAGCGCGGTGGTCACGGTGTAGATGCGCAACGTGCGGTGCAGCCGCCGGTCGCCCTCGGCCGCCCGGCGATAGAGCGCCAGGTGGACCGCCCGCACCACGAGGTACGACAGCACCAGGATCAGACGCGAAGCCAAACTCGGTTCCCATACGTTCGGGATGACCACGGCGATGAGAAAGATCGGCCCCATGACGGCGGTGGTGCCGGCCCGGATCAGCCCGATGTCGGCACGGGCCTGGTTGCCCAGCCAGGAGTAGATCAGCCAGGAGATCCACAGCAGCAGCAGGACGACCAGGCCCTTGAGCAGGGTCAGTGGCGAGGGGTGATCAGCCATGTAGGCGGTGATCCGGGTCAGCGCGAAGACGAACACCAGATCGAAGAAGATCTCGTACCGCGTCGTCCGATGCGTCTCCGTGGTCGTCTCGACGCGCCCTCGGAGGAACCGCCCCATGTGCCCATCTTCATCGTTGCGACCGCCGTCGTCCCGACGATTGGCCAAGCTCGACCCGGCTAGTGCGGCACCTGCCGCAGAAAGTGATCAAGGGTGACCCGCCCGTCGGGGACGAACGGCCAGGACGGGTCGGCGAGCCGGGCGACCAGCTCGGCCAGGTCAAGCCACCAGCCCTCGGCGACCTCGCTGGGTTGATGCACCACCGGGCCGCAGCGGTGCCGCTGGTAGCGGGCCTCGAAGACGTACGCGAGGTAGTTGGTGCGCGTATCGGCGTACCAGTACCGCAGGCAGGGCCGGATCTCGCAGTTCGTGACGCCCAGTTCCTCGGTGAGTTCCCGGGCAGCCGCCTCGGACGGATCCTCGCCGGCCAGCACGACACCTCCGGCGAAGGCGTCGTGCATGCCCGGATAGACGTCCTTCGTGTCGGTACGGCGGTGGACGTATACGCGGTCCTGCTCGTCCCGCAGCAGCACCGCCGTCGCGGCGTGCGGCAGGTTGCCGGCCCGTACGGCACTGCGTGGCGCGGTGCCGGTGACGGTTCCCGAGATGTCACCTTCCAGGTAGAGCGCCACGAGTTCGTCCATCCGCCCACCGTAGCGCCGGTCGGGTCCGTCCCGCCGCGGCGGTGATCCCCTGGCTGGGACGCCACCGCAGCCGCCGTACGCCGACCGTCACCGGGACGGCGTGCCGTCCAGCCAGCGTTCGAGGGCCTCCGGAGTTTCGAACAGCAGCACCGGCGGCCCGCTCGGGTCGGCGTGCCAGGCCCGTAGTCGACGCCGTTCCCGGCCGAACTCGGTGAGGTGCCACACCAGGACCGACTCGGTGGACAGCACGCTGCCCAGCGACTCACGGTTGCCGTTGCAGATCTCCTCCCCGGTCGACAGCCGGCGCAGCGTACGCCGCAGCAACCAACGGAAGGACAGCCCGCGCGGGTAGTCCAGACCGATGACCAGGTCCGCGCGGGCCAACGGCACGTCCCGCCAGCCGTGGTACGCCCCGTCGAGAATCCAGCGGTCCCGGCCGCAGATCGCCTCGATCCGGCTGCGTTGCCGCGCCACCGGCACCTCGACCCAGTTGGGCTCCCAGAGCAGGTCGTCGACCGGGTACCAGGGCAGCCCGAGCCGCTCTGACAGCCGCTGTGCGAGGGTGGACTTGCCGGAGCCGTGGACGCCGTAGACCAGGATGCGCGACAGCGTTCCTGCGTTTCCCGCGTGCCGCTTGCTCATCGCGCGGCAGCCTAGCCGGCCGCCGCCACCAGCCCGCCGGACAGTCCGGGCGGCCGGTCGACGGCCGCCCGGAGCCGGGATCAGCGGTTGGTGGCCAGGTCGCCGCAGTCGGTCTCGTCGGGCAGCAGCGGTCGCAGGGCCACCGTCCACCGCTTGCCGTCCGAGACCCACGGGGTGGCTGCGTTCGCCGCCGCCGCAGCGGTGAGCACCTGCTTCGCCTCGTCACCGGTCGCCGTGACACAACCCAGACCCAGGCCCTCACCGAGTTCGGCACCCGGCAGCGCCGGCCCGGGCCAGGCCACCTCGGGCTGCTCGCCGGCGTCGGCGTTGGCGACCCAGGGCTCGGCCACGGCGGCGACGGCGGTCGGCACGTACGGCTGCGTGTCCGTCGGTGCGGCGGCGAGCGGACCGGATCCGGCGGTCAGCGAGTCGGCGAACTCCCGCAGGGTGTCCCGCTTCGCCCGCTGGTCGGCGGTGAGCCCGGTCTGCGCCCCGCCGGACTCGGCCAAGGCATAGACCTCCAGTTCCTCGACGCCATTGTCACCGAGGATCGTGAAGCGCGTCGTGGGCGCGTCGGCGACCGGCGGCGTGCCGAGGTCCGCCGGGCCGCCCACCCCGGCGGCGCGGGCCGCCTTGAGCAGTTCCGCCACCTCGGTGGCGCTGATCGTGCCCACCTGAAGGTTGGGCAGCGCCGGACCGGGATAGATCAACGGCACCGGCCCCTGGGTGATCACGCGGCCGTCACCGTAGACGCTGACCGTGGGCAGGCGGGTGGCCAGCATGGCCGGCGTGACGAACCCCCCGGTGTGCTCCATCCGGAACACGACCGCGTCCGCGGAGTAGGACCGCTCGGGTGAGTCCGCCTCTCCCGGCCCGGTGCCACCGGCCTGCTGGCCGCAGGCCGCGGACGTCAGCAACAGCAGAGGGACGACCGCGAGTCGCCCGCTTCGACGAATGCTCATGCCGATCGGACGTCGGCGGGCGCCGGTCGGTTGCATCCGACCGGCGGCGGCGCGGTCCGCCGCAGGCCCCGGGTCAGCAGCAGCGTCGTGACCAGCGACAATCCGGCCATCACGGCCACCGCACGGTGGGTCGGCAGCAGGTCGGCGACCGAGCCGGCCAGCGCCGCGAACACCGCCTGACCGGCCAGCATTCCGTTCTGTTGCAGGCCCAGCACCTGGCCCCGGGTCTCCGGCGGTGAGCAGGCGATCAGCCGCTCCTGCAACGGCAACGAGACCGCGAACCCGACCGAGGCGACCAGGGCGAGCAGCATCGCCAGCGGCAGTTCCGGACGGATGAGGAAGACCAGGTAGGGCACGGGAAGCAGCAGCCGCAGCGGCAACACGTACCGCTGCCGCGCCGCGACCGGCAGAAACCGCCCCACCAGCACGTCGCCGGCGAGCATGCCCAGGGCACCGGCGGCGAAGAGGAAACCGGCCCGGTCCCCCGCGTACGGCAGGAACAGCGCCTCACAGCCGACGACCAGTCCGTTGGGCAGCCACAGGTTCAGATACAGCGACCGGCGTCCCGGGTCCGACCACAGCTCCCGGTTGATCCGCATGGTGCGGGCGGTCGAGGTCCGCTCACCGGCCCGCGCCGGCCGCTCCCGCAACCCGAACCAGGTGACCGCCACGGCCAGCGCGCGTAGCGCGGCAGCGGCCAGGAACACCTGGTAGGGACTCAACCAGACCAGCAGCAGACCGCCCGCCCCGAAGCCGGCGATCTGCATGACGCCGACGCTCACGTTCATCGTGGACCGGCCCAGCACGTACGCGTCGGCCGGCAGAATGTCATTGATCAACGCCCAGCGGGCACCGCCGGTGACCGACCCGACGTACGCCACGAGCAGGATCACGACGAAGCGCACCGACAGCGGCAGATCGGGCACGGCCTGGAGCACCGCACCGGCGAGGCCGACCAGCGCGGCCAGGGTCAGCGCCCGGCGCGGCGGCAGGCTGTCGGCCGCCGAGAGCAGCGTCAGGCTGCCGAACACGCTGGCCAGCGGCGCGCCGAACATGCTCAGCGCGGTGAGCAGTGCCGAACCGGTCACGGCGTAGGTAAGCGAACCGAGGGCCAGCGCCGACGTGGTGTGCGCCGCGATGCCGGCGCAGTTGGCCACGAAGAGGTTGCGGAATTCGGTCACGGCGAACAGTTCCGAGTACGTCCTCACGCCGACGATCGTCGGGGCGTCGACGCGGGCGGCGTAGAGTTACGGCTGGGGGCGAAACATGTCGCTGTGGCGGGTGCCGGTGGATCTGCTGGCGGGCAGTCGCTTCGTCATCTCGCCGATGACGGACACGGTGGCGGCGTTGAAGGCGCTGCACCTCCCCAGGCACCCGTGGCAACACTCCTGGCAACGGCCGTACCTCGGGGCGTACCGGCGGATGCTGGCGCGGCGGCCGGTGCTTCCGGCGCTGCTGACGGCGGCCTTCGCGCCGCGGTGGATCGCTGATTTCCTCACTCTGCCGCCCGCGACGGCGTCGCCGACCTTCGCGGAGGAACTGGCCGTCGTCGCCGCCCGCTCCGACGAGCGGATCCGCGCCGACCTGCGGGCGACCCGGCCGGGACCGCTCGCCGAGGTGCTGTGCCATGACGGTCTGACCGAGCAGGTGGTGCACCTGCTCGACTGGGTCTGGACCCACACGGTGCGCCCGGAGTGGCCGGAGCGGGAACGCCGGCTGCGGGCCGACGTGGTGGCCCGCACCTCGCGACTGAGCGCCCACGGGTGGGCGGGCCTGTTCGCGGACCTCAACCCCGGGATGCGGTGGTTGGGCGACGGCTGGCTCCAGGTCAACGACCACCCCGCCGCGCCGCTGCCGCTCGACCGGGCCGCACAGCTGGTGTTCGTCCCGGCGCACTGCGCCAAGGGCTGGGTGGTGTGGGACCAGGACCGGTTCGGCATCGTCTACCCGGCCAGCGGCATCCTCGCCGAGGTGTCCCCGCCCACGCCGAACGGGTTGGACCGGCTGATCGGCCCGAACCGCGCCGCCATCCTGATCCGGTTGGGCACGCCGCTGAGCACCTCGCACCTGGCCGCGCTCACCGGGCTGTCCCTGGGCGCGGTCGGTGACCACCTGCGGGTGCTGCTCGACGCGGGCATGGTGACCAAACGCCGCTCGGGGCGGGAGGTGCTCTACTGGCACACCCCTCGTGGCGCTGCCCTGGCGGCCGGTGATCCGGTGCCGGCGGATGTCCGGGTGGACGAGGACGTCAGGCCAGATTGATGGTGAACGCCGCGGTGTGCACCTTCCCGTCCACCTGGAAGTCGAAGAACGCCCGGTAACGGCCGGCACTGGGCGCGGTCAGCCAGAACTTCACCGCGCCGTCGACCAGTTCCGGCTCCGGATGGACGTGCAGGAAACCCAGGTCACCTTCGCGCACCACCACCAGATGCCCGTACGCGCCCAGGTAACGCTCCAGCTGCACCGGCTCGGTCGCCCCGTCGTGGTCGACGCGGAGGGTCAGCGGAACGGTCATCCCGATGGTGGGCGTGCCGGCCATGGACACCGCGTACGGACCGGTCGTCGTCTGCGGCTGCGGCGGGGGCAGCCCGGCCGGTTGGTAGTTGCCCGGCACCTCGTGGTCGACGCCGAGCACCAGCGGCAACCCCTTGCCGTCAGCCGTGGTCACGGTGAAGTCCGCGTAGATGCGGTAGCCGCCGGGTCGGGTGAGCTTCAGTGGCACGCTCCAGGTGCCGTCGTCCGCCATCGTCGGGTGCAGGTGCTGGTATCCACCGAGGTCACGGCCGACCACGATCATGTGCAGCGGCTTGTCGTGCACCACCGCGAAGCGGGTCACCGGCTGCCCGTCGACCCCCACCACCCGGAACCGGTAGTCGCTGGTCGCGCCGGCCGCCTGGGAGCGCAGCACCGGCTTCAGCGTGTACCCGGCGACGCTGACCGTCGTACCGGTGGCCTGGTCCTGGCCGTCACCCGGATGTGAGTGCGGGCCGGTTCCCGGCCCGTGCTGGTGTCCGTCGCCGGCCGACACCGCCTGCGCCGCGTCTCTGGTGCCACCGCCCGGTGCCGCGCCGGGTGGTGGCGCGGTGGTGGTGGGTTCGTCGGCGGTGCCGATCCGGCCGAGGGCGAACCCGGCCAGCAGCGTCAGGACGAGTCCTCCGACCAGCAACGCGAGACGCGTGTCGCCGAAGCGGTGCCACCCGCCCGTCGACGCGGATCTGTCTGCCGGTGTCTCGGGGACGATCGGTGCGGCGGCTTCCGCAGGTTCGCCGGTCGCCATCGTGGTGGTGGCCACCGCGCGCTGAGCCGGGGCCGCCGCCGGCACCGTGGCGGCCTTCCCGCCTCGCCGAGCGGCCGGGACCACCGCCGTGCGTCCACCACCCGTGGCACGCCGCCCCTTGGTCTTTGTGGTCGGCTTGGCGCGAGGTCGGTTGGCAGCGGACCGGCGTACCGCCTTGCGACTCCGCTCGACGCGGGCCGGACGGCGCTGCCAGGCGAAGAAGCCGGCGACCGCGGCCACTACCACGACCACGGCGGCCCAGCTCAACGGGCCGATGCCGTCCGAGTCGTCCGAGGTGGGCGGCGCGGCGGCGACCGACGGGACGGGTGCCGTCGGGGCGACGGGGGTGGTCTCGCCGGCCGGCTGCTGCGATCCGGTGTCTCCGTGCTGCTCGGCGGCGGCGAGCAGCGACGGATCCGGCTGACCGGTGGGCGGTTGCCAGTCCGGTGGCGCGGCCGTCGGCTTACCGGTGTACCGGAAGGTGACCGTGCCGCGTACCGGGTCACCGTCCGAGGCCACCGACAGGTAGCTCACCGAGTACTGGCCGGCGGCGGGCAGGTGGGCGAGGGCC
Organism: Micromonospora sp. C51; assembly: GCF_018070435.1. Lineage (NCBI taxonomy): Bacteria > Bacillati > Actinomycetota > Actinomycetes > Micromonosporales > Micromonosporaceae > Micromonospora > Micromonospora sp. C51. Next base: position 65,789 of record NZ_JAGPXQ010000025.1, on the reverse strand, counting down.
ACCACCGCGGGAAAACCGGTGGTGTACTCGCGCGGCTCGAACACGCCGTCGACCAGGAAGTACTCCCGCACCGGACGGTCCAGTGTGCGGGGTTCGCCGTGCGTCCAGCCGTTGTCGACCCGAGCACCGCCCGGCGCAGTGATGGTGAAGTACGCGTCCTCGCGGACCCGCTCGGTGAAGTAGAGCTGCACGGCCGTCACGGCTTCGTCGACGGTGGCACCCTCGGCCGGTGTGGACATCGCCAGGGTGCCGTGGGCCGCGGCGGGCGTGGCGGTCCCGAGGAGGACGGCGCTGGCGGCAAGGGCCAGAGCGAGTAGACCGGCGGCGACGCGGCCGTGAGCCCGAGGGAGATGACGCATCGAATCATCCTCGCGATGACGCCGCTTTCTGCAATAGGTCCTCATCTTTTTGTTCAGATGGGAAAAGTTCTGGTCGTCCCGACCGATACCGGAATGGTGGTCCACCGCTGTCATCCTGATCACTCGGCGACGCGCACGGACTCGCGGCCCTCGGCACGGGCCTGTTCGAGCAGCCAGGCGAGCTTCCGACGACGTCGGCGGGTGACGGTCCGCCAGCCCACCAGCAGCGTGCCGATCAGTACGCCGAGGACCAGCTGTGGCCAGGGCAGCGTCCACGCGGTCACGGTGATGGTGGTCGGCCGGACCTCAGCGCCGGCCGGATCACCGGAGACGACCGTCGGGGTCACCTCGACCGTGGTGGCGAGCCGTCCCAGCCCCCAGATCCCACCGACGTGGGCCTCGACCTGCCGGCCGTCGCCCGGCAACAGTTCCGGCACCTCGGTGGACACGCTCCGGCCGGCCAGGCCGAACAGCTCGCCCACCCGTACGACGCCGTCACCGGTCACCGCGACGTTGCCGCTGTTCTGCGCCGTGAACGTCAGGTGGACATCGCCGGGGGCGAAGGGATTCCACGACCTCTCGTACCTGACGCTGAGATCCTCGACCGCGACCGTGGCGGTGACCGTGCCGCTGGCCCGCAGCATCACCCGGAACCCGACCCTGCTCTGCACCGCCACCGTGCCCCCGGTGCTGGTCACCGTGGCCGCGACACCGGCCGGATGATCCCCCGGCGTCGCGTCCGGCGGCACGGTGATGGTGAACGGCACCACAGTCGTCTGTTTCGCCCCGACGGTCACCGTCTCGGGCAGCGTGATCCAGGTTCCACCGTCCACCGACTCCTGGCCGGAGGTCAGCATGTTGAACCGCCCCTTGTCGGTCAGGTAGCCGTCGGCGGCCTGCAACGCGAAGACCACCGGTGCGTCGCCGAAGTTCCGCACCGCCAGGTGCTCGGTCAGCACCGTACCCGGATCCAGCGTGTGCTCGATCCACCGACGGCCGTCCGGTCCCCGCGCGTCCGCCGGCTGCACCGCCCAGGTCACCGTCGCATCGGTCGGCTCCGCCGACGCGGCGACCGGTGCGGGCAGCACCATGGCCGACATCGCGACCAGCACCGCCCCCCACCGCGGCAGGAATCGGATCATCACAGTCCTTCGAGGTCGGAGAGTACGGACCGGGGGCCGCCGTACGGCGACCCCCGGGTGTGCGGTGGCGTGCCACCGCACCGGCCGTCACTCGAACAGAGACAAGGTCAACGTCGAGGTGTACGAACCGGCTGCGACATCCGCCGGGGTGCGCAGGAACAGGTCGGCGTCGACCGAGTACGCGTCTCCGGCCACCGCACCCGACTCGAACGTCGAGACCAGCAGCTCCTGGTCGACCAGACCCACGTTGTTCCCCGGCTGCGTCGGCTCGTCCAACACCGTGACGACCTCTTCGCCCGCGCTGACCAGTCCGGTGTCGCCACCGTCGAGCAGTCGCGGCTTCCAGCCCAGATGCCCGGCGGCGATCGGCGCCTGACCGGCGCTACCGACGAAATCGGTAGCGCTGCCCAGCACCGCCCACGCCGCACCCTCGGGTGCCTCGTCGGCCGTGCGGGTGTCGGTGACGGTGACCGTCGGCAATCCACCGACGAACTGGCGTACCAGCAACGTCGAGCCGTCCTCGGTCAACGCCACCGAGTCGCCGGCGATCGACATCGCCAGCACTCCCGGCTCCTGAATCTCCTCGATGTCGACGGTGACCTCCACCTCGCCGTTGTCACCCGGCTCGGCCTGGGCCGGCGACGACACCACCGCCGACCCGACCAGGAGGACGCCCGCAGCCCCCGCTGCGACCAACCGCTTGCGATTCCATGTGCTCATTCGTTGCTCCGTTGTCGTCAGTGGATGAAGTGCAGGTCAGGCGCCACAGTCGGCAGCGGGATATTCGGCGGTGCGTACGGTGGTGCCCTCGACACCGTCGGCGGTGACCCGGACAGTCGCCACCCCGGCCGGCACCTCCGACGTCCGCGCGTTGAACTGCTGGTACGCGTTGGCGCCGGGTGCCACCCCGGTCACGGACCGCTGCCCGTACGCCGTCTCCAGCACCACGTCCACCGGCGTGTCGTGGTCGTTGCGCGCCTGCACCGCCAGGTACGCGTTACCACCCACGCACCGTGCCTGGGCGCTGACCGTCACCGGCACCTCGGCCCCGGCCTCGAAGGCCCAGGTGTCCAGTTCGAAGAGGTCGGCACCCTCCGGCCCGGCGTAGGTGAAGTACACGTCGTGCACGCCGGCGACACCGTCGAGTTCGGCGGTCAGTTCCGTCCACTCGCCGAGGGGCGCGTCGACCGGGATGGTCGCCACCACCGGCGCGGTGACCTCGCCCAGTCGGATCTGGATCGATCCGCCGCTGGCGAGCGGTCGTACCTTCGCCGTCACGCTGCGGGCGCCGTCACCGAAGTCCACCGACGACAACGCCGTCCAGTCGCCGTCGTCGATGTCACGCACGACCAGGTTCGGTGCTGCGTCGCCGAACTGCGCGGACCCGCCGTCGACCTTGGCGGTCGCGACGCCCTTGCTCCAGCCGAAGGTCTCCGCCTCGAACACCCGGTACGGGTCGAAGTCACGGACCTGGTCGACACCGGCGTAGGTGCCCACCACCTGCTGGATGGTGCCGTCCGGGTTGAAGGTCAGCTCCTGGATGTGCGGGCTGCGGTACCCCTGGGTGGTGCTGCCGTTGATGCGCTTGTTCAACGTCGGGGCGTGGTACGTGAAGTAGTGCCTGCCCTCGTACTCGAAGACCGACTGGTGGTTGTTGCCGCCGGTGCCGGCGCCGAAGAACTGCGACTGGTTCGGGAACAGCACGCCCGCATAGGTCTCCTTCGGCCATTCCATCGGGTCGTCGGAGATCATGTAGCCGATCTGACCGCCGCCGGGGTAGCCGGGCAGTGGGGTCTGGTTGCCACCGAAGTCGTTGCCACCGAAGTGCGACGAGTACGACAGGTAGTACTTGCCGTCGCGCTTGAACACCTGGGCCGCCTCGAAGGCCACCGGGGCGTCCACCACCGCCGCCGTACCCTCGGTCGACACCATGTCGTCGCCGAGCTCGATGACCCGCAGGTTCTTCGGGTTGTTGAAGCGCTCGGCCGGCGGCATGCTTGTCGACGCCGGCCCACCACCGAAGTAGAGGTACGCCTCGCCGTCGGAGTCCACAAGCGGCGCGGGGTCGAACTTCCAGGCGACGTCCTCGGCGCCGGGGGTACGGCCGTCGATCAGCGTGCTCGTCCGCTCGCTGGTCCATGGACCGACCGGCGAGGCGCCCGTGATCACGTTGCTCGAACTACCGTTGTTGGCGTAGTAGAGGAAGAACTTCTCCTCACCGCCGACCACCTTCTTGGCCATGCCGGGGGCCCAGGAGTTGGCGGTGAAAGGTGCCACCCCGTTCGGGCCCGCGACCTGGATCTCGCCGTGGTCGGTCCAGTTGACCATGTCCGTCGTGGAGATCACGGTGATCTGGTTGATGTCGCCGTAGTTGATGCCCGGCGAGACCCCGGTGACCGGGTCAGGCGCGTAGCCCTGGGTGTCATTGGTCAGGTACAGGTACACCCGGCCGTCGTGCACGAACCCGAAGCCGTCGGCGCCGAACTTGTGCCCGATCAAGGGGTTGTGCTCGCCGGGTAGCTTGCCGACGACCTCGATGGTCTTCGACGGCGCGGGCGGCGGCGCGGCACCGACCACCGACACGCCGTCCAGCTTGAAGTCCATCAGATGCACCTCGGGGTCCGACGACGGGGTGCTCGTCCACGGCGTCTCGAAGAACAGCCGGGCCGTCGAGACGTTCTGTCCGGCCGGGATGGTGAAGGTCCCGTTGAACTCCGCCCACTGGCCCTTGGTGGCGATGACGCTGACCAGGTTGGTGTAGGTCGCCGCGCCGTAGTGCATCGTGGCGAAGAACTGCTTGGTCGCCGGCCCGTTCGGGTTCTCGTACTTGATCCGGGCCGTCAGGGTGTAGCTCTGCCCGGCCTGCACCCGGCCGCTGAGGTCCTGCATCGGGCCGGACCCGGTGGTCGCCCGGTTGGTGACCAGCACGGCGTTCGAGCCCGCGTGGGCGTCCGCGGTGAGCGACAGAGTAGCGCTGTCGGTCGCGTTGCCGTTGTTGACGAACCAGCCGGTGAGACCGTCCTCGAATCCGCCGTTCACGACGAGATCGGTCTCGTCCGCCTGGGCCGGCGACCCGGCGACGAGCCCGGTCGCCAGCATCAGCCCGACCGTGACGACAGCGGCGGCCCGACGTAGGGCCGCCCTTCGCACGCGATGTGTCACTGACATCCTCCTTGATCACTGCGGTGGATCCGGGGGTTCGGCACCGACGGCCGGCCCGTGCCGGTCCAGCCGTCCTGGTCGTCGGGCAGGGGCGGCTCAGCAGTCCGCGGCCGGGTGGTTCGCGGTACGCACCGTGGTCACCGTGCGCCCGTCGACCGACCCGGTGACCCGGACCGTCACGCTGCCGGCGGACACCGCCGGGGCGCGGGTGTTGAACTGCTGGTAGGCGTGGGCGCCGGGGGCGACGTCCGGCACCGACCGCTCGCCGTACGCGGTCTCCAACACGATGTCGACCGGCGCGTCGTGGTCGTTACGGGCCTGCACGGCCACGTACGCGCTGCCACCGACGCAGCGCGCCTGCGCGTTGACGGTCACCGGCACCTCGACCCGGTCGGCCCGGAGTACGCCGAGTCGGGCGAGCTGGTAGCTCAGCGCCCGCTCGGGTGCGTCGATCTGGTTCTGGGTGCCGAACCCGTCGGCCCGCGCCGCCTGCGCCTCGGCCAGCCGGGTGCGCATCACGGCCCAGGCGTCGGCGGGATGGTCGGCCTCGTCCAGCGACCCGGCGTAGGCGATGGCGGCGTCCAGCCGGCTGGTGTCCAGTGGTCGGCCGTGGGCCGTCAGCGTGTCGCTGAGCAGGAAGTGGTCGAAGTCGACGTGCCCGCCGGCCTGCTCGGTCGCGTAGTTGAACAGGCCGACCCGGTGCCCCATGAAATGGGCGAGACTGCCGTCCAGCGTCTGCGGGCCGACCCGGCTGCCCAGTTGCGACCACTGACGCCCGTCGAGGCTGTAGTGGAAGGTCGTCCAGAGCTGACCGGTGGGCGAGGCGAAGTCCAGGTCCGCCTTCAGGTGCACCTCGGTCGCCTCGCCCAGCGGCGCGGTGCTGCTCGGCAGGAAGTTCTCCAGCGTCGCCTGGTCCAGGTCGACCGCGAACGGTTGGCCCCGGTTCACCACGCCGATGGTGTTGACGCCACCGGTCCGCTTGACCGCGACGTACGAGAAACCGCGGTTGTAGGCGGCCAGACCGGCGACGTCGCCGTCCTTCATCCCGGAGATGTCCATTCTGGTCTCTACCGACTGCCGTGGTCCGAACGTCCGCTGCGACAGGGTGTTGCGGGCCTCCTCGAACCAGGCCAGTTCGGCGCGGTTGGCGAGTTTGGTGTAGACGTAGTCGCCGGTGACGACCTTGCCGGCGGTGAGTCGCAGCCATCCGGCGCGGTCGGTCAGCGACCAGTACCGGTTGTCCGGGGCGTGGTTCCACTGCCACGCCAGGTCCAGCCGCGACCCGTTCGGCGCGATCTCCTCCGCGCTTCCCGGCGGCGGCGTCCACTGTTCGTCCAGATAGGGCTTGTGCGGCGCGTCGTTGGCGAAGTCGTCGGAGACCACGATGCTCTGCTGCCGGGCGAACAGTTCCTCGGCGGGGCTGAGCCGGATCGGTTTGGCGAAGGTGCCGTCCACCGCCACCACCCCGTCGGCGCCGAAGGTCGGCCAGCCGTCGGACCAGGTGGCCGGAATGAGTGCCGGGATGCGACCGATCGGGAACGTGTCCCGGAAGAACATGCCGTACCAGTCCGTCGTCCCGCCATCGCGCGCGATCGGCACCAGGCTGCCCTGCGCGAATCCGTTGGAGTTCAGCACGCCGCGCGCCTCGTAGGTGTTCACGCCGCCGGCCGCGGTGTAGCGGCCGAGCAGTTCGCGGGAGCGGAACATGACGACCTGCCGGCCCTGGCCGGAGGGCCAGGTGATGATGACCGCGTAGTACCAGCCGTCGATGTGGTAGAACTGGGCTCCCTCGAACAACCCGCCGATGAACGGCTGACCGGCGTAGTCGCCCGCGGTGAAGATGTTGGGGTAGTCCGCGGTGATCGCGGTCAGGTCGGCGTTGAGCCGTACCGCGCTGGTCCCGCCGGAGCCGTAGAAGATGTACGGCGTGCCGTCGAGGTCGAAGAAGAGCGAGGGATCGTGCAGGCCCCGGCCCAGTGCCGTGCGCTGCCACGCCCCGTTCTCGATGTCGTCGGTGCGGTAGATGTACGCGCCGCCGAGGTTGTTGGTGTTGAACGCGACGTAGAAGACGCCGTCGTGGTAGCGCAGCGACGAGGCCCACTGGCCCTGCCCGTACGAGTTCTGCCCGTTGCGTAACGAGAACGAGTCGCCGACGCTCGCCCGGTTGAACACGTAGTTGACGATCTCCCAGTTCACGAGGTCGTAGGACTTCATGATCGGTGCACCCGGGCTGAGGTGCATCGTCGTGCTGATCATGTAGTAGACGTCGCGGCCCTCGTCATTCTCGGTCGCCGGCACCCGTTCCACGCTGATGTCCGGCACGTCGGCGCGCAGCAGCGGCACGCTGTAGGTGCCGTCCCCTCGGTCGGTCGAGGTGTACGACGACGGAGGTGCCCACTCGTCTGCGGCGTGCGCCACGCCACCTGGGGAGATCGCGGCGGCGCAGAGCAGCATGCCGGCCGTCACCAGTGGGATCCGTCGTGGCGGGCGTGGGGCAGGAGGGCCGGCAGACACCTGCATGGCGAGGCTCCAGACGCGAGTGTTACGGGAGCCTCCATGCTGTTAGCGCTAACATAGATCGTCAAGACCTTGGCCGAGATCGATCCGAAATATTCGTGAAACAGCGCCGCCACCGACCCGGCGCAGGAGGTCCAACAGGGACCGGTCACCGATCCCGGACGGCGCCGCCTCCACTGAAGGCGGGGAGCCGGCCGGGCGGCGGTGCCACGGTTCAGCGCGAGTAGTACTCCACGACCAGTTGCTCGTCGCAGAGGACCGGCACCTCGGCGCGGTGCGGCAGTCGGGTCAGCCGCGCGGTCAACCCGGACAGGTCGACGTCAAGGTACGCGGCCGGGCGCTGCGGGGCGTGGGTGCCGGCCGCGGCGACGACGAAGGGCGTCTTGGCGCGGCTGCCCTCGCGTATCGCGAGCACGTCGCCGGGGCTCAGTCGGGCGGACGGCCGGTCGAGCCGCTGGCCGTTGACGTTCACATGCCCATGGCTGACAGCCTGGCGGGCCTGGTAGATGGTGCGGGCGAAGCCGGCCCGCAGGACGAGCGCGTCGAGACGGCTCTCGAGGTCGATCACCAACTCCTCGCCGGTCTTGCCCGGGCGGCGCACTGCCCGGTCGAACGCCCGCCGGAGCTGACGTTCCCGCAGGTCGTACTGGGCCTTCAGGCGCTGCTTCTCCAGCAGGCGGACCTTGTAGTCGCTCTCCTTGGTGCGCGAGCGACCGTGAACTCCCGGCGGATACGGCCGTCGCTCGAAGTAGCGCACGCACTTGGGGGTCAGCGGGATGCCGAGCCGGCGGGAGCGCTTGATCTTAGGGCGGGACTGGTTCATCATCACCTCTCTAGTAAGGTAAGGCTAACCTAAACGGAGGTGGGAACGTTGGGCAAGGCACTCCCGGCGGTGACGACCAGCACCCCGGCGGAACGGCTGCGTACGCTGCTCGCCGGCACCGGGTCACTGACCCTGCGTACCCCCACGCACCGCGCGAACCTGGTCGGTCGGCACACCGTCGCCGCCGACGGGCGGCTGCGACTCGCCCTGCCCGCCCGGACCGAGGTGGCCCGGCAGTTGCTCGACCTGGGCGAGACACCCGCACAGATCGAGCTGACCGATCTCGTGCCGTTTCCCGTACGCGATCGGGTCCGCGCCCGCGCCACCCTGACCGGCTGGCTCACCCTCGACGAACTCCGCGGTGGCGACGTGACCGCCCGGCTCGACCTGGCCAGCGCCGACCTCATCGACCCCGACGGCGACGCCAGCGTGGATCCGGACGCACTGGCCGACGCGCGGCCCGACCCACTCGCCGCGCACGAGGCCGAACTGCTGCGCCACCTGCACCGGCATCCGGATGCGATGCGACGCCTGGGCCGACAGGCCGCCGCCGGCCTCGGCGTCGACGCCCGGTCCGTCCATCCACTACGACTCGACCGGCACGGGATCGTACTGCGCCTGGAGTTGCCGGCGCACCACCAGGACGCGCGGATCGGCTTCGTCAGCCCGGCCAACGGACCCCGGGACGCGGCGGCGCACCTGGCCCGTCTGATCGGCGCCCACCCGTCCTGCCGGGCCTGCGTCACCGCCCACCGGTAACGCAGCACCGCCGTCCCGACCCACCTCCACGAACGGAGCCTCGATGCAACCCAGCCGAGCAGAACTCGCCCGCACTCTGGTCAGCAGCACCAACCCGGCCACCGTCGTGGCGGGAGACCTGCCCGCCGTCGCGGGAGTACGACACGGCGCCGACGATGACGGTCGCGTCCTGCTGCTCTGTCACCGTGGCGACCCGCTCGCCACCAGGCCCCACGACGTGTGCGTGCAGATCGCCGACGAACCACCACTGCCGTTCTCGCCCGCTTGGGGCAAGGTCCGGGTGAGCGGTCGGGCAACCCCGCTCGGTGGAAACGCGGCCCGGGCCGCCGCCGACTCGATCGCCGTCACCCTGCCCGATCCCGACCTGCTCGACGTCGGCCACGACACCGTCATCGTCGAGGTCGTACCGAGCCGCGTCACGCTGCTCCCCCGTCGGGCCGAGCCGGACGAAGCCCACCAACCCTCTGCGCCCTCGGCCTCCGATGGGCCGGATGGCCCGGTTGTCGACGGCTCGTGGATTGGCCGGCACGACGAACTCGCGATCGATCTCGCCGACTATCGCAGCGCCGATCCCGATCCGGTGGCACCGATGGAACGCCCGTTCCTGGTCGATCTGGTCGACCATCACGGCCCGCAGCTCTACCCGTTCCTGCGGCGGCAGCTGGTCGCCTCGGGGGTCGACCTGCCCGCCGACTGCCTCCCGTGCCCGCTGCGGCTCGACCGGTACGGACTGCTCGTCTCCGTTCCCGACGGTGACGAGACCGCCTGTTACCGGCTCTGCTTCACCCCGCCGCTCGACGGTCAGCAGGACCTACTGGACCGGCTGCACTCGGTGCTGTTCCACCACCGCTGCGACCACCGCTGACGAGCACCGACAACCTCGGCTGAACACCGCAATTGCGAGTCGATAAGCGACGTAAGGCACGCAGATTCGAGGAGATCTCTTCTCCAGGCTCGTAGCTGCATGGCGTAGGGTGAGCGCCGTGACGATGTTTCGCATGGGCGAGGCGGCCGAGCTGCTGGGGGTCAGCGCGGACACGGTGCGGCGCTGGGTGGATGCCGGTCGTCTCGCCGCCACCCGCGACGAGCAGGGACATCGATTGATCCACGGTGTCGATCTGGCCGCCTTCGTCCGGGCGCAGGCCGACGACCCGGTCGACCGGGCCGACGAGTCCTCGGCCCGTAACCGGCTCCGGGGGATCGTCACCGCCGTGCTCAAGGACGCCGTGATGGCCCAGGTGGACATTCAGGCCGGCCCGTTCCGGGTGGTGTCGCTGATGAGCCGCGAGGCCGTCGACGACCTGGGACTGTCGGTCGGCTCGGTGGCGATCGCGGTGATCAAGTCGACCACTGTCGTCGTGGAGCGACCGCCGACCAACGCGGACCGGAGTAGCGGCTCGTGACGGCCCGACGCCTGGCCCTGGTCGCCGCGATGACGGCGGTCGCGCTTGCCGGCTGCGGCAGCGGCGAGACCACCGACCCGCGACCGCAGGGTGGTGCCTTGACCGGTGACGTCACGGTGTTCGCCGCCGCGTCGCTCACCGAGTCGTTCACCCGGATCGGCGAGGACTTCGAGGCGGCGAATCCCGGCGTACGGGTCACCTTCAGCTTCGCCGGCAGCTCCGCCCTGGCGAACCAGATCAACCAGGGTGCCCCGGCGGATGTCTTCGCCTCCGCCTCCCCCGCGAACATGACGACCGTCATCGACGCCGGCGACGGCGACGGCAACCCGCGCATCTTCGTCCGCAACCAGCTCGTGATCGCGGTACCGGACGGCAACCCGGGCGGGGTGAACGGCCTGGCCGACCTGACCCAGCCGGGCGTCAAGGTCGCGCTCTGCGCCGAACAGGTCCCCTGCGGCGCGGCGGCGGCAAGGGCCCTGGACGTCGCCGGGACGGAACTCACCCCGGTCACGCTGGAACAGGACGTCAAGGCGGCCCTGTCCAAGGTACGGCTGGGCGAGGTCGACGCGGCACTGGTGTACCGCTCCGACGTACGGGCCGCCGACGAGGACGTGGACGGCATCGAGTTCCCCGAATCGGCCGGGGCGATCAACGACTATCCGATCGTCGTGCTGAGGAACGCCCCGAACCGGCCGGCCGCCCGGGCGTTCGTCGAGCAGGTGCTCTCCGGGCCGGGCCAGGCCGTCCTCGCCGCCGCCGGATTCCAGGCCCCGTAGCCGATGCCCCGGCCTGACCAGGTGACCGTCGCGCCCGTCCGGTCCGCGCCACCGCCACGATCCAGGCGCACCGGTCGGGTACCCGTCGCGTTGCTGCTGCCCGCCGCCCTCGGCCTGCTCTTCCTGGTACTTCCGCTGGCAGGTCTGCTGATCCGTACGCCGTGGAGCACCCTCCCCCAGCGCCTGACCGAGCCGGGGGTGCTCACCGCGCTACGGCTGTCCGTGCAGGCCGCCACCCTCGCCACGCTGCTCTGCCTCGTCCTCGGAGTGCCCCTGGCCTGGCTGCTCGCCCGCATCGACTTCCCGGGCCGCCGGCTGGTACGTGCCCTGGTCACCGTGCCGCTGGTGCTGCCGCCGGTGGTCGGTGGCGTGGCTCTGCTGCTCGTCTTCGGCCGGCGGGGCATCCTCGGCGGCTGGCTCGACAGCACCTTCGGGTTCACCCTGCCGTTCACCACGGCCGGTGTGGTGCTCGCCGAGGCCTTCGTCGCGATGCCGTTCCTGGTGATCGCCGTCGAGGGCGCGCTACGCGGCGCGGACGTCCGGTACGAGGAGGCGGCGGCGACCCTCGGCGCGGGCCGGTGGACCACCTTCACCCACGTCACGCTCCCGTTGGTCGCCCCGGGCATCGCCGCCGGAGCGGTGCTGTGCTGGGCCCGGGCGCTCGGCGAGTTCGGCGCCACCATCACCTTCGCCGGCAACTTCCCCGGCCGTACCCAGACCATGCCGCTCGCGGTGTACCTCGCCCTCGAAACCGACCTGGAGGCGGCGATCGTGCTCAGTCTCGTCCTGCTCACCGTCTCGGTGGTGATCCTCGCCAGCCTCCGCGACCGCTGGCTCGGCAGCTCATGACCGCCGATCCGAACTCCCCCGGCGTCGATCCGAGCCCGCCCGGCGATCCACCACCCGGCCGTGCGGTGCTCGACGCCCACCTCGTCGTAGACCGGGGCACCTTCCGACTCGACCTGCCGCTGACCATCCGCCCCGGCGAGGTCGTCGCTCTCCTCGGGCCGAACGGCGCCGGCAAGACGACCGCGCTGCGGGCCTTCGCCGGGCTGCTCCCGCTCACCGACGGGCACCTCAGCCTCGCCGGCCGCCACCTCGATCATCCCGGCCGGCGGATCTGGACTCCGCCCGAGCAGCGCCCGATCGGCGTCGTCTTCCAGGACTACCTGCTCTTCCCGCACCTGACCGCGCTGGACAACATCGCGTTCGGGCCACGTCGACAGGGCCTCGACCGGCAGCGGGCCCGGCAGCGGGCCGCGGACTGGCTGGCCCGGGTCGGGCTCGCCGACCACGCCCGGCGCAAGCCCCGGCAGCTGTCCGGTGGGCAGGCCCAGCGGGTGGCCCTGGCACGGGCCCTCGCCGTCGAACCGGCCCTGCTGCTGCTCGACGAGCCACTCGCCGCCCTCGACGCCCGTACCCGGCTCGACACCCGCGCCCAGCTCCACCATCACCTCGCCAACCACCGCGGCGCCACGCTGCTGGTCACCCACGACCCGATCGACGCCGTCGTCCTCGCCGACCGGCTGGTCATCATCGAGGACGGGCAGGTGGTGCAGGAGGGCGACGTCGCCACCGTCACCGCCCAGCCACGCACGGACTACGTCGCCCGCCTGGTCGGTCTCAACCTCTATCGGGGGCACGCGGACGGGCACCACGTCCTGCTCACCGACGGGTTCCACCTCGTCACCGGCGACCAGCACGTGGGTGCCGTCTTCGTCGCCTTCGCGCCGTCGGCCGTGGCGCTGCATCCCCGTCGCCCCGACGGCAGCCCCCGCAACACCTGGCCGGCCACCATCAATGGCATACAGCGCCACGGCGACAACCTGCGGGTGCAACTCGACGGCCCGGTCACCGTGGCGGCCGACATCACCCCGGCCGCCGCCGCCCAGCTGCACCTGGCACCCGGACGAACGCTCTGGGCCGCCGTCAAGGCGGCCGAAACCCGCGTCTATCCGGCCGCGGTGGCACCCGCCGACGCCGAGCCGTAGCCTGACCGGTCGCGGGACACCCTCCGCGGGCCCGACCAGCGACATCGACCATGGGCGAACGGACCGCCGATCACGGAAAATCGTCCGGGCTGGTGCCGGGTAGCGTCGCCAGCAGTTGACCGGCGAGCCCCCGTACCGTGGGGTCGGGCTGGCCGGCCAGTCGGACGAGCAGCGGCCTGGTCCGGGTGTCCTCGCCGTAGTGCCGGGCGAGCGCGAGCAACGCGGTACGGCGGATCTCCCAGTCCTCGTCATCGACCAGCCGCATCAGCAGCTCCCGTACCCCCGTCCGGTCGGCCAGATTCGCCGCGAGTTGCTCCGCGGCCCGGCGGCGTACCTCCAGCGCCGGATCGTCGCGCACCAGACCCACCAGCAGCACCCGGACCTCCGGGTCGTCGCCGAAATGCTCGCCGAGCGCGGCGGCGATGCGGGCCCGGATCGCGGGATCCCGGTCGGCCAGCCGGCGCATCAGCCGCAGCGTCACCGCCATGGCGGTCTCACCTCGCGCGATCAGGCAACACACCGCCGCGTCGAAGGCCGCCGGATCGGTGTCGGACTCGATGCACTCCAGCAGCACGTCGGTCACCACGTCCGGGCCACCGTACGCGCTGAGGGTCTCCACGGCGGCGAGTCGGATGCCGGCGTAACTGTCCCGGCGTGCCCGCCGCGACAGCGTCTCCACCAGCCCGTCGCTGCCACCGGCACGGGCCAGCGCCTGCGCGGCCGCCCGCAGCACGTTCGGATCGGGGTCCCGGCGGACCTGCTCGGCGAGGCACTCCACCACCGCCGGGTCGAGCGGCTCGCCGAGGCGGGCCAGGCTGCGGGTGACGCGGAGTCGGACGATCGGATCCCGTTCCCGCGCCGCCCGGCTGATGAGCAGTTCCTGCGTGGCGGGCCCGAGCAGCGGCCGACCGGTGAGCAGGTCGACGGCGGCGAGCCGGACACCGGCGGTGGGGTCCTGGCGGGCCCGTTCCAGCAGCAGCTCGCCGGTGCGGTGATCCGGGTACGCCTCGGCCAGCGCACGAACCGCAGCGAGCCGCACGGTCGCGTCGTCGTCGGTCCGCGCCGCCTGCACGGCGACCGCCCAGCCACTGTCGTCGACCCGGTACCGGTCGGTCAACGCCGCCACCGCCGCCGCCCGCACCGACGCATCCTCGTCCTGCTCGATCCGGTCCACCAGCCGGTCCCGGCACCGCCCGTCCGGGTCGTTGACCAACACCAGTCGCTGTACGGCGACGGCACGGACCCGGGCCGAGGCGTCCGAACCGGCCAGTTTCAGCAGCAGCTCGGTGCCCTCCGCGCCGACCCGCCCCGGCAGCAGCTCGCACACCAGGCAACGCCGCACCTCGTCATGGGAGTCACCGGCGATCCGGGAGAGGGCACGCCCACGGGCCGTCTCGCTCTGCTCGGGAAGGGTGAGCAGGCAACGCAACGCGGACTGCACCACGCCGGGGTCGGTGTCGGTGGCCAGCAGTCGGTGCAGCGTCTCGGTGACGTCGGGCAGGTCGAGACAGCGTGCGGCGAGCACCGTCACGGCGGCCCGCCGTACGCCGGTGTCCCGGTCCTCGGTCGCCCGCGTCAGCAGCAACCGTCGAATGTCCTCGGCCAGCTCGGACCGTCCGCCGAGGGACTGCACGGCGAGGGCCCGGACCGCCGCGTCGGCGGAACCGGCGAGTTCGCTCAGCGTCGCGACCAGGTCACCGGCGGCACCGAAGTTGGCGACCAACGCGCGTACCGCGGCCTGGCGGACCGCGGTCGAGCCTTCTGCGCGGGCCTGTGCGAGCAGCAGGTCCTGACAGTGGCGGCGGCTGCGGCCGGTGTCGTCCAACCGTCCGGCGGCCTCCGCTAGACCGGCGACCAACGCGATCCGCGCCTGCCGTTCGCGTCCCTGGCCGAGTTCCCGGACCAGCAACTCCTCCAGTTGCTCATCGGCGGTGGACAGCACCGCCGCCGACCGGGTGGCGAAGGTCGAACCGGAACGCCAGCTGGTGCGCACCCCGCGGCGGCGGTACCAGTGCAGAAAGACGGCCCGGCCGGGCCAGTGCGGTCCGAGCGCCCGGATCGAGGAGAGCAGTTCCTGCTCGGTGACCTCGACGAGGTTCGGATCGTCGGCGGAGATGCCGTGCTCGATCAGCAGCACGACCTGGCGGAGCACCGCCTCGCCGGCACCGGCCAGACCGGCCGGCTGCGGTGCCTCCGCCACGCACTGCGCGGCCAGGACCAGGTTCCATGGTGCGCTGGGCAGGTTCAGCGGCGGCCACGGTCGGTTGACCTCGGTGGCCAGCAGGGTCACCAGCTCGTTGGCAACCTCGGCGGGCAACGCGCTGGCGACCAGCCGTAGCACCTCCCGCCAGGACGGATCTGCCCAGTTATCGCGGAACAGCGCACGCAACTGGTCGATCCCCCAGGTGTCCGGGTCATGATCGAACCTGTCCACGATCTCCTCGGCACAGAAGAACTCCAGAAACGTACGGTGCACGAACCCGAACAGGCGCAACCCGTACCGTTCCAGGATGAAGCTGCGCTGGCGTAATTTGTCAATCATCGAGTACGCCATGGCGTGCGCGCGGTCGTTCTCGAAACCGTAGAACTCCACCAGGTGGTCCCGGAAGATGCGCGAGAGTTCATCCGCCTCGATGTAGTTGCCGGCCGGCCCCGACTCCCGGCACTGCATCCAGAAGGCCAGGTGGCGCAGCAACCGCAGCTTCGCCTGCGGATCCAGCGGCGGTACGTCGCCGTGGCTCTCCCGCAGTTGCTTGGTCACGTCCCATTCGGAGATCAGCACGTCGGTGACGTGCGCGTAGAGCCGGCGACGGTTTCGGGGCAGCGGGCGGTCCCGACCGACGATAGCCATGAGCATCAGCAGCAACGGATTGCCGGCGATCTCGTGCATCGCCCGGGATTGCCGCACCACGTCGAGGATCTGCCGCCGCTGCCGGTCCGCCTCGACCGACGGGGTCGGCACCACGTACTGGTACCAGTTGCCGAGGAACCGCGCGATCCGCTCGTCGTCGAGATCCTCCAGGGTGAAGTGGTCGAATCCGGCGTTGGCGAAGGTGTGCCGGAGGTAGCCGGCCGCCCGGGAGGTGACCACCGTGCGCACCCCGGGGTACTCGTTGGCGAAGGTGGCGATCTGCCCGGCCATCTCCTCCCGTTGCGCCGGATCGAACACTTCGTCCAGCCCGTCGAAGAGGAACAGCGCCTGCCCGCCCTGCCGCAGGTACGCCTCCAGCACGTCCCGGTCGATCCCGGCCAGCCCCTGCTGGTGTCGGTGGCCGACGTAGTCCAACAACCCGTCACATCGACCGTCCCCGCGATGGGCGGCATACGATCGCAGCTCGATCAGGACGGGAAGGTATCGGTCCAGCGCCGCCAGCCGGGGTTCGTCACAGACGCCAGCCAGCGCGAGGGCGAGGTAACGTGCCGCCGCCGATTTGCCGGAACCGGGATCGCCGAGCAGCACGATGGCCCGCCGCGCCGGGTCACAGACCACGTCGAACAGCGCCGAAGCCTCCTTGGCCGCGTACTCCTCCCAGAGCCGTTCCACGTCCCTCGGGTCCACCACGCCGGGCAGCGCGCCGGCGTCACCGTCCGGCCCGGAGCCCGCCCAACGCCACCAGGCCAGCGGCATCTCCGGCCGGGCGTCCTCATGCACCCGTGGCTCGACGAACACGTTGGACAACCCGACGGTGAGGTAGCCGATGGTGGGCCGGGGCGCGACGGCGTCCAACGGCACCGTGTGATACCGCAGCCGCAGTTGCTTGTGGTACTGGCTGCGGACCGCCTCCGGCAGGTGGGTGTCGGGGTCGCCGGGCTCACGCGCCGGTGACCGGCCGCTGCGCACGTCGGCCAGCGCCACGGTGACCTTCGCCGACAGATCGTCCACGCTGGAGAAGAAGGCGCACAGGTGGCGCTCCTTCAACTCGTTGCGCAACGCCACGATCTGCTGCCAGTCGCCGTTGCGGTCGATCATGTCGACCGGCCAGGGCGTGTCCTCGGCGACCAGGAAGATCAGGCATGGCTTGCCGGCGGCGAGTGCCTCACGGTACTCCAGCTCGGTGATCGAGGACTCCTGACCCGGTGGCCGGTAACCGTAGCGCCAGGCGAAGAGCCCGACGTAGAGATCACATCGGCGTACGTCGGTCAGACAGCGTTCCAGAGGTGGACGGGCATCGGCCCCGTACGCCTCCATGGCGACGTCCTCGATCTCGAGGCGACGCGCCACCGCGTGTACGGCCGCACGGTATTCCAGCAGGTCCTTTTGGGTGGCTGAAATGTAGACCTTCATCGACGGCAAACTCCAGGGGTGGCTGGCGACCGCATTCTTCAAAATATCAGTCGTCGTCACATCCATCCGGCCCGTGAAGGCCGCACCCGGGTCACATATCGGCTTTCCCGCCACGGATGGGCCTATGATGGCCGCGGGACGGATTCGATCCGGTCACCGGCCACAGGTCCATGCCCGCCGGTGTCCCCCGTGGTGCCGATGCGGAGGAACCATGCTCACGGTGGGCGAGGTGCACACCAGCCTGCTACAGCACAGCACGGCGCTGGCGCAGGACCAGAGTGCCGAGGTACTCAGCCTGGTCGAGGGCGAGGCGGTGCTGACCTCCCGACGTCCGTCGCTGTACGCAGTCTCACCCGACGTCCGTACCGGTGTGGACTGCTGGCTGCCGAGCGCGAAGAACCGCCAACTGCGCGGAGTGGGCGCGGTGGTCACCCGGGCCGTCATCACCGGCGGTCGGATCGTGCAGGCCTCCTCCATCATCCAGGTCGTCGCCGGGGAGCGCCGCCGGCCGTGGTCGCACTACCTGGCCAACTCGGGTGTGCTGGAGACGGTCGGCAAGCTGGACGCCGACGACCTGACGAGCGGGTTCCTGCACGGCAACGCCGCCGACGTGCTGAACCTGGACGCGATCACCGGCCGGGTGCTCGACAGTGTGCAGATGTCCGACCTGTTGGACCGACGTCCACCACTACGTGCGGCGCGTACCCGGCTGCGGTGGACCGCCCAGGTGCATCAACAGCCGGGTGAGAACGCCACGGCGGACGTGGCGGTGGACTCACCGACGCTGCGTACCGTGCGACTCACCGTGAGCCCGCAGGACGTGCCGGCGGCGGTCGCCGGCCTCTGCGAGGATCTCGCCCTGCACGACTGGTTGCTCACCATGCTGTCCGCCCTGGTGGAAGCCGCGGTGACCCGCGCCGGCTCGACGCAGGAACACATCGAACGGCTGCGGCCGGTGTTGGAGCACCTGTTGCATCTGTGGCTGCCCGGTGCCCGCGTCGACCCACGGCTGCGGCCGATCTGGGACCGGCTGGAGCAGGTACCGGGGTTCAGCCGGCAGTGGCAGTCCTCGGTCAACTGGATCCGGGATCAGATCACCGTCGGCAACATGGCCATCCTGCGCGACCTGGCCGGTCGGGCGGCCGTCGGCCAGCCGTGTGGGCCCGCCACGCTCACCGAACCGTTCTCGAGCGCCAACCGGGGCCCGTCGGATCGCAGGGTCGGTCGCGGTGCGCAGGCGCCACGCGGCTGATCAGTCGCCGATGAACACGTAGCTCAGCCGGTCGACCAGTTCGTCGGGCAGTTCCAGGCCCTCGCTGCCGGCCCGCTTGGCGACCTGCCGCGCGACCGCGGGTGGCACCGCCACCTGCCCGAGGATGGTCCGCACGGCCAGCTCGACCGGGAGGTACCGGGTGTCCATCATCGTCACCGTGCGGTACCCGCAGAACGGTGTGGCGTCCGGATTCAGCTGGACGATGGCGGGGAGGCGGTCCCAGTCGGTCGGCAGCGGCTCGTCGGCGGGAAGTCGGTACGGCTGGGTGATCGTCTGCCCCCGGTGCCGCAGCACACCCAGCCGGGTCATCTGCCACACCGAGGCCAGCAGCGCACAGGCCCAGACCCGGCGGTCCGGTTCGCCGGACCACAGTTCGATGTCGACGAAGATGGAGTGCGGCGCGTCGCCGGACTGCAGCGGCGGTGACCACGGTATCGGCAGCGTCATCGCGGGCGCGTCGGCGTGCCCCGGCGAACGCTTGCCGTTGGACAGCCAGCCCGACTCACTCAACGGTGGGCGGCTTCCCGTGGTGTTGCGTGGTGGCTCCACGACCAGGGTGTCCACCACCAGCCGGGCCAGTTCGACGTCGTCGTATCGGGCGAAGCTGGACTCGCGGGCCACATAGTCGAGCACCAGCCCGTGCTCCGCCGCGGCCTGCTGCACCTGCGGGATCACCTCGCGCGGCGTGGCGAACCGGTGGAAGTAGTCGTCGACGAGGAAACACGTGCTGATCCTGGGCTGCCGGTGCGGGCGCAGCCCTCGGCGGGCCAGTGCCGGAATCGCCTGCGCCCAGTCCGCGATCCGGGCGAACTTGCGCCGTAGGTCGCGGCATCCGTCGCCGAAGTCCTCGGCGTAGACGTGCCCCAGCTCGACCGAGAGATGCGAGTACGGCACGCTCTCCGTCCGGCGTACCGCGGCTGCCTCCTGAAACCTGACGTCCACGCTCATCACACGGTCTCCCATGCGGTATCGTCGAAAAGATTCTTGGTCAGCTCCACGAAGGCGTCCACGGTCGCGGCGTTGGCGATCTTTGCCTGCACGTCACTGTCCGAGATCAGCTGCTCGCGCCATTGCAGGAGTGGGTCCAACGGCACCGCGCCGAGCAGCGTTGTCTGACCGAGGCCCCGCTTGCTGGCCTGTTCTTTCAGTTCCGCGTGGCATTTGCGCAGAAACGCCTGCTGCGCCAGGTCGAGATGGCCGACCTCCGGCCCGCGTGAGTCGATCACCGCGGTCCGCACGAACCGCAGTGACTCCCGTAGCCGGTCCGGCTCGTGGCCGTACTCCTTGCCCATGGCAAGGATCCCGCCGGCCTCGAAGGCGAGATCCGCCGCCGCCGTCACGTGCTGCGGTGTCCAGCGGTGAAAGACCAGCCACCGCGCGGTCACCTTGCGCAGGGTCCGGTTGGCGGTGGCGGCCAGCGCGATCTGGCTGGCGTACGAGCGACCGGCGCTCAGATCCACCAGGGTCAGGTCGAACTCCTCCTCCAGCCGGAGAAAGAGCTTGGCGCAGCGCCGACCGATGTCGTCGGTGAAGCCGAACTCGCTGCCGTTGCGCTGCCCGGGCAGCAGCACCAGCGAGCTGGAGCGGGGCGGTCGTTGGCGCAGGCTGACCCGCTCCGAGGTACCCCATACGTCCAACTGCTCCGGCGACGGGATCTCGCCGCGAAGGTAGCGGTGCAGGCCGCCGCCGTTCGGGCCGGCCCCCTCGATGCCGTTGGTGGCCTGGGGGATCTGGAACGTGATGCCGGCGGTGGGCGAGCCGAAGTCGTAGTCGAGGTAGCAGGTGGAGCGGCCGGAGAGCGCGCTGCGGTAGGCGATGTTGGCCGCGGTCACCGAGCGCCCGGTGCCACCCTTGTGTGACGTGACAAAGACCAGCATTCAGATCCCCTCGCTGGCCTTCTGTTGGCCGGTGGTGATGTCGTTCAGCTGTAGCAGCAGGGTGCTGGCCAACGCGGCGGCCGTGCCCGGCTGATCGTCCACCAGCGACTGCGCGCGGCGCAGCGTCGCCCGGATGCTGCGCATGCTGCGCTGCATGGCCTCGCCGACGAACGTGCCGCTCATCAGCTCGCGGTCGAACACATACTCGGCTTCGTCGATCAGGTCCTGGGCGTAGGCGGCAAGGTTGACGGCGCGGGGGAACGGCCGCTCCCAGAGCAGCTGACCGGCATTGACCAGGGCCTGCACGACCCGTTCGGTCAGGTACCAGGAGGGCGCCTCGGGCAGCGGAGCCAACCCGGGGAACGCACCACCGGCGTGATCCCACAGCCCTCGGTGCCGACCATCGGGAATGCGCCGCAACAGGAGGTGCTCCCACACCTCGTCCGCGAGTTCGAGCAGCTCGCTGCGGTGCCGGGCATTGTTCAACAGCCCAGCGACGGTGGTGGCCCGCTGCAACAGGACCGTGGAGAACTCGTTGACGTTCCACGTCATGATCGGCTTGGAGGTGGCGTCGTTCAGGGTCACCTGCTTGCCTGGGGCGTGCACGACCAACGCGGCCTCGTTTGGCGAGGCGCGCCGGGTGATCCGGCCTCGCTGTGCCAGCTCCACCAGCACGTTCCCGATCCGCCCGAACTCCTCGTCACCGCCGCGGCCGCTGGCGACCAGCCCTTTCACCGCCAGCGACGTGGCCTGCAGGGTGTAGTAGTCGGTCCGGTCGCCGTCGGTGGTACGCCAGGGAATGTCCTCGATCGGCCACCGTCGCCGGTTGCCGAAGGTGGCCACCGTCGCCCAGTACCTCCGGGTCAACTCCCAGCGCAGTTGCAGGATCCGGAACAGGCGCTGCTGTTCCTCGTTGAGCAGGCCGAGCAGGCGGGTACGTTCGGAGTTGAGGTCGTCGATGGCGTCCACCGCGATGACGGTGAAGTACAGGTAGGGAGCGTTCTCGGCCGAGCCCTCGCGTTGCGGTCCGATCGGCTCGGTCGTCGTCACCTCCTCGGCGCCGGCGATCGTCCCCCACGACCAGCCGCACTCGAAGAGCATCTCGCTGTTGTCCAGATCCTCGGTGACCTGACCGGATCCGACCACCACGTTGCGCAGGCTCGCCATGGTGTCCCGCAGCTGCGCCCGCAACGCGGTCACCACCTCACGGCGCGGCAGCTCGTCCTGGTTGACCATGTCGCAGAGTCGGACACCGAACTCGTCGGTCGCGGCGAAGACCGAGGTGCTGAAGCTACGCAGCAGCCCGACCATGGCCGCGGTCAGCCGGATGCTGGCCATCTCCTCCAGCTTGTTCAGCTGGGCACGCAGATCGGCTCGCTGGGTGGAGGAGCGGTAGATCTTGACGAAACCGATGGTCGCCAGAGTGAGCGTGACCGACACCGCGAACGAGTCGACCACGTCCATGGAACGCTGCTCGTCGGTGAGGTCCGGACCACCCTC
This sequence comes from Micromonospora sp. C51, assembly GCF_018070435.1. Taxonomy (NCBI): domain Bacteria; kingdom Bacillati; phylum Actinomycetota; class Actinomycetes; order Micromonosporales; family Micromonosporaceae; genus Micromonospora; species Micromonospora sp. C51. The sequence goes on along the minus strand of NZ_JAGPXQ010000025.1, from coordinate 43,922 downwards.
GACCGGGGTGAGGTAGCTGCCACCACCAAAGGTCGGCGCGCCGCTGTCGTCGGTGTAGCGGACGAAGTACTCGGTCATGATCTTGACCAGTCGGCGCGGAATCTCTATCGCGCCACCGATCGCGCCGAACGCGTCGATGACCTCCTCGTCGATCCGGTCCGGATCGTCGAGCGACAGCACCGGGATCTTGGTCGCCGGCAGCAGCAGGGTCAGCAGTTGCTCCGCGTCGCTGATGGAATTGGACCCGCTCCGGCCGCCCCAGTCCCATTCGCCGTTGCGAAGACAGCTACGCACCGTGGCCCGCCAGATGTCGAGAATCTCCTGGCGCGGCTGCATCCGCATGGTCCACCACCGTCTGCTGTAGTCGTCGAAACGGAGCTGCTGATGTTGCCTGATCCACAATGATCCACGATGACGTGCACCCATCATCGTATCCCTGCCGGAGCGTGACCTGAACGGCCGTGCGTACCGATCTCCCGGGGAATTCAGCCGGCCCAAGTGTCCAGGTGAGAGGGATGCGGGGCGACGATATGCGAGGTCAGCCGCGGCTACGTCCGGTGACCAGCAACATGCCCAGATACCCGTCGCGCAACGACGGCGTGGGGCGCACCTCGTGCATGTCCACGTCGTACGCACCGGCCGCGATGCTCGCCACCACCTCCGCCCGGTGCAGTTGCACTGCCGGGAACCAGTGCTTCCCGACGCGGTAGCCGTTCGAGCCCAGCATGAATGCCGCGGCGAACGGCGAACCGGGACGCAGCGCCCCCAGGAACCGACCGATCGCGCGCTCCGCCTCGGCCCGGTCAGCCGAGATCGAGCAGGCCACAAAGAACATGGTGCCCGCGCTCCAGACCCGCCTGGGCAGGTCGAAGACGCTCAACTGCGACACCCGACCCACCCGGGCAAGGTGGCCACGGGGGTCGGCCAGCGCCGCGTACGCCGCGTGTTCCGCACACACCTGCCAGTACGCGTCCCAGCACTCGTCATAGCCGCTGATCTGATCACGCAACCAACGCACATTCGCGGTGGAATATTCGCAGAGTTCGACGCTGCGGGCGAATGGCAGAAGCGACAGTGTCGGGTAGAGGTTTGCGCCTGAGCCGACGTCGACACAGTGTGCGCCGGCAATCTTCGCGCCCGCGAAAAAGTCTCTTATCCGACAGAGGATTTCACGATCATCATCGCGCAGGACCGAGTAGTTGTGCTGGACGTAGGCGCCCGGGTCGAACCCGTCCCACTCGACCTCGGAATTGACCGTTCGCGGGGACTCAACTCGTGGCGGCGAGGTCGACGGCCCACTACAACCTGCACCAGCCGCCGGAATCAATGCCATGGAGGTGCCTCCATTGAAGTCGGCAGATCACTGTGGTCGTTGCCCCGACGCACGCAGCCCGTTGCCCATTATGCATCGGATGCGATACCGATTCGCAAGTGTCGACGTTGACGCGACTCGATCACCGGGCGGGTATCGCCGCACCGCCGATGGTGATTGATCGCTGTCGACCACAGCGGTTCCGGCGGCCACGGTGGACCGCGATCAATAAACGGACTCAGCTGGATGAATGCGATCAGCCGCCGGCACCTTCGGCGGAGCCGTCCGGACCGAGCGCGCCCTCCACCTCGCCGACATCGAGGTGCACGTGCTGGTGACCCTGCCCGGCGTCGATGTTCACCTGGTCGAGCTGGGTCGCCGCGACCGACCAGGTGGTGACGGCGAGGGTCGCCTGCCGCGCGGCCAACTGCATCCGCTCCGCGCGCCCGGCGCTCGGACCGCCGAGTGCGAGAGCGACCGAGTCGACCGCGACGGCCGCCTGGTCGACGGCGCTACGCAGCCCGCCACGGGCGACGTTGGTGGCGGTCATGCCCGATGGCGGGTCGGCGAACTGGGCGACCAGCCGCCGCATGGTCTGCTGCCACTGGTCGACCTGGGCCCGCTCGGGCGTACGCCCAGCCTCGGCGTCCTGTCGGACGGCGCGGATGATCGGCGCGAGTTCCTCGCCCGTCCGGTGAGCCATCTCGGTGAGTTCGACGACCTGCTGCGCGTCCCGCTCGGCGTCGGCCTGGCGCATCTTCGCCACGCTCGCCTCCGTCGGGTCCGGCCTACCCACAGCGTGCCCGACCAGCCCGCCGGCCGGGGCCGCCACCAGGACCGCCGCCGCGGCGGTAGCGACGATCCACGTCCTCTTCCGGTGCTGCCGCGCGGGCGGAGCGACCAGGTAGGAGGGCCTTCCGGTTCGACGGGACATGACACCCCTCGCATCGACGGCTGTTGCCTGGGAGCGTAGCTGTCGCCCCAAGCGACGTCGATAGTTTCCAACCCACCGGCCGAACTTTCGCCTGGAGCATACGAAAGCCGCTCGGTCTACCCCTCGGCCGGCCTGCCCAGCCGGGCGAGCGCGCTACGGGCGCGAGCCTGTTCCTCGGGTCTGTCGATCTCGGTTGCCAGGGCCAGCGCCTGGACATGCCGCGCGACCGCCTCGTCACGTGCGCCCTGCCCGGTCAGCGCCCGCCCCAACCCGTTGAGCACGCACGCCTCGCCGTACCGTTCCCCGATGTCGCGAAAGAAGGCGAGGGCCGGTTCGTAACACTCGACGGCGTCCGCGAACCTGCCCAGCGCGACGTAGGCGTCACCGAGGTTGTTCAGCGCGGTCGCCTCGCCGCCGAGATGCCGCAGCTCACGGAAGATCGCCAGGGCCCGGCTGTTCTGGTCGACCGCGGTACCGGGACGGCCCAACCGTTCGTGGACGGCACCCAGGTTCGTCAAGGTGTTCGCCTCGCCGACCCGGTCGCCGATCTGGACGAAGCGGTCGAGCGCCAACTCGTGGTACCCACCGGCGCGCTCCCAGTACCCGGCCGCGCTGTGCACCACACCGAGGTTGCCCAGCACCCGGGCCTCCCCACGACCGTCACCGGCCGCGCGGAACAACGGCAGAGCGCGTTCCAGATGCCCGATACCCTCCGGATAGCGGCCCAACTGCCAACACACCACACCCAGATTCGTCAGCGCGGTGGCCTCGGCGACAGTGTCCCCGAGCAGCCGCGCCGCGTGCTCGGCCTCGGTGTGCACGGTGATCGCATCGGCCGGATAACCACCGTTGTCGAGATAGACGTACAGGGTGCCGGCGAGCCACACGGCGTGCTGCGGCCAGCCGTTGCGGGCCGCGTGCACGCACACCGCCACGAGGGTGGCACGCTCCACGTCCAGCCAGCGCAACGCGGTCCTGGGTTTGTCGAGCACCGGGACGGCCGGAGGCGGCTGGGGCAGTGGCGGTCGACGGTGACGCTCGGCCGGATACAGCGCTTCCATAGCCGCCGCCGCGCTGTACAGGTAGTGGTCGAGCAGACGGGTCAGGGCTGCCCGACGATCCGCCGGCCGGTCCTCCTCCCGGCCGCGCTCCCCCGCGTAGGCGCGAACCAGGTCGTGCAACGCGTACCGCCCGACGACGGGCTGCTGGACCAGATATTCGGCGGCGAGATGACGCAGGTCGGCCGCGGCGGTGGCCGGGTCGGTGTCCAGCAGGGCCGCGGCACCGTGCTCGTCCAGATCCGCGCCGGGCTGCGCGGCCATTCGCCGCAGCAGCGTCTGCCGCCGGTCCGGCAGGTGCTGGTACGACAGGTGCAGCGCCAACTCCACCCCGCTGTCGAGCCGGCGGTGTCGGTAACGCTCGTCCAGCCGGTCGGCGTGGTCGGTGACCGTCCACCCGGGCCGCGAGGCCATCTGACCGACGACCACACTCAGCGCCAACGGCAGGTACCCACAACGCAAGGCGACGCGCTGATGCGCCGACGGATCGCTGCCCACCGCCACGCCAGGGTTCGACCGGACCAGCAGCCGCTCCGCCTCCTCCGGCGTGAACAGGTCGAGGTCGAGATGCACCGCCTCGTCCAGGTCGGCGAGCCGGCGCCGGGAGGTGATCAGTGTCAGGGTTCCGGCCGAGCGCGCCAGGAGCGGACCAATCTGCTCCGCCCCGGCCGCGTTGTCGAGCACGACCAGCACCCGCCGACCCGTGAGCCGCTCGGCGAACGCCGCCGCGCGTTCCGCCAGGCCGAACGGGATCTCGTGGCCGGACATGCCCAGCAGGCGCAGGAAACCGTCCAGCACCGCGCCCGGTTCGGCCGGTGGCTGCCCCGGATCCGGGTGGTAGCCCCGCAGGTCGACGAAGAGCGTCGTGTCGAAGTGCCCCTCGTCGATCAGCAACTGGCCGGCGCGTACCGCGAGGTGGGTCTTGCCGACCCCGGCCATGCCGGCGAGCACGCAGACCTCCGCGCCGCGCCCAGCCGGGCCGGGTTCGGCGGTCAGCACGGCCAGCTCCCGGAGCCGAGTCAGCTCCGCCTGACGCCCCGTGAAGGCTCCCGCGTCGTCGGGCAGCCGGTCGAGCACCCGCACCTGGGCGGCCGCGTTCGTCTCGGCGAGGCTGACCCGCAGTGCCTGTCGCCAGTGCGCGAGGTAACCCGTCTCGTCGTGCAGCGCCTGTACGACGGCGAGCATCAGATCGGCGTTGATCCGCCGCCGCCCGGTCTTGAAGCAGTCCACCACGGTGCCTCGGCGAGCCAGCTCGTCGACGGGACGACCGCCGGCCCGCCACCGCTCGTTGACCCGCCGGGTGATCGTCTCGTACGAGGGATCACCGGCCCAGAGCTTGAGCGCCCGTAGACAACCGATCAGTTCGTCGAGGCTGTGGGCCGTGCCCGGGTCGGGTGGCCCGTTGGACACGGCAGCCTTCATGACACCCACGAGTTGCGACGATAACAATCGATCCCATGCCACCCCGTACGGATTCGTTTGGACTTCGCCGACGGACGAGACAGACGTGGTGGGATCAGGCGGGGTGACGGCCGCCACGGGGTACGGGGGCGTGGCGGCCGGCAAATCGTCAGGCCACCACCGACGCAGCCCGGCGACCTGCCGGAACGTCAGGCGAAACGGGCCGGGTCGCCGGCGCCCACCCGGACGATCTCGGGCTCACCGTCGGAGAAGTCCACCACCGTCGTCGGTTCGGTGCCGCAGTCACCCGCGTCGACCACCGCGTCGACGGCGTGGTCGAGGCGCTCCTTGATCTCCCAGCCCTGGGTCATCGGTTCCTCGTCGTCGGGCAGCAGCAGGGTGCTGGACAGCAACGGCTCGCCGAGCGCGTCCAGCAGCGCGCGGGTGACCGGATGCGCGGGAATGCGTACTCCGACGGTCTTCTTGCGGGGGTGCCACAGCCGCCGGGGCACCTCCTTCGTGGCGGGCAGGATGAAGGTGTAGCTGCCGGGGGTGGCCGCCTTCACCGCCCGGAACACCGCATTGTCCAACTGCACGAACTGCCCGAGCTGAGCGAAGTCGCGGCACACCAACGTGAAGTGGTGGCCGCTGTCGAGGTGGCGGATCTCCCGGATCCGGTCCATGCCGTCCTTGTTGCCCAACTGGCAGCCCAGGGCGAAGCAGGAATCCGTAGGGTAGGCGATCAACCCGTCCCCGCGAACGATCTCGACCACCTGACCGATGGTGCGCGGTTGCGGGTTGTCCGGGTGCACGTCGAAGTACCTCGCCATGGGCGAAGCTTAGGCCGCCGGCGTCCGCTGTCGCGTTGCCGACAGTGGCACGCCCCCTCAGGCGTCGACGCCCATCGTTGTCTCTATGGTCGTACGCGCACCCGGCGACGGCTACGGGGGCATGCTCCGGCCCCCCACGACGCCGACCCCGGTCCGGGTCACCGTGCTCGCGTTCGCACTGCTGTCACTGCTGTTCGCGCTCGCGACGGTGCACCGGTCGCTGGCCGCGGAGGGCTCCCTCGGCGCCGTCGCCTTCTTCGCCGTGATGGCCACCGCGTGCGCCCTGGTCGCGGTCAGCCTGGCGGCCCGCCGCCGCTGGGCGCCGTACCCCGCGTACGCCCTGGCGGGTCTGCTGGCCGCCGCCTCGCTGGGACTCTTCGGCGCGATCACGATCGTCGGCCTGGGCCTGTTCGCCTGGGTGGCGGTGGCCCTGAACACCCGGTCCTCGCGGGACTGGTTCGGCCGGCGCGGTCGGCTGCGCTGACCGTCCGGTCCCGGGTGCGCCACCGCGACCGCAGTGGCCGGTCCACCGGTCGACGGAAGCGGGCGGACGGTCCTAAACGGATTGACAGGCGTGCCGGCCCTCGACAGGCTGGGCGGGCAGGACGTTGTCAGCCGACGTGGCACACGGGGAGAGGCCATGAGGCGTCCACGCGTCAAACCTGAGCACGCGCCCTACCGGATCGCCGAAGGCCGGATCCGGATCGGCGGCCCGACGTACGGCATCGCCGCCGAGGTGGCGGATCCCAGCGGTGTCATCTGGTGCCTGCTGGAGAGCATGGACGGCAGCCGCAGCGTGGCGGAGATCGTGCGCCGCGTGCGGACGACGCATCCCGACCATCCGAGCACCGACATTCGCGCCGCCCTGCAACTCTTCGTCGACTCGGGGTACGTCGAGGAGGCCGACGCACCCGATCCGCCCGAGCTCACCGCGCGCGATCGGCAGCGTTTCGACCGCAGTCGGGCGTACTTCCGCTGGATGGATCTGGTCCCCCGGGACAGCACCTGGGAGCCGCAGGTCGCCCTGAGCCGCGCGGCCGTCACCGTGATCGGGCTCGGTGGCACCGGCGGGATCGCGGCCATGGCGCTGGCGGCCAGCGGTGTCGGCCGGCTCCGCTGCGTCGACCCGGACGTGGTCGAACTGTCGAACCTGAACCGCCAGCTGCTCTACGTCGAGCAGGACATCGGTCGGGCGAAGGTCGATGCGGCGGTGGACCGGCTTCGGCAGCTGAACTCGACGGTCGAGGTCAGCGGGCTCCGGCAGCGGGTCACCGGCACCGAGCAGGTGGCGGCCCTCGCCACGGAATGCGACGTCCTGGTGCTGGCCGCCGACCGGCCACCGGCGCTGCGGCGATGGACCAACCGCGCCTGCCTGGCCACCGGCACCCCCTGGGTGGACGCCGGCTACCACGGCCCGCTGGTGCAGGTCGGACGGTACGTACCGGGCACCGGACCGTGCTGGGAGTGCGTCCGGTGGGCCGACGCCGAGCAGCACCGCGCGATCGGCGTCCGACCCGCCGACGCGGTACGGCGCAACGCGGCGGTCGCGAACGCGGTTGCCGCGCCAACGGCGGGAATCTCGGGTCACCTGGCGGCACACCACGCCATGGCGTTGATCACTGGCGTACCGGCGCTGCCGGCCGGGCGGGTCGACGCGGTCAACCTCCTGGCCCCCGACGCGACCTTCGTCCGCGACGATCCACGCCGACCGGACTGCGCCGCCTGCGGGACGCCGGCATGACCGGCCCCGGGGTGAGCGGACGCGCCACGCCCGGGGCAGACACGTCCGCGCCGCAGGTGTCCGACACGATGCCGATCGCCGACCGCAGTCGGGTCCGGCTGCACCGGCTCCACCTGCGTCCGGAGGGCAGCTCCTGGATCGTCGGCCGGGTCGACACCGGGTCGTTCGTCCGACTTCCGCAGATCGGGCACCGGGCCATCACACTGCTCCCGCACACCACCGTCGGCGAGGTGCGAACCACGCTACGGGAGGAGAACGGCGCCGACGTTGACGTCGCCGAATTCGTCTCCGACCTGGTGGACCTCGGTTTCGTCGCGGAGATCGACGGTCGGGCGCTGCCGACGACGCCGGTACCCAGACCGATGCTGCCGTGGCTGCGCCCACGGCACGTCCGCTGGCTGCTGCATCCGGTGGTCCCGCTGATCGCGGGCGCCGTGGTGCTCGCCGCCGCGGTGGCGATCGGACGCGACCCCGTGCTGGCGCCACGCCACCAGGACCTGCTCTGGAGCGACAGCGGCGGGCTGATCCTGCTCGGCAATTTCGGGATCGTCTGGACGCTTATCGGTCTGCACGAGCTGGCGCACCTGGTCACCGCCCGTGCGGCCGGAGCGCCCGGTCGGATCAGCTTCGGTACCCGTTTGCAGTTCCTGGTCGCGCAGACCGATGTCAGCGGCGTGTGGGCGGCACCCCGCCGTGACCGCCTGGCCGTCTACCTCGCCGGTATCGCGACGAACCTGGTGATCTACGCCGGAACGGTGCTGGTGCGGGCCACTGGTGTCGCGGGTCCGGCCGATGGCCTGCTCGCCGCGGTGGGCCTGCTCTCGCTCGGTCTCGTCCCGGTGCAGTTCCTGGTGTTCATGCGCACCGACATCTACTTCGTGCTCCAGGACGTGACCGGCTGCGCCAACCTGTACGCCGACGGCTCGGCCTATCTGCGACACCTGGCGGGATGGCCGGTGCGCCGGTTCCGGCGGGCAGCCGACCCGGGCGGGGACCCGAGCCGGCGACTCACGGCCCGGGAGCGCCTGGCCGTGCGGGCGTACGCCGTCGTGCTGGTCGGTGGGACGGTCGCCTGCCTGGCGGTGGCGGCTCTGGTCACTCTCCCGGTGGCGGTCACCGTACTGACCTCGGCCATCGGCACCATGCTGGCCGGCGGCTCGGCCGGCGAGCTGTTCGACGCGGCCGCGGTAGCTGCCATCAGCGTCGTCTTTGTCGTCCTGTGGACCCGTGCCTGGTGGCATCGCCACGGGCACCGGGTCCGACGGGGGATCAGCCGCCATCGGCGGCAAACCGGAAGGAGGTGAACCGCATGAAGAAGACGGACGGCCGCAAGGCCGACAAGCCGCAGGCCGGCAAGCTCGACAAGATCGAAATCCGCAAGCTCGACAAGATCGAGACGACCGCGCTGAGCAGCAACCCGTCCGGCTGATGCCGACGGACCGCCGGCTCGACGCGATCTCGGTCGCGCCGAGCCGGCGGCACCCGGGAAGGTGACGCTATCGAGACAGAGAGGTGAGGCTGTGCGGGATCTGCTCGATCGGGCAGCCGGGAGGCGGCTGGCACGGGAGGAGTACCTGACGGACTTCTGGGAGCGGTTCTGGGCCGTCGACGGCGCGCACATCTGGAAGCTGGAACGACGGCAGCACTTCCAGGAGCCGGGCTACGGGGTGTGGGAGGCGTTCGCCCGGGGCGACTGGCCGGAGTCGATGCGGCTGCTCCAGGTGGACCGGCAGCAGATAGCCGCCGAGCACCGGCGGATGGCCCGGCACGCGATCAGGCTGCACTGGGTTCGGGTGGTGGAGCCACCGCTGAGCGAGTACGTGCGGTGGAACCTGCACGTGCTGCGGATCAGGTCGGAGTGCGGCACCGATGTCCGGATCGTCGGGCCACCACAGGTCGCACCACTGGAAGGCAGCGAGCCGCTGCCGGAACTCGTCGCGGTGGCCGACGAGACGCTCTACGAGGTGCGCTACGACGTCCACGGCGTACTCGTCGGCGCGAACCGCTACGCCGACGCGGACCTGGTCCGGGCGTGCCGGCAGGTGGTCACCGACCTGCATCGGTCGGGCGAGCCGCTGGCCGACTACTTTCCCCGCGAGTTGGGCTGATCGACGGGTCGACGGCAGACGCCTTGACGGGCGATGGTTAGTCAGTAATAGTTGAGTCTATGGAGGTTGAGCTTTCTTCGTTGGCGGCGCGAGCCCGTACCCACGCGGCACTCGGCGACCCGGCGCGCCTGGCGATCGTGGACGCGCTCACCCTCGGTGACGCCTCGCCCGGCGAGATCGCCGACCGGCTCGCCATGCCGACCAACCTGGTCGCCCATCACGTCAAGGTCCTCACCCAGGCCGACCTGGTGGTGAAGGTCCGTTCCGAGGGCGACCGGCGGCGCACCTACCTCCAGTTACGCCCCGAAGCGCTCGCCGCCCTCGCCACCCCCCGGCTGACCGGGGTCGGCCGGGTGGTCTTCGTCTGCACCCACAACTCGGCCCGCTCGCAGCTGGCCGCCGCGCTGTGGCGACACCGCACCCGTGGTGCCGCCGCCTCGGCCGGCACCCAACCGGCGGCCCGGGTCCACCCCCGCGCGGTCGCCGTGGCCCACCGCCACCAGCTCGACCTCGACCCCACCGGCACCGCCCACGTCGCCGACGTCGTGCGCAGCGACGACCTCGTCATCGCCGTCTGCGACAACGCCCACGAGGGACTGACCGACCAGCTACGCCCCCGGCTGCACTGGTCGGTGCCCGACCCGGTCCGAGTCGACACCGACGAGGCGTTCGAGTCCGCCTACGCCGACCTCGCCGACCGGGTCGCCCGGCTCGCTCCCGCCGTCCTACCCGGAGACCCACGATGACCCACCTCACCCGCAGTCCCCGCCCAGACCTCTCGGTCGATCAACGTCTGGCCCTGCGTACGGCTGCAACCCGCCTCGCCGACGAGTTCCACGGCACGTACGGCGCCGAGACGATCGAACGTTTCCTGCACAGCAGCTACGACCAGTTCGCCGTCGACGGTCGGATCCCCCACTACCTGCCCCTGCTCGCCGAACGCTTCGCCCGCCAGCGGCTACAGGCACTGGCCCGCGTCGAAGGCCATCACCGTGACGGCCGGCCCGTCGTCCTGTTCCTGTGCACCCACAACGCCGGCCGCTCGCAGATGGCCCTCGGGTTCCTCACCCACCTGGCCGGCGATCGGGCCGTGGCCTGGTCCGGTGGCAGCGAACCGGGCACCGAGATCAATCCCGCCGCCGTGGCGGCCATGGCCGAACGCGGTATCGACATCTCCGACGAGTTCCCCAAGCCCTGGACCGACGAGGTGGTCCGCGCCGCCGATGTGGTGGTCACCATGGGCTGCGGTGACGCCTGCCCGGTCTTTCCCGGTACCCGCTACGAGAACTGGGACCTTGCCGACCCTGCCGGCCTCGACGTCGACGACGTCCGGCCGATCCGCGACGAGATCGAACGACGGGTACGGCGGCTCCTCGACGAGTTGAACGTTCCCACCCGATAGCCATCGAGGAGAAGCACAACCGATGACCATCGCGCTCCCGCGGCGCCTGCTGGCCGAGTTCACCGGCACCGCCCTGCTGGTCACCGCCGTGGTCGGCTCCGGCATCATGGCCACCGACCTGTCCCCGGACGACGTCGGCCTGCAACTGCTGCAGAACTCGATCGCCACGGCCTTCGCCCTCGGCGTACTGATCCTGATGTTCGGGCCGGTCTCCGGCGCTCATTTCAACCCGGTCGTCTCCGCCGCCGACTGGCTGCTCGGCCGCCGCTCGGGCACCGGGCTCTCCCCCCGGGAGCTCGCCGGCTACGCCGCGGCACAGGTGACCGGGGCCATCGCCGGGTCGGTGCTGGCCAACCTGATGTTCGACCTGGGCGCGGTCAGCTTCTCCGGCCGGGACCGCAGCGGTGGCAACCTGTGGCTCGGTGAGGTCGTCGCCACCGCCGGCCTGGTCCTGCTGATCTTCGCGCTGGCCCGGTCCGGCCGCGCCACCGTGGCGCCGGCCGCTGTGGGCGCCTACATCGGAGCCGCCTACTGGTTCACCTCGTCCACGTCGTTCGCCAACCCCGCCGTCACGGTCGGCCGGGCGTTCACCGACACCTTCGCCGGTATCGCTCCCGGCTCCGTGCTGGGCTTCGTGGTGGCACAGGTCGTCGGTCTCGCCGTCGGTGTCGGCCTACTGGCGGCCCTCTACCCGGACGCCGGGGCCGCCGCCGACCAGGTGGTCGTGCCGGCCGACGACCAGGCGACCGCGAGCCGACACCCATGACCTCCACGCACCGCCGACCGCCAGCCACGACCCCCGCACCGCAGAAAGGCACCCCGTGACCGACAAGCCCAGCGTCCTGTTCGTCTGCGTACACAACGCCGGCCGTTCCCAGATGGCGGCCGGCTGGCTGCGCCACCTCGCCGGCGACACCGTCGAGGTCCGCTCCGCCGGCTCGGCGCCCGCCGAGGCGATCAACCCGGCAGCCGTCGCTGCCATGCGCGAGGTGGGCATCGACATCACCGACCAGACCCCCAAGCTCCTTGAGTACGCGACTGCGGAGTCCTCCGACGTCATCGTCACCATGGGTTGCGGCGACGCCTGCCCCGTGTTTCCCGGCAAGCGGTACGAGGATTGGAAGCTCGACGACCCGGCCGGGCAGGGCGTGGCGGCGGTGCGCCCGATCCGTGACGAGATCCGTACCCGGGTCGAGAGGCTGCTGGCCGACCTGGGGAAGGCCGGCTGAGGCCTGCCGCGCGACCGGGCGGGCGCAGTCAGAAGCGTGCACCGTGAGTGCAAAATCCCACTGCCGTTTGGTTGACGAGCCTGACCTCGATGCCGGAATACTGCTTCCAGTCCCGAGATCGGAGGCAACGATGACGGTGGACCCACACGGCGACCTTCCCACCGGATTTCTCGCCGACGGACCTGACGAACCGGTGGTCATGCTCAATCTGCTGCGGTTCGCCGACGGTGGCCGCGCGCGGTACCAGCAGTACGCGAAGGCTTTCGCCACGACCGTCGCGCCGCACTACGGAGTCGAGGTCGTCTACGCCGGCGACGGTGACGACGCCCTCATCGCCGCGGCGGGTCAGCAGTGGGACGCGGTCCTGCTGGTGCGCTATCCAACCCGCCGGGCCTTCAGTCAGATGATCGCCGATCCCGCGTACCAGCGGATCGCCCACCTGCGGCGGGAGGCGCTGAGCGACGCCGTGCTGCAACCCACCCGCCCCTGGGGACGGACGCCACGAGACGACTCCTGACAGCCGTGACCGGCGCGCGCACCGCGCCACAACACGGAGACTTGCCCGAACGCCGACGGGCTGGTTAGGTATGCCTAACCAAAGTTCGGGAGGGTTCACATGTCGTCGCCCGCTGTGGCCGAGGCGATCGACGGTCTGGACAGTACCGTCGTCACCACCGACCAGGTCGACATCCCGGCGCTGGCCGACGTCTACCGCCGGGTGCACGCCGCCGACCTGCACCTGGTCGACCACACCGAACCGACGGTGGAGGAACGCCTGGCGCAGACCGCCGAGGCACCCGGTTTCGAGGCGGCGCTCGGGTACGTCGACGGCCGGCTCGTGGGAACGGTCATGGGTTGCCCGCTACCACCGGAGACCCTCTGGTGGCGCGACCTGACCACCGCCAAGCATCCCGACCTCGCGATCGAGTGGCCGGGCCGTACCTTCGCGGTCTGCGAGGCGTTCGTGCTGCCCGAGTACCGCCGCCACCGGCTCGGATTCCGGATGACTGTCGAGTTGCTGGCCCGACGGCGCGAGGAGCGGGTGTCACTCGCCGTCGCCGAGACCAACACCCGGGTGTGGCACGCGCTGCAACGAACCGGGTTCGACCACGTCGGCGATCTCGTGCCGTTCCCCGGCTGGCGCTCGCACCGGATGTTGGTGCGGGCACTGCCCCTGGCCACCCGGCCCTGAGCCCGACGACCCACGCCCGTCGGCAGTCGCCCGGCCTCGACCAGGGACGTGCCATCGAGGGTCGGCAGGCTTCTCGCCACCCAACCGCATCCACAGTGGAGAACCGTGTGAAACGCAACTGGGAAGCCCTCGTACTCAAGGCGTTCGGGGGCCGGAACTTCCAGCTGACCGTCCTGGAGAACGAACCCGTCGGAGACCGCTACCAGCGGCTGCTCGTCGACGGGGGCGACCTGCTGCGTACCTGCGCTGTGCACCCCACCATGTGGATCCGGCTGTGGTTCGACAACGAGGGCCGACCCCACCAGCGGGCGTACACCCTTGTCGACCCGGACGCGGACAGCGGGCGCTTCCAGCTCGTGTTCGCCCTGCACGACGGCTGCGCGGCGCGCTGGGCCACGACAGCTCTGCCCGGAGACACCATCGAGGCGACCGTGCAGGGCAGTTCCTTCACGCTCCCCGTACCGGCGCCCGGCCGGCTCTACCTGGTCGGCGACGCGGCGTCCCTGCCGGCGGTCAACAGCCTGCTCGACGCCGCCGGGCCGGTGTCGGCGAGCATCTGGCTCGAGTACGCCCACGATGGCGAGCGGAACCTGACGCTGCGTGCCCGGCCACACGACGAGGTGGTGTGGGTGCCGCGCCGCGACGAGGGTCAACACCTGGTGGACACCGTCACCACCGCCCTGACCGCCGCCCAGGAGGACGGACTGTACTGGGTGGCCTGCGAGGCGGCCAGCACCCGCAGCATCGTCAAACACCTGCGGCGAGGGCTGGGCGTCGGCAAGGAGCAGGTGGCGGCGCTGGCCTACTGGCGCGCCCGGTGACGGCTCATCACCGAGCCGGCTTCTGATGCTGTACCTGACCGCCCTCAATCCGACCGACTCCGTGCTGGACGGCCTGCTACCGGCCGCCGACACGCTCGGCGTGCCGGTCACCGTGCTGACCGACCGGCCCGACGACTGGCCCGCGACGGTGCCGACGCGGGGCTGCCCGGTGCGGGACCCGCAGGCCGTCACCGAGGTGGTCCGGGACGGGCCAGCCGCGGTGGGACTCTTCTCCAACAGCGATCACCTACAGGCCGCGACGGCGCTCGCCGCCCGTCGTCTCGGCCTGCCCGGTAAGGATCCCGAGTCGGCGCGACGCTGCAAGGACAAAGCCGCCACCCGGCAGGCCGTCGCCGACGCCGGTCTCGACGTGGTCCACGCCCAGCGCCTCGCGCCGGGGCAACCGCCGGCATTCGACGTCTTCCCCGCTGTGGTCAAGCCGCGTGACGGCGTCGCCAGTGAGGACGCCTATCTGGTCACCGACGCGGAGGAGCTGGCCCGGCGGGTTACCGAGATCCGCCGTCGCCGACCGGACGTGGCACTGGTGGTGGAGGAGTACCTGCCGGGCGAGGTACGCACCCACGACACCCTCGGAGACGCCGGGACGCTGGCGGTGCTCGGTGGCTGGCGTACCACGCTCGGACCGCCGCCCACCTTCACCGAGCTGTGCCTGGAATGGGCACCGGCAGCCCCGGCGACGGCCGAGCGGCTGCGGGCTCAGCTGGACGCGCTCGGCGTACGGTTCGGCCCCTGCCACACCGAGTTCGTCGTGCACCAGGAGCGTCCTCGGCTCATCGAGGTCAACGACCGGTTGATCGGTGACCGGATGGATCTCGTCCTGGCCGACCTGCTCGACGTGCCGCTGTTCGAGTACGTCATCCGGCTGCACCTCGGCGAGTCCGTCGCCGACCTCGGTCTGCCCGACCCGGCCGCGATCGAGCAGACCGCCCGGGTGGAGTACGTCTGCGCCGAGCGCGGCGGCACCCTCGTCGCCGCCCCCGGGCCCATCGACGCGGTACGCGACGGGGTCCGACTCGGCTGCCGGCCGCTGCGGACGATCGGGACCACCGCCGAGCACACCGGCACCAACCGCGACTACCTGGCCGTCCTGCACGCCATCGGGTCGGATCCGGCCGTGGTACGCCGCGCGCTCGTCGAGTTCCGCGCCGGCCTTGACTGGGTGATCGACAGGTGACCGATCCGGTGGAGCAGCAGCTGTTCCGCCGGGTGCTGGACACCCTGCTGCGTGAGGACCATCTCGGCCTGAGCAGCGGCGGCGGCCCCGACGGCCCCGGCTGGTGGCAGGCACCGCACCGCGCCGGCCGATTACGTCTTCCTGTTCGTCCGGACGGCTTCCAACACGCCGTCCGCCTCGCCCGCGCCGAACTGTACGTGCACCCGCCCGGTCGGGCGCCACACCGGGTGGACACGCTGGCGGGTTTGTTGGAGTTGCTCGCGCCCTACGACGACGTCGAGGCCGAGCAGGGGTGGCGCGCCTTCACCGACGAATGCCGGCAGGACCTGCTCGCCCGCCGGCTGGCCGAGACCACCCGGCCCGACACGTACGCCCGGATCGCCGCCGCCCGGGTCGATCCGCCCGCCGGCTTCGGCGGCGCGCTCCTCGACGACGTGCTCGCCGCCCACGCCGGCCACGCCGTCTACCCCACCGACCGGTGCCGGCACGGCCTGGAGGATGCCGACCTGCTCCGGTACGCACCAGAGCACGCCCCCACGTTCGCCCTGCGTTGGCTGCCCGTACCGGCCCGGACGCTGCGGCTCAACGGGCGGCTGCCCGCCTGGTGGCCGACGCCGCGCCAGGACGGGGAGGTGCTGCTGCCGGTGCACCCGTTGACCGCCGACCGGTCGGCCCTGCCGGTGCTCGACGTACCGGAGATCACCGTGCGACCCACCCTGTCGATGCGTACCGTCGCCCTGGACAGCGATCCGACGACGCACCTGAAACTGCCGCTGCCGACCGCGAGTCTGGGTGCCCGCAACCGCCGTACCCTCGCGCCCGACGCGCTCTCCGACGGCGCGGCGGTGGCCACGCTGCTCGACCGCATCGCCGCCGAGCAGCCGCGCTTCGCCCAGCGGATCACGCACGCCGACGAGAGCGTCTTCGGTCACTGCGACGACGACGAGTTGCGGTCCTTTCTGTTGCGTCGACTACCCGCCGGACTGGAGCGGGTGACCGTGGTGCCGGTGGCCGCGCTCGCCGCGCCGGATCCCACCGCCGGCACGGTCGCCCAGCGGATCGGCGGCGCCGACCCGACCCGGCTCCTCGGGTCCTATCTGGATCTCCTGCTCGACTGGCACGTGTGCCTGTGGTTACGGTACGGAGTGGCGTTGGAAGCACATCCGCAGAACATCCATCTGGTCCTACCGTCCGACGGTCCGATCCGGCTGTTGTACAAGGACAACGACGGCGCCCGGCTGGACCCCCGGCACGCGGGCACGGTTCGGCTGCGCGATCAGCGGATGTGGATCCGCCATCCCGGGGAGCTGGCCGACATGTTCGTCACGATCACACTGCACCTGGCGGCGGCGGCGCCCCTGCTGGCCCTGGCGAATCAGGGCGTCGCCGTGCCCTCCCCGGCCGAGACCCTCGCGCCCCGGCTGCGCGCCGCCCGCGACCGGTGGGGCGACACACCCGCCGCCCGAGAGCTGGTCGACCGCGTCCTGACTGCCGACCGGTTGCCGGTCAAGGCGATGCTGACCGCCGGCACGCTGCTGCCCAAGCAGCGGATCGGCTGCACCGACGTGAACAAGTTCTACCACCGCACCGGACCAAACTACCTACGGAACGCCTTGTGACGCCGCAGACCGCCGAGGCCACCGCGCGGCCGGCGGAACGCGCCGCCGATCTGGCCACCGCGCACACCCTGCTCGCCTGCTACCTGCGGGAGGTGGCCGCGCCCGACGGTGCGGCCGAGACCGTGGGCGGGCAGCTCCGGATCCGGTTGCCGCACCTGGGGCTGACGCTCTCCTGCCGACTGGCCCGGGTCTCCCCCGTGCTGGCGCACCGCTACGTCGGCCCGGTCCGCTGCCGGCCGGCGGCGGCACCGGTCACCCGCCGCCACCCGGCGGTGCCGGATTCACCCGCCGCCGACACGCCGGACGTCGACGTGGCGGCTGCCGACGCGCCGGTCGACGGCGCGCAGCTCGCCCGGCTGCTCGCCGCCGAGCTGAGCGCCCGCACCGGGCTGACCAACGACGAGTTCGTCGAACAGGTGCTCGGTAGCCGGGACGCGTTGGCCACCCTGTTGCGGCAACGCCCGTCCAACGACCCCACCCCCACCGGCGACCCGGTGGTCGACGACTATGTCGACTCCGAACAATGCCTGGTACACGGCCACCCACATCACCCCAGCCCGAAGTGGCGCAGCGGTGATCCGGCGAGCTGGCGTCGCTACGCCCCGGAGCTGCGCAGCACCTTCCGGCTCGACTGGCTCGCCGTGCCCGCCGACCTGCTGGCGGGCGACGGGCCGGTGGACGAGCTGATCGCGCCGCTGGATCCGCCGGACGCGCCGCCCGGTCACCACCTGCTGCCGGTGCACCCGTGGCAGCTGAACCTGATGCCACCGAACGATCCGAGGTTGCGTCGGCTCGGCCCGGCCGGCGTACCGGTCCGACCCACCGCGAGCGTCCGTACGCTCTACGCCCCCTCGGTCGACCTGTTCCTCAAGACCAGCCTGCACGTACGCATCACCAACTGCCTGCGCAAGAACGCCCGCTACGAGTTGACCGGGGCGGTGGCGTTGACCCGGTTCCTGTCCGGCGTGCCGCTTCCCGCCCGGGTCGGGTTGCTGCGGGAGCCCGGCTACCGGACCGTCGACCTGCCGGGGGCGGACGAGGCGTACGGCACCATCCTGCGGACCGGGGTGCGCGAGCATCTGCGGCCGGGCGAACGGGTGGTGCTGGCGGCGGCGCTGGCCAGCGCGCCGCTGACCGTGGCGGACCCGTTCGACTGGTGGCGGGCCTACGTCGAGCTGCTGGTACCCACCGTGCTGCGACTGTGGCTCGGCCACGGCGTGGTCCACGAGGCACATCTGCAGAACGTGCTGGTGGTCCTGGATCCGGACGGCCGCCCTGCCCGCCTGATCCTGCGTGACCTCGAAGGACTGAAGCTGGATCTCGGCCGGTTGGCGGCCTGGCCCAGCCGGGTGCCCCGGCAGGCCGCCTACACCCCCGCCCAGGCGGCCCGACGCGTCGTCTACTGCCTCTTCGTCAACCATCTCGCCGGTCTCGCCGGTGCGCTCGCCGACGGCCACCCCGGCACCGAGCCCCGGCTGTGGCAGACGGTCCGGCGAGCCGTCGAGGCGGCGTACGCGCAGCTGGGTGAGCCGGCCGAGCTGACCCCGCTGCTGAACGGCGCTCCGCTCACCGCGAAGGCGAACCTGTTGGTCCGCTGGCACCGGGCCGCCGACCAGCAGGCACCCTACGTCGAGGTGCCCAACCCGCTCGGCGGCGCCGGGTGACCCGACCGACGTACGTCTACGATCTCGCCGCCCTGGCCACGCACGCGGCTGCCGTCCGGGCGGCCCTGCCGGAACGGGTCGAGCTGCTCTACGCGGTCAAGGCCAATCCCGACCCGGGGATGCTGCGTACTTTGGCCGCCACGGTCGACGGTTTCGAGGCGGCCAGCCGGGGCGAACTGCGGCACCTCGCGGGCGTGCTGCCCGGGCGGCGGGTGGCCGCCTTCGCCGGGCCGGGCAAGACCGACGCGGATCTCTCGGCGGCGCTGGCCGCCGACGTGCACCGGGTACACGTCGAGTCCGCCGCCGAACTGCACCGGCTGGCCGCCCTGGCGCGGGCCGCCGGGCGTACCGTCGATGTGCTGCTGCGGGTGAACCTGCCGGTCGCGACACCGGGCGCGGTCCTGGTGATGGGCGGACAGGCGAGCCCGTTCGGCATGGAACCGGCGGAGGCGGTCCGGCTCGCGGCCGACCCGCCGGACGGTGTCCGGGTCCGTGGCGTGCACGCCCACCTGGCCAGCGGGCTCGACGCGGCGACCGCCGCCGGGGTGGCGCGCGAGGTGACCGACTGGGCGGTGCGGCAGGTACGCGCCGAGGAGGTCAACGTCGGCGGCGGCATGGCCGTCGATTACCGCCGCCCGGAGCACCGCTTCGACTGGCCGAGCTACGGTCGGCTGCTCGGCGAGGTGTTGGAGGCATACCCGACGGTCCGGCTCCGGATCGAGCCCGGCCGCGCCGTGGCCGTCTACTGCGGCTCGTACCTGACCGAGGTGATCGACGTGAAGCGGTCCCAGGGACGATGGTTCGTGATCGTGGCCGGCGGCACCCACCACCTGCGGACTCCGGCGGCCAAGGGGCACTCCCAACCCTTCGTCGTGGTGTCCCGCGACGGTGCCGGGCCGCGTACCGACGGTGGCCCGGTGACCGTCGTCGGCCAGCTCTGCACGCCCAAGGACGTGCTGGCCCGCGACGCCGACAGCGGCCCGATGGCCGTCGGGGACCTCCTCGTGTTCGGGATGTCCGGCGCCTACGCGTGGAACATCAGCCACCGCGACTTCCTCATGCACGATCCGCCCGACTTCACCACCGGCGACCCGCTCGCCGTGGCCCGTGGATGGGCCCGCTAGCGGGTAGCGCTCCGGCGACGACGTCGCCGCTCTCGCGGCGGCCGGTGAACCGGCCCGGCGGTGATCGGCAGGATCATCGCCGGGCCGGACCCGGTTCGCGGGGGCGGCCGGACCGCCGTCAGAAATCGTCGTCGAAAGCGACAGTCCCGGTCACCCCGACCTGGTAGGCCGACACCCGCCGTTCGAAGAAGTTGGACAACTCCTGCACGTCCTGCAACTCCATGAAGGCGAACGGGTTCTTCGACCCGTACAGCGGTGCGATCTCCAACTGTGCCAGCCGGCGGTCGGCGACGTGCTGGAGATATTCGCGCATGTCGGCCAGGGACAGCCCGGACACGCCCTGTTCGAGCAGGTCGGCGGCGAACTGCACCTCGCACTCGACGGCCTCGGCGAGCATGTCCCGGACCTGCTGCTCCATCTCGGCGTCGAAGAGGTCCGGCTCCTCGGCGCGTACGGTGTCGACCACGTCGAAGGCGAAGGCCATGTGCATCGACTCGTCCCGGAACACCCAGTTGGTGCCGGAGGCCAGGCCGTGCAGCAGGCCCCGGGACCGCAGGAAGTACACGTAGGCGAAGGCGCCGTAGAAGAACAGTCCCTCGATGCAGGCGGCGAAGCAGATCAGGTTCAGCAGGAACGACCGCCGGTCCTCGCGGCTCTTCAGCTCCCGCAGCTCGAAGATCGAGTCGATCCACTTGAAGCAGAACTCGGCCTTACGGGCGATCGACGGGATGTTCTCCACGGCGGCGAACGCCGCGAACCGTTCCCGCTCGTCCGGCACGTACGTGTCGAGGAGGTTCAGGTAGAACTGGACGTGCACCGCCTCCTCGAACAGTTGCCGCGACAGGTAGAGCCGCCCCTCCGGCGAGTTGACGTGCTGGTACAGGTTGAGCACGAGGTTGTTGGCGACGATGGTGTCGCCGGTGGCGAAGAACGCGACAAGCCGGGACACCAGGTGCTGTTCCGCCGGGGAGAGCTTGGCCAGGTCGGCGAGGTCGGAGTGCAGGTCGACCTCCTCGACGGTCCAGGTGTTCTTGATGGCGTCCTTGAACCGATCGAAGAACTGCGGGTAGCGCATCGGCCGCAGCGTCAGGTCCATGCCGGGGTCGAGCAGCATCTGCCGCTGGCCGGTGTCGGGGTCGGAAACAGTGGTCACTGGCAGGCCTCGCAGCTCTCGGGGTTTTCCAGGGAGCAGGCCAACGCTTCGTCGTCGCTGACCGCGACGATCGGCTTGACCGCCGGGGTGACGGCGACGGTGGCCTGCTGGATCCGGGTCGCCGGACGCGACCGCAGGTAGTAGGTGGTTTTCAGCCCGGCCTTCCAGGCGTACAGGTACATCGAGGAGAGCTTGCCGATGGTCGGCGCGCTCAGGAACAGGTTCAGCGACTGCGACTGGTCGATGAACGGAGCGCGGGCTGCCGCCAGGTCGACAAGCGCCCGTTGCGGCAGCTCCCACGCGGTACGGAACAGCTCCCGCACCTCCTCGGGCAGCTCGGCGATGCCCTGCACCGACCCCTCGGCCCGCTTGATCTGCTCCCGGATCGGCGCGGTCCACAGTCCGCGCGCCTTCAACTCCCGGACCAGGTACGTGTTGATCTGGAGGAACTCGCCGGACATCGTCTCCCGCTTGAACAGGTTGGACACCTGCGGCTCGATGCACTCGTAGCACCCGGCGATCGAGGCGATCGTGGCGGTCGGCGCGATCGCCACCAGCAGCGAGTTGCGCAGGCCGTGGCGGGCGATCTGCTCCCGCAGCGCGGTCCACCGCGACGCCTGCGCCACCTCCGCGCCCCACAGGTCGGGATGCAACTCACCCTTCGCGGCGCGGGTTTCGGCGTACGCGGGGTGTGGGCCGAACCGCTCGGCGAGCCCGACCGACGTCTCCAGCGCGGTCAGGAAGATCTCCTCCTGGACCCGGGTCGACAGCTCCCGTGCCGGTGCCGAGTCGAACGGCAGGCGCAGGGTGAACAAGGCGTCCTGTAGCCCCATCAGGCCAAGCCCGACCGGTCGCCAGCGCGGGTTAGACACCGCCGTCTGCTCGGCCGGGTAGTAGTTGATGTCGATCACCCGGTCGAGGAACACCACCGCCGTGCGTACCGTGGCGCGCAGCTTCTCCCAGTCGACGCCGTCTGCGGTGACGTGCGCGCCCAGGTTGACCGAACCGAGGTTGCACACGGCCGTCTCGGTGTCGCTGTTGACCTCCAGGATCTCCGTGCACAGGTTCGACAGGTGGATCGTGTTGCCGGGCGCACCGGTCTGGTTGGACAGTCGGTTCGCGGCGTCCTTGAAGGTCATCCACCCGTTGCCGGTCTGCGCGAGCGTACGCATCATCCGGCCGTACAGGTCGCGGGCCTTCACCGTCCGGACGGCCTTCTTCTCCGCCGCCCGGTACGCCTCGTCGAACGCCTCGCCGAACAGGTCCGGCAACTCGGGTGCGTCCGACGGGTCGATCAGCGACCAGTCGCCGTCGGCCTCGACCCGGCGCATGAACTCGTCCGGGATCCAGTTGGCCAGGTTCAGGTTGTGGGTACGCCGGGACTCCTCCCCGGTGTTGTCCCGCAGTTCCAGGAACTCCTCGATGTCCGGGTGCCACGGCTCCAGGTACACGCAGGCCGCGCCCTTGCGCCGGCCACCCTGGTTGACCGCCGCCACCCCGGCGTCGAGCGTCTTCAGGAACGGCACGATGCCGTTGGACCTGCCGTTGGTGCCCCGGATCAACGCGCCCCGGCCCCGCACCCGCGACCAGGAGATGCCGATGCCGCCGGAGAACTTCGACAGCTTCGCCACCTGGTGGTAACGCTCGTAGATCGAGTCGAGTTCGTCGCGCGGGGAGTCGACCAGGAAACACGACGACATCTGGGTGTGCCGGGTGCCCGAGTTGAACAGCGTCGGTGAACTCGGCAGGTACGCCAGGCTCGACATCAGCCGGTAGAACCCGATCGCCTCGCCCGGTGTCTGCGACAGCCCGCAGGCCACCCGCAGCAGCCAGTACTGCGGCGTCTCCACCACCAGCCGGGTCTGCGGATGCCGCAACAGGTAACGGTCCGCGACGGTGCGCAGCCCGAAGTACTCGAACCGCAGGTCACCGTCCGGGTCGACCGCGTCGTCCAGCTTGCGGGCGTTGCGGGCCACGAACTCCGCGGTAGCGTCCCCGATCAGCCCCAGGCCGTGGGCGTAGCGGATCGACTGGCTGAAGCTGGCCACCTGCTGCCCACGGACCTCCTTGTCCACGTACGCGGCCAGCAGCCGAGCCGCCAGCTTCGAGTACTGCGGCTCCGTACCGATCAGCTCGGCGGCCGTCTGGATGGACAGCTTGTCCAGCTCGGCGGTGGTGGCCCCGTCGTACAGGCCGCTGATGGTCTTGGTGGCCACCCGCAGCGGATCGACCTCGTCGAGGTCGGCCACCCACCGCTCCACCGCCCGGACGATCTTGTTGACGTCCACCGGTTCCGTGGCGCCGTCGCGTTTGCGGACCTGCATCACCTGCCGGCGCTGCTCCGACACACCTGCGTCGGAGGCCGGCGCCTCCCGCACGACCGTCACGTCTCTCTCCTCGCGCCGTCTGCTCCGGGCCTCGGACACGCGGGAGGACGCCACGGGATCCGCGCAGGCGGCACGGCCCGTTGATGGCGTCGGCCGTCCCACGCGGCCTGCGGCCGCCGCCCACGAGTGCGGGCGGCGTGCTGGCAGGTCTTCGGACTCGTGGGCGTGCTCGCGCGCTCCTACTGGCCGTCGCTTCCCAGGCCGGAGCCCAGTGCTGTGTGACGGCTGTCGTTCCCACTCACCGCTGCGGGGCAGCCCCGGATTCACACCGGGTTCCCTCTTGCCTCGGCCGCCCCGGATGGGCGCCCGAACCAGCTACGGGTGACACCATATATGGGTGGCCCACGAACGCAAGACACCAGATGGTGTGTCGGCGTGTCCTGCAACGGATGTCACATCCGGCTGCGCCGTCCGGCCGGTCCGTGCTTGACCGGTCTCCGGCAGGCGGCGTACGAAAAGGACGGCGGATGCGACGGGATGCTGATCGTCAGTCACATCCCGGCGTGGCTATCCGCCCCGCAGGTGCACCTCAGCCACGCGAGGAACCTGGTTGTCAGCTCGCCGGGATCCTCACGCGGCAGGTCGTCCAACGCCGCCGTCAACAAGGCACCCGCGTACATCGACAGGCCCACCCGGTCCCGGCCGTACGCCTCGCCGAGCCTCACCCGCGCCGGAGCGCACGGCCACACCGGTTCGCCGTCGCAGGTGCCGCACGTCCACTGCGGCCGGCGCGGTAGGTGCTGGTCGCCGAGGCGGCAGGGCAGGGCGTCGACAGCGCGACCGATCCGGATCGCTTCAGCGGCCATAGCGTCGCGGTAGCGCACGGGTCGCCCGGTCATGCCGGCCACCGCGCGTTACGCCGCGCCTGATCGAGCAGGCGTCGCCGGGCCGCGTCCTGCTCGATTTCCTGCCAACGTTGCCCGGTGCCGGCCGGCGGCACGGACCACCGCCGCCGCAGCCACCGCCGAAACCTGCGCCACACGCCCACCGCCGCCACCTCCGCCAGGTCGTAAATGGGGGTGGCGGCGCCGCACGGGGGAACACCACCGACACCCAAAAGCATCGTGCGATGACGGCGTGTGACCAGGTCAGAGGCTTGGTGTCCGCTACGGGTTGACGGACAGATCCAAGTCGCGGACAGCTGCGTCAACCTGCCCGGCCAGGCGTCGTGAGGCCGTTGACACCGCGATGGACCGTGCCTCCCCCAGCACCCGCTGCGCCGAGCCACTGTCCCCGGCCCGGCCGTGGGCGATGGCCAGGTGCACGAGGTGCCCGCCGTGCCAGTCGGCGCTCTCGGCCGTCTCGTCCACCCCCGTTGTGCCTGCGGTCAACAGCTCGACGGCCCGGTCGTTGGCCCGCGCGTCCCGATCGCCCAAGTACCGCCACACGATGCCCTGCTGTACCGCGTAGAAGGCCGGGGTGTACCAGTATCCCCACGCGGGCAGTGGCGTCTCTGCCGCCTCGGTGGCCAGGTCGGCGGCTTGCGCGAGCATCTGCCGCACGTCGGTCGGGCACGCCCCAGCCATGGCCAGCCCACGCGCCTCCTGGCCGGCGGAGTACGCGCGCAACGCCGTGTTGGCTCGCGGATCATCCCGGGCAGCCCGGGATAGCCCGATCATCTCTGGCAGGTCACCGCGACCCTCCGCCCGGTGCCCCTGGAAGGACAGCACGGTCGCCGTCAGGTCGGCGTTGCTGGCCTCTGTGGACCACTGCAGACTGCGGTCCAGCCACACGCGGGCGGTTCGGTCGTCACCGTTGGCGATACCGAGCCAACCGGCGAACTGCGCCCATTGCGCAGCCATGTCGACCACCGCCGGCCGCACCTGGTGGCCAGCCTCGCGCAGCAGCGACACGATCGTGTCGAGCTGGACGCGTACGGGCGGTAGGACGGCTGCGGCGCCGATGGAGTCCTCCAGCCGCCGGTATCCGGCGAGCACGTCGCCCAAGATGCGAACCCCGGCCAGATCGACACGGCCCGGATGCGCGGCGACGTAGGCCGCCCGCCGGCCGCCGTCGGGAACGTCAACGACCATGGCGGCGAGCGCACCACCGGCGGCGAGCGCGTCATCGAGGCGGACGGCGACGTCGACGGCTGGCCGGGTCTGCCCTGTCTCCAGCTGATGGATGACGCTCTTGCCATGGCAAACCGCTGCGGCCAACTGACGCAGCGACAGGCCACGCTCACGGCGTAGCCGGGCCAGCTCAGCTGGGAATCGCGGGTCGACGATGGTGTGTGCGCGTGGTGGCATGGTTTGCTCCCGCGTGGAGGACCACGGCTGGCCTACCGGTTTCCACACCTGCGGGCCGCCACAGTCGACATTACTCAGCAGCGGCACGCCACGACAGCGGTCGACCCGCGAACTGGGCCATGTCGGCGAGGCGGCACCAACAACCTGCCCAACATGGGCGTCCTGTTCACCTACTTGGCGTTGCAATGTGACTGGCCGCCGGCTAACCGAACCCAATCGGCCGGAATGGCGCGCGAGCTGCACCGACGCCTGCCACGGATGGTCAGCGTTGGTCACCCGTGGTTCACCTCAGACGGCCTGCAGACGGCCTGATCTTGGGCTCAGCTCGCGTCGACAGCGGTTCGACCCTTGGTGTTAGTACCGGCGAGATGGCCTGAGGGGCTTCTGCGAGGTCACGCGCGGCGGAGGCACGTCCCCGCCCGGTGTGCTCGGCACGGTTGCTGCACCTCTCTGCCGTGCTGCTGGCGCGCCGGCGCGGTGGCGCATGTCGAGACTCGGATGCTTAACACGATTGCGAATTCTCTTCACCTCCGTCTTGGCCCACAGGCCATCGACAAGCGCAGGTCACGACATGCGTGATCGGCTTTGCGGCCGACACCGGACGGAGGTATCGTCCCGGCAACCAAGCCAACCAGCTAAAACGAAGGGATGCAGGACGCGCATGGGCGGCGAAGAGGCACTTGTCCGTAAGGATGAGTCCAACGCCCTTAAAAAGGAGATTTGGGACAGAGCTTTCCATGCCTATGCAACAGCCTTCATCTTCGAGCAGCGGGCACGCAGGTTAAAACGCCGCCTGAAGTGGCTGAACTTTGTGGCATTAGTAGTTCCTGTGATCGTGGGTGGTTTAGCAC
The DNA here is from genome assembly GCF_018070435.1 of Micromonospora sp. C51. Classification (NCBI taxonomy): domain Bacteria; kingdom Bacillati; phylum Actinomycetota; class Actinomycetes; order Micromonosporales; family Micromonosporaceae; genus Micromonospora; species Micromonospora sp. C51. The sequence goes on along the minus strand of NZ_JAGPXQ010000025.1, from coordinate 17,652 downwards.
TCGGCTACGGCGCTGGGTTTCCGCTACTTGGACTCGCCGTTGGAGTGGGGGCCGCCGTCGGACTCTTGCAGTTGGTCGTTTCAACATGGTCCGTGGTCTCAGGTTGGGTCGAGTCCTATGGATACGCCACCACCTCCGTGGTTGACAATCAACGGCTGGCACGCGATTTTAAGGAACTTGGGGAAAGCTCAGCCCTTGACGTCGAGAGCGTACGGAATCGCTACAACATCTTGAAGGCCTCTGATGATGCACGGCAGGCCCAGGACTACGGGCAAGATATAGACGAAGCCGAAAAGCGCATGGGTATGCGTGCTGCGTTGCGAGAACGACGTCGCCAGTGCGCTGGATGCGGAAACGTTCCTGCGAGCATGGCCCCGACAAAATGCGATGTATGCGGGAATTTCAAGATTCGTAAGATTTAGAGGAGCGAAGGCTTTATGGACGTACAGACCGCACAGATCCTCAGAGGCTTCCTCATGCTCAACTCGTTCCAGCAGGACGAGTTTGTCAGGACAATCAACGACGTCATGCAGGGGCGCAAGACGAGCAACAAGGCGTTTAGCGAAGCCGGTGAAATCCTCAGGGTCAACACCGGCCCCGTCATGAGCGCCTGTGGATGCTGTGGACGATAGGGAGCTCATGCCAAGCGACTCAAGTGCCGGCCTCGTCGATCCGCACCTCACGGTCGGAGCTATTGGACGGGCTCGACCGAGAAAGTGGGCAGCCTTGGTGTCTTTCGCTGTGAGGGATGAAGGCGCTCGCGCAGCGGAGAGCTGACGAGATGCTAGTCGTTCGAGGTGAGCGTAAGGCTGCATTCGGTCTACCTCTGACCGTCTGACAATTCGAAGCTCTGGGAGCCTCCGTGTTGGCTCTTACTCACTGCTCACTGAAGGATTTGAGGCTATGGCGAAGGCTGCGGAGATTTTAGCGTACGCTCGGAAGCAGGCTGACGAGCTTGAGCGGGACATGCATTGGATTACGAGCGAGCACAGTCCTAGCCACGGGTATTGGATTTCGTCCGATTATCAGATGCTTACGAAAATTGTGGCACGAGCCGCAGCCGCCCAAGAGTTCCTGCGGCAGTACTCCGGAGCGGAGAGTTTCTGGACTGAGCGGGCCATTTCGGTGTACCAGAGCAAAGGTGACAACCAGTCAACTGAATCCGGTGCTCGTGCGATCGGTGAACTCTTGCGGGCATGGGCAGACCAGGTTGAGGCGGGAGTCATCGAGATAGTCGGTTCTCGGTCGTGGGTAGAGGTTGGCCAGGCAAGCACTGACGTCATGGGCCAGGTGCGTCGGCTAAATGAAGACCCAGAAGCGCATCCCGCTGCCGCTATCGTCCTCTGTGGTGCAGCGCTCGAAGTGGCTCTTCGCGCCGTTGCCGAAAGTCGCGGCATTGTGGTCGAAGAGAGACCCACGTTGTCGGTCCTCACGAAGGTTCTCCGCCGAGAAAGGCTCCTCACGGTGCAGGACGTCAAGGACTTGGAGCAGTGCGGCGGGCTTCGAAATCTGGCCGCACACGGGCAATTCGAGACACTCAGCCCAGAGCGGGCCGGCCTCATGGAGCAACAGACCAACTTACTACTCCGTCGTCTCAGTGACCTGGTGCCTGTGACCGCGGGGACTGTTGCCTGAGCCGGTTCGCGCTGGCCCTACTTTTGCGCGTCCTGGCCGGGGCGTCGGCTTTCGTCCGCACCCTGTGGAGTGGGTGGGGCCTGCCCGGTCAAGGTGGAGCACCCCACTGTCTGAACGACCTTGACCGGGCAGGCCCCACCTGCTCGGCTATGCCCGGACGGAGGTTGTCGGGATGGCGCCACCATCCCAGAGTGCCCGAGCGCCCCGCCGGAGGCACTGCCCATGTCTCGACCAACGCGAAGCCCCGGAACCGTCATCGATCATGGCGGCGGCCCGGGGCTTCTTCGTATGTCGCGCCGCCGGCGGGCTATCACCGACGCGCTGGCGGCCGAAGGCCAGAGGCGCGGCGGCGGGCCATCGGCCCGGCCCAGGTTCGGCGGCGCGCGCGGCCTGCGAAGCGGGTCGCCTTGATCCCGTACAGAAAGTTCTCACAAACTCTGTTTCCCCGGAGCTGTCCTCCGTCGGCTGATGTGCGACACACGTCCGCCAGGTGATCTGCGACAGTGGTCCGTTTCGGCACTCTGAGCCGACGTCTCCGTGGGGCGTCGGGATTCGGGAGGCCGGGATTGGCGCTGGTTGTCTTGTCGGTTGTTGAGCAACGTCTGGATGCGGTTCGTGCGGTGCTGGCCGGGTCGGATGTGATGGAGGTGGCCGCCGGCTTCGGGGTGCACCGCTCGACGGTGCATCGGTGGGTGGGTCGGTATCTGACCGAGCAGTTGGCGGGGTTGGCTGACCGGTCGCATCGGCCGCACTCATCGCCTGCTCAGGTGGCGGAGGCGGTCGAGGTTGCGGTGGCGGAGATGCGCCGGGAGCATCCTCGGTGGGGATCGCGGCGGATCCGGTTGGAGATGCTGCGCAAGGCCGGCCCGTGGGTGGTGGCGGATCTGGCGGTGCCGTCGGAGCGGACGATCGATCGGATTCTGCAGCGGCAGGGTCTGTTGCGGGTCCGGCCTCGGAAACGGCCGAAGGACTCGTATAAGCGGTGGGAACGGCCTGCTGCGATGCAGTTGTGGCAGATGGACATCGTCGGTGGGGTGCAGCTGGTCAACCCCGCCACCGGTGTGTTGCGGGAGGCGAAGCTCGTCACCGCCGTCGACGACCACTCCCGGTACTGCGTGATCGCCAAGGTGGTCGAGAGAGCCACCGGCCGGGCGGTGTGTCTGGCCCTGGCGGAGGCCCTGGCCCGGTTCGGGGTCCCGGAGGAGATCATCACCGACAACGGCAAGCAGTTCACCGACCGGTTCGGCAAGTACCGGCCCCGCACGGGTGAGGTGCTGTTCGACAAGATCTGCCGCCACAACGGCATCACGCATCGGCTCACCGCACCCGCCTCACCGAACCAGAACGGCAAGGTCGAACGGTTCCACGGCACCGTTCGCCCCGACTTCCTCGACACCGCAGACGCGTTCACCAGCCTGCAAGAAGCCCAAGCCGCGGTGGACGCTTACGTCCTGCACTACAACACCGACCGACCCCACCAGGCCCTCGACCCGAGAACGCCGGTCACCCCGGCTGACCGGTTCCAGCCGGTCGGAGCCCAGCAGCGGGCACTGGTCGACCTATGGCTGCCACCCACCCTGGACCCCGTCCCCGCCATCCCGGTCCAGCAGCCGTCGACCGCCCCTGAGCCAGTCCAGGTCCAGCCGCCAGTGCAGCCGGGCGGGCCGGTGGAGTTCGACCGGGTCGTCCCGGCGTCGGGCAACCTGATGGTCTGCCAACGCCAGTTCTGGATGGGCACCCACCGGGCCGGCATGGTCGCCCGGATCTGGGCCGACTGCGACCTGATCCACGTCCTCATCGCCGGCATCCGGATCAAAACCGTCCGCTCTCACCTGAGCGTCAACGACCTGGCCACCCTCACCCGCCAGGGCGCCGTCCCGGCCGGCCCGTCGCCTCTGCCCCCGATCGAGGACGGCGACGCCATCGAGGTCGAACGCTGCGTCAACCGAGGCGGCGGCGTCTCCCTGGGCCAACACATCATCCTGGCCGCAGAGATCCTCGCCGGCCGCCGCGTCGGCATCCGCATCGAACCGACCACCCTCATGTTCTACGACCTCGACACCCGCGAACTACTGCGCACCCGCCCCAACCCACTACGCCCCGAACAGATGAAACGCCTCCGCGGCACCCGCCCAGCCGGCCCACCACCACGACCCTCGATCGAACCCGTCCGAGTGCAACGGCGAGCTTCCAACAGCGGCATCATCATGGTCGCCGGCCAGAAAGTCGCCCTCGGCCGACTCCACCGCCATCAGACCGTCACCGTGACCGTCTCCGAAACGACCCTGGCCATCGAACTCACCGACGGCGACACCAAGGTCATCCGCCGCACGACCACCCAGCCAGTCCGTAGCATCAAAGGCCAGCGACCGCGGATCGCTACCTCAGTTTCCTAGACCACCCGTCGCACATCACCTGGCAGAGCTACGTCGCACCTCAGCTGTCGGATCACACTGTTTCCCCGGAGCCACTGGGAAATAGCTAAATGCAGTACGCGCTCAGCCGCCTTCGCGCCTGCTTGTCGTGTACGGCTATCGCTCCCTCCTGGGACACCCTGACCTTTGGGTCACCGCTTGAAACGGCCGCTGTTACCGTAACGAGGCTAAAAACGCTCGCTACGTTCGATGCCTCCCTCTAGGCTAAGGGCATGGAATTCTCGGCGGAGTACCTGCGCCTGTATGAGTTGGTCCTCCAGACAGGCGACCGTTCGGTCGCCGCTGTCGAAGCAGCGACCACCATTCTGTCGATTGCAGCGGAAGTCGAGTCCGCAAATTTAACTTCCAAGGAAGCGGCAGCAATCCGCTTCATGTGCTCCTCGGTCCTGCTGAATTCCGCATTCGATCTGCACGACGCTACACTGCTTAAGCGGGGAAGGGACCTTGCAGAACAGGCGCTGGCCGAGACAGGGCCAGATGAACCACTGCGCTTCCAATGCATCTACAATGCCGCCAATGCAATCGTCGCCGAGTGTGACGAGGGACTGCCTAAACAGGCCAGTCATGATGCCTGGGTTCCTAGCCTGATCGAGAACCGCTTGGCGCATCGCCTCCACCTCCGCGAAGCTCGGAGTCTGTACTTCGAGGCCGCATCATCTCCATCAGCGGATCCGCACACACGATCGGCGGCGTATTGCAACCTGGCGAACAGCCTCGACCACTCTGGCCGCTGGGCCGAGGCTTATGACTTCTACCTTCGGGCCTTAGAGGAGGATCCAAGAAATGGCAACGCGGCCGGCAACCTAGCTCAGTTACTGTACTCCCGGATCAAAAATGGAACAGGCCAGCTAGGCCACATGGCTGCCGTTTACGACAAATACGTCACGATGGCAAAATCGCTGCGTGAGGGTACGCTGAGTTTCGCCGGCGAAGGTACAGCTGACCGGTGGGACGCGCTCAACCTGACTGAAAGCGATGGTCACCTATCTCATGGACTTGCTGATAGCGATGACGACTATCGACATTGGGTTGCCGTGCATCGCTTGGCCCTGTCCCCTGCTGTCGAGGGACTCGGGACGGACGATCCGCACTGGGACGGGGCGGTAATCGAGGTCCTATATGGCAACACGGCTGCGGATGTGATGCCGCCGATTCTGGCCGAAATGAATGTCTTGAAATCCGACTTTCTTGTTTCCCGAAGACTGGCGTTCGACGGGATCGTCCAAGTCGCAGAGGGCCCCGAGCAGAAAGACGATGACTCGGGATACTACATCGAAACGCTGGACCACTCCCTGTATGGAACCCAGTACTCCAAACTCCTGCTAGCCCAGCGATCCGCACTGGACGTCCTAGACAAGACCGCCGTGGTCGTGAATGAGTATCTCAACGTCGGCGACCGCCCTGACCGCGTGTCGTTTCGGAAGTTCTGGACTAACAAGGACGGGTCAGTGCGGGAGAGTCTGATCAAGCGTCCGGCGAGAGCCCTTCCTGCATTCGCTCTATCGGAGTTGGCTTTCGACATGGACAAAGATGGTCTCTACGCCGCCTCGCAGGATCTGCGCAACGCAGGAACACACAGGATCGTACATGCAGCTTTCATGAATGCAACCGGCGTCACTCCCGACTCCCGTAGCAGAGTCGGACTCTTTGACTTGGTTGATTCCACCATCCTCGCGCTACAGGTGACCCGGTCGGCCTTTCTCTACATTATCGACTTGGTTGCGACCTGGAACCACCCGGACGACCACCAAGGCAACTATCAGTCGCTCCCATCTTTCGAGTATATGCAGTTTCCCGACCTCTAGGATGGCGGAACCTCTGCTACAGATTAGCGCCTTCAACTTGTCGCACATCAGTTGGCGGACATATGTCCCGATCTGTTATCGGACCATATTCTCAAGTGACGTCACCTGACCGTCGTCCGCGCTCGGCAGGTCAGCAACCCGTTCGCGGTCAAGACGATTCGGCCACCGAAGTACCAAGCGCCGAAAGTGGTTCCCTGGCCGAACGACCTACGCGCCCGCTTCCGGGCCGCCGTCGCCGAGCGCTACCGGATCACCGTCGACCTGGGCGCCGGCTGCGGCCTCCGGCAGGGTGAAATCTTCGGCGTCAGTCCGGACGACGTCGACCCTGCCCGGCCCATCCTGCACGTCACTCGTCAGGTGAAGCTCGTGCGGGGCCGCCTGATCTTCGCCCCGCCCAAGGGCGGCAAGGTCCGGGATGTTCCGTTGCCTGAGTCGGTGTCGCGCCGGCTCGCAGAGCACGCGAAGCAGTACCCGCCGGTCGACGTCACCCTCCCATGGGGCACCTCGACCGGCGAGCCCGGACCGTGCCGCTCTGCCTCACGACCCCGGCCGGAATGGCGTTGAGCCGCACGGCCTTCAACTCGGGCGTCTGGAAGCGCGCCATCCGTGCGACCGGCGTTCCCGACAACCGACACAACGGCATGCACGTGCTCCTGCACACCTACGCCTCGGTCCTGCTCGACGCCGGCGAAAGCGTGAAGGTGCTCTCGGCCTACCTCGGGCACTCCGCCCCCGGCTTCACCCTCCGGATCTACACCCACCTGCTGCCGGCCAGCGAGGACCGCACCCGCCGCGCGATCGACCACGCCTTCGCGGACGACCCGGAGACCCCGGGCGGCCGGGAGACGGCATGATCATGCGAATCACGGCCAATCCGGGCGCTCCGCCGCAGGTCAGAGTGCCTGCGGTCGTCATTTGGCGTTGAAGTAGCTGGCCTCGGGGTGGTGGACGACGATGGCGTCGGTGGCCTGCTCCGGCATCAGCTGGAACTCCTCCGACAACTGCACGCCGATCCGCTCGGCGCCGAGCAGCTCCACGATCTTCGCCCGGTCCTCCAGGTCGGGGCAGGCCGGGTAGCCGAACGCGTACCGGCAGCCCCGGTAGTCGGTGCGCAGCAGGCCGGCCAGGTCGCCCGGGTCGTCGTCGGCGACGGTACGGCCGTCGGGCAGCTTCAGCTCGGCCCGGACCCGCTTGTGCCAGTACTCGGCGAGGGCCTCGGTGAGCTGCACCGACAGTCCGTGCACCTCCAGGTAGTCGCGGTACTCGTTGCGGGCGAACAGCTTCGCCGCGTACTCGCTGGCCGGCTGGCCGACGGTGACCAGCTGCAACGCGACCACGTCCAGGTCCTCGCCGCGCGGGCGGAAGAAGTCGGCAAGGCAGAGCCGCCGCTCCTGCCGCTGCCGGGGGAAGGTGAACCGGGCCCGCTCGGCGTGCCCGTTCTCGTCCAGGACGACCAGGTCGTTGCCCTCCGAGTACGCCGGGAAGTAGCCGTACACCACGGCCGCCTCCAACACCTGGTCGGCGATCAGCCGGTCCAGCCAGTAGCGCAGCCTCGGCCGGCCCTCGGTCTCCACCAGCTCCTCGTACGACGGGCCCTTTCCGCCGCGCGCACCGCGCAGCCCCCACTGGCCCATGAAGGTGGCCCGCTCGTCCAGCAGCGCCGCGTAGTCGGCCAGCGGCACCCCCTTGACCACCCGGGTGCCGTGGAACGGTGCGACCGGCACCGGCACGTCGACCGCGACGTCGGAGCGTACCGAGGTGTCGTGCAGCTCCGGCAGCGACTCGGCGACCACCGCGCGCTGCCGTTCCCGGCGGGCCCGGCGGGCCGCCAGAGCCGCCTCCCGCTCGGCGTCCACCACCGGGGCGCCGCCGCGCTTGGCGGCCATCAGCCGGTCCATCAGGGACAGCCCCTCGAAGGCGTCGCGGGCGTAGTGCACCTGGCCGGGGAACATCGACCGCAGGTCGTCCTCGACGTACGCCCGGGTCAACGCCGCGCCACCGAGCAGGACCGGCCAGCGCTCCGCGACCCCGCGCGAGGCCATCTCGACCAGGTTCTCCTTCATGATGACGGTGCTCTTGACCAGCAGGCCCGACATGCCGATGGCGTCGGCGCGGTGCTGCTCGGCGGCGTCGAGGATGGCGGAGATCGGCTGCTTGATGCCGATGTTCACCACCTCGTAGCCGTTGTTCGACAGGATGATGTCGACCAGGTTCTTGCCGATGTCGTGCACGTCGCCCTTGACGGTCGCGAGCACGATGCGGCCCTTGCCGCCGTCGTCGGCCTTCTCCATGTGCGGTTCGAGGTACGCCACCGCGGTCTTCATCACCTCGGCCGACTGCAACACGAACGGCAGCTGCATCTGACCGGAGCCGAACAGCTCACCGACGACCTTCATGCCGTCCAGCAGAATGTCGTTGATGATCAGCAGCGGGGCGGTGCCGGCCGCCATCGCCGCCTCGAGATCGGCCTCCAGGCCGTTGCGCTCGCCATCGATGATCCGCCGCTTGAGCCGCTCGTTGAGCGGCAGGGCCGCCAACTCCTCGGCCCGGGTGGCGCGCGCCGAGGCGGCGTCCACGCCTTCGAAGATCTCGATGAACCGCTGCACCGGGTCGTAGCCCTCGCGCCGCCGGTCGTAGACCAGATCGAGGGCGATCTCGCGCTGCTCGTCGGGGATCTTCGACATCGGCAGGATCTTGCTGGCGTGCACGATCGCCGAGGTGAGCCCGGCCTGCACGCATTCGTGCAGGAAGACCGAGTTGAGCACCTGCCGGGCCGCCGGGTTGAGTCCGAACGAGACGTTCGAGACGCCCAGTGTGAAGTTCACCCCGGGCCAGCGCCGGGCGATCTCCCGGATCGCCTCGATGGTCTCGATGCCGTCGCGGCGGGTCTCTTCCTGACCGGTGGCGATCGGGAAGGTCAGCGCGTCGATGAGGATGTCCGAGCGGTGCATCCCCCACCGACCGGTGAGGTCCTCGATCAGCCGCCCGGCAACCCGTACCTTCCACTCCGCCGTACGGGCCTGGCCCTCCTCGTCGATGAGCAGCGCGACCACGGCGGCGCCGTGCTCGGCGACCACCGGCATCACCCGCGCGTACCGGGACTCCGGGCCGTCGCCGTCCTCGAAGTTGACCGAGTTGACCACGCACCGGCCGCCGAGCTTCTCCAGGCCGGCCTCGATCACCGCCGGCTCGGTCGAGTCCAGCATGATGGGCAACGTGGAGGCGGTGGCGAACCGGCCGGCCAGCTCGCGCATGTCGGTGGTGCCGTCCCGGCCGACGTAGTCGACGCAGAGGTCCAGCAGGTGCGAGCCGTCGCGGGCCTGGCTCCGGGCAATCTCCACGCAGGACTGCCAGTCGGCGGCGAGCATCGCCTCCCGGAACGCCTTGGAGCCGTTGGCGTTGGTCCGCTCTCCTACCATCAGCACGCTGGCGTCCTGCGCGAACGGCACGTGGTGGTAGATCGAGGAGACCCCCGGATCGGTACGCGGCTCGCGGGCCACCGGCCGCACGTCGCGCAGCCGCTCGGCGAGCACCCGGATGTGCTCGGGAGTCGTGCCGCAGCAGCCACCCACCAGCGCGACGCCGTAGTCGGCGACGAACCGTTCCAGCGCGTCGGCCATGTCGTCCGGGCCCAACGGGAAGTACGCCCCGTCCGGGGTGAGCACCGGCAGACCCGCGTTGGGCATCACCGACACGGGGATGCGGGAATGCTGTGCCAGGTAGCGCAGGTGCTCGCCCATCTCGGCCGGCCCGGTCGAGCAGTTCAACCCGATGAGGTCCACCCCGAGCGGCTCGATGGCGGTCAGCGCCGCGCCGATCTCGCTGCCCAGCAGCATGGTGCCGGTGGTCTCGACCGCCACGTGACAGATGATCGGCACCGTACGGCCCGCCTCGGCCATCGCCCGCTTGGACCCGACCACCGCCGCCTTGACCTGGAGCAGGTCCTGGCAGGTCTCGACGATCAACGCGTCCGCGCCGCCAGCGATCAGCCCGCCGGCGTTCTGCTGGTACGCGTCGCGGAGGCTGGCGTACGAGGCGTGGCCGAGGGTCGGCAGCTTCGTACCCGGACCGATCGAACCGAGCACCCAGCGGGGCCGCTCCGGGGTCGAGTACGCGTCGGCGGCCTCCCGAGCCAGCCGCGCCCCCACCTCGGACAGCTCCCAGATCCGGCCGGCGATGTCGTACTCGGCGAGGTTGGGCAGGTTCGCGCCGAAGGTGTTCGTCTCCACGCAGTCCGCGCCCGCCGCCAGGTACGCCTCGTGCACCCCACGTACGACGTCCGGGCGGGTGACGTTGAGAATCTCGTTGCACCCCTCCAGACCGTCGAAGTCGTCCAGGGTCAGGTCCGCAGCCTGCAGCATCGTGCCCATCGCCCCATCGGTGACGAGGATCCGGTCTGCCAGCGCATCGAGCAACGAAATCCGCACGACCTCAGGTTAGTGCGGCGGGCCAGGCCCGCACCCCTGCGTGCCGTCCGATCCCACATTGTGTCATCGGGATCACCCTGCCCGCTTTGGCACGCATTGCCCGAGACGTGCCCTGCCAGCCCGGTACCCGCACGGTCCTACGCCGGTGTCGACGCCCGCCCCATCCGGCGCGGCCGACGGGCCGGGTCCGGGCCTGGCACGTAGGCTGACTGACGTGAAGGACTACAGCGACACCGCCACGCACCGTGGGCGGACGACCGGGACCGCCTCCCGGACCGCCGGTGACGAGCAGGAGGTGACGGCGTGACCGAGTTCGACGGGCTGCCGGTGCTGCGGTCCCCGGTCGCCATCTGCGCCTTCGAGGGGTGGAACGACGCGGCGGACGCATCCACCGCGGCGGTCGAGCACCTGGAGCAGGTGTGGGAGGCCCGACCCGTCACCGAGCTGGACCCGGAGGACTTCTACGACTTCCAGGTCAGCCGGCCCACCATTGCCATGTCCGACGGCGCCACCCGCCGGGTGGAATGGCCGACCACCCGGTTCACGGTCGCCAGCCCCGCCGGCACCGAGCGGGACGTGGTGCTGATCCGCGGCATCGAGCCGAGCATGCGGTGGCGGACCTTCTGTGAGCAGGTGCTGGAAATCTGCCACAGCCTGGAGGTCGAGCGGGTGGTGCTCCTCGGGGCTCTGCTGGCCGACGTGCCGTACACCCGGCCGCTGCCGATCAGCGGCAGCGCCTCCGACGCCGACGCCGCGCGCCGCTACCAGCTCACCCCGACCCGGTACGACGGGCCGACCGGCATCGTGGGCGTGCTGCACGACGCCTGCACCCGGGCCGAGGTCGACGCCGTCTCCTTCTGGGTCCACGTGCCGCACTACGCCAACAACCCGCCCTGCCCGAAGGCCACCCTCGCTCTGCTGCACCGGGTCGAAGAGGTGCTGGACCTGCCGGTACCCATGGCCGACCTGGCCGAGGAGGCCGCCGAGTGGGAGCAGCGGGTACGCAGCGCCGCCGAGCAGGACGCCGAGCTGGGCGAGTACGTCCGCGAGCTGGAGGAACGCGTCGGTGACGCCGGCATCACCCCGTTGACGGGCGACGAGATCGCCCAGGAGTTCGAGAAGTACCTGCGCCGCCGGGGCGGATCTGCCGGCCCCACCGCCGGTTCCTGGTAACCCGCTCCCCTCGTTCCGCTTTCGAGACCCCGGGTCGTTCGTCGGCCCGGGGTCTCGTCGTGTGTGTCGGGGTGGCGGCGCACACGCCCTGTACGGCATCCTAGGAACCTAGCTGAAATGAGGAGGCGGGGATGCAGATCAACCCGGGGGCGGCCGAGTTCCCGCACCGGCAGATCGCCGCGCAGCTCAAGATCCAGATCCGGCGCGGCGACTGGGCGCCCGGCGAACGGCTGCCGTCCATCCCGGCCATCGCCGAGATGTTCGGGGTGGCCAAGCAGACCGTGCAACGCGCCGTCGACCAGCTGCGGGTCGAGGGCATCCTGATCACCAAACCCGGTTCCGGTACGTACGTGCGGGGCACCCGGCGGCGACTCAACCGGCTCTCCCGGGGCCGCTACGGCGGCTTCCGCGGCTACCACACCGACCTGGCGGCCCGATATCGCCAGCAGCTCGTCTCCGTCGGCCGCTCCCCCGCGCCGCCCGAGGTGGCCGATGCGTTCGGCGTACCCGACGGCACCGAGCTGCTCTGCCGCCGCCACCTCGTCCGCACCGAGGATTCTCCTGTGGAGGTGGGCGCCTCCTGGTTCCTGCCCGCCGACACCGCCGGCACCACACTGGAACGCGCCGAGGCGTTCGGCCGCCCGCTCTACCAGGAGGCCGAGGAGGCCACCGGCCGCCGGTACGCGACCGCCACCGACACCATCACCGCCCGCCAACCCAGCCGCGAGGAGTCGGAGACCCTCCAGATCCGGCCGGACACCCCGGTGCTGCATCTGCTGCACGTGGCGTACGACCCGCAGCGCAAACCGATCGAGGTCGCCCAGGCCACCTGGCCGGGCCCGGTCACCACGCTGACCGAGGAGTACCAGATCCCCGCTCCCACCGCCGAGCCGGACCCCGACCTCGGCCTCGTCCTCGGCTGACCCGCCCCCACCACCCCACGTCCGCCTCCCATGGGGACCTCACCCCGACGGGGAACAGCAAGCAGCAACATCGGCGAAGTAGTCCCCCTCACGGGCAGGCGACACAGCAACGTCGGGGAAGTTGCTGTCTCAAGGCGTCCGGGCAGGGTGCCCACAAGAACAGGATCGGGGACGCTGTCCTGCGGCGTCCGAGGCAGCAACATCGGCGATGTTGCCCCCTGACGGGCGTCCGAGACAGCAACATCGGGGATGTTGTCCGCTCGGGCGGGAGGGGGCACAACGCGGAAGGACGGCCAGCGCGGGAGGGCCCAGCGTGGGAGGGGGCACAACGCGGAAGGAGGGCCAGCGCGGGAGGGCCAGCGCGGGAGGGGGCACGGCGCGGGACCGAAGACGTTGCCGGCTCGGGTCAGAGGCGGATGCCGAGCAGGGCGTCGACGGTGTCGGCGAAGAGGCGCGGCGCGGCCGGGTCGTCGTCGGCACCGGCGTCGGCACCGGCACCGGCACCGGCACTGGCACCGGCACCGGCACCGGCACCGGCACTGGCACTGGCACCGGCACCGGCACCGGCACCGGCACTGGCACTGGCACCGGCTAGGGTCCGCTCGGCCCACTCGTCGGCCAGCCGCAGGGCACCGGGGGTGTCGAGATCGTCGGCGAGTCGTTCGCGTACGCCGGCCAGGAACGCCGACCCGGACGGCCCAGCGGTCGCGGCGGCGGCCCGCCGCCAACGGCCCAGCCGCTCCTGGGCGGCGGTGAGCAGGTCGTCGGTCCAGGACCGGTCGGCTCGGTAGTGACCGGCGAGCAGGGCCAGCCGGACCGCCATCGGATCCACCCGGTCGGCCCGCAGCCGGGAGACGAAGACCAGGTTGCCCCGGGACTTGGACATCTTCTCGCCGTCCAGCCCGATCATGCCGGCGTGCACGTAATGGTTGGCGAACGGTGCTGCTCCGGTCAACCGCTCGGCGTGCGCGGCGGAGCACTCATGATGCGGAAAGAGCAGGTCGTTGCCACCACCCTGCACGTCGATGGTGGAGCCGAGCAGGCCGAGGGCGATCACCGCGCACTCGATGTGCCAGCCCGGCCGGCCCGGGCCGAGGTCTCCGCCCGGCCAGGACGGCTCGCCGTCCCGGGCGCCGCGCCAGAGCAGCGGATCAAGCGGGTCGCGCTTGCCGGCGCGGTCCGGGTCGCCGCCGCGCTCGGGGAAGATCTCCAGCATCTCCGCGCGGGAGAGGTTGGACTCGTAGCCGAAGCTCGGTGCGGCCGAGATGTCGAAGTAGACGTCGCCGGTGCCGTCGTCGAGGCGGTACGCGGCACCGTCCTTGAGCAGCACCAACACCTTCTCGGCGATATCCGGGATCGACTCCACCGCGCCGACGTAGTGGGCCGGCGGGATGATCCGCAACGCCTCCATGTCCTCCCGGAACAGCGCCGTCTCCCGCATCGCCAGGACCTTCCAGTCCTCCCGGTCGCGTTCGGCCCGTTCCAGCAACGGGTCGTCGATGTCGGTGACGTTCTGTACGTACCGAACCTCGTGGCCGGCGTCACGCCACATCCGCTGCACCAGGTCGAAGGTGATCATGGTGGCAGCGTGCCCGAGGTGGGTGGCGTCGTACGGGGTGATGCCGCAGACGTACATGGTGGCGGTGCGCTCCGGGTCGCTCGGCTGCACACCCTCCCGCGCCGAGTCGAACAACCGCAACGTCTCGCTCCGGCCCGGCAGCCGCGGCACCTCGTGCCCCACCCAAGACTCCATGACCGTCAGCCTAGCCAGCCGTTGGGCGACGTCACGCCGGCCCGAGAGTGATCAACGCGACAGGCTCAAATCGGCGGCCAGGGCACCGCCGGCCAGTCCTGGGACGGCTGCGGAAAGCGACCACTCTCGCACAGCCGGTCGACCCGGGCGGTCAGCTCGGCGATCTCACCGAGGGTGAGGTGCTCGGCCAGTTCCTCGCCGAGCGGGCCGGCGAGCTGACGGGACAGGCGGCCGAGCATGTCGACCGCGTCGGCCGGCAACGACCGGCCAGCCCACCCCCAGAGCACCGTGCGCAGCTTCTCCTCCACGTGGAAGCTCACCCCGTGGTCGACCCCGTGAATCCGGTCGTCCGGACCGACCAGGACGTGGCCACCCTTGCGGTCGGCATTGTTGATCACCGCGTCGAGCACCGCGAGACGGGCCAGCCGCGGATCGTCCGCGTGGGCCAGCGCGTACGGGGTGCCGTCGTCGTCGCGGGCGGCCGCGATCGGGAACCAGCGCGGTGGCACCGAGTCGGCCGGCACGAAACCCACGAGCGGCTCGGCGTCGGGCGGCTCGTCGATCCACAGTTGGCAGGAGCCGGGCCCGAACGGCCCGTCCCGCAGCACCGTCGGCGGCACCAGATCCCAACCGGTAGCGGCGGAGACGAGGAAGGCAGCCACCTCACGCCCGGCGAGGGTGCCGTCCGGAAAATCCCACAGCGGCCGCTCGCCGCGCACCGGCTTGTACACGCACCGCGCCGACGCCCCGTCCAGGGTCAGCACGCCACGCAGGGTGGTGTTGGAGGCATCGACGAGCCGCCCTTCGACGGTCAGCTCACCGTCACGCAACAGGCGCAGCGCGGCACCCCCGTCCTGCCGGGGAGCCACGCCGGACGAGGTCACCGGTGGTAGCCGTTGTTCCGAGGGCAGAGATGGCCAGCCGGGTCGAGGGGCTGACCGCAGAGCGGGCAGGGCGGCCGGCCGGCGTTGACCACACGCCGGGCCCGCTCGATGAACGCGCGGGTCGCTTCAGGGGTCAGCCGGACCCGGAGCCGGTCGAGGTCTTCGTCGGGCTCGACATCGTCGGGGTCGTCCTCCTCCTCCGACTCGCCAAGCTCGATCTCGGTCTCCGCCTCGCCGACCGCGATCGCCTCGATCACCACGGTCGCGGTGTCCGCGTCGAAGGCCAGGCCCAGCGTGCCTACCCGGAACTCCTCGTCCACCGGCGTCTCCAGCGGGTCGTTGTCACCGCCCGGAACGGCAGCAGCCTCGGGCAGTTCCACACCGAACCGACGCTGGGCCTCGGTGAGCAGTTCCTCCAGCTTCTCGGCAAGCAGGGAGACCTGGACCTTCTCCAGCGCGACGCTGACCAGCCGGCCACCGCCGCGCGCCTGAAGGAAGAACGTGCGCTCCCCCGGCGGCCCGACGGTCCCGGCGACGAACCGCTCCGGCGGCTCGAAGGCGTGCACCTGGTGGGTCATACCCACGACCCTATCCGGCGGCCCCGCGCAGCGCGCACCCCACCGACCCGAATAGCGACGCCGCCGACGCCGCGTATCCCGCCCGCGGTGCGAGCAGATCCCGCCGCCACGGAACACGGAGCCGGGCGGCTCACCGGGACGACCCCGCGCCACCGCCGACCGCGGCGTCCGAGTCCGCTGGCCGGCGGGCCCGCCGACGCCGCTTACCCGGCGGCGGCACCAGGCCGGCCAGGTCACCGCCGACATCGTTGAGGCGTACCAGGAAGGGCCGCAAAGGGGTGTAGCGGATCGCGGTCACCGACGCTGGGTCCACCACGATCCGCTGAAAAAGATCCAGGTGTACGCCGAGCGCGTCGGCGACGATGGCCTTGATCACATCGCCGTGGCTACAGGCCAGCCAGACCGCCTCGGGACCGTGTTCGGCACTCAGTCGGGCGTCCCAGGCGCGTACCGCCGCAACCGCTCGGGTCGCCATCTGCGCCATCGCCTCGCCACCGGGGAAGACGGCCGCGCTGGGGTGCTGCTGCACCACCGGCCAGAGCGGCTCCTTGGCCAGCTTCTTCAGTGGCTGCCCCTCCCAACTGCCGTACCCGCACTCGATCAGACCGTCGTCCACCACCGGCGACGCCTCGGGCAACGCCAGGTCCAGGGTCTGCCGGCACCGGATCAACGGGCTGGTAACCACGGCCGTCAACGGCACCAGACGTAAGCGTTCACCAACTGCGGTGGCCTGGGCGCGGCCGGTCTCGTCCAGCTCGACGGGCTGCCGACCGGCGAGGCCACCGTCGGCGTTTGCGGTGGTGCGTCCATGCCGCAGGAGCAGAAGTGTCGCCACCCGCACAACCCTAGGCCCTCGCCCCGCACCCGTCGGGGCGGTACGGGACTCCCCGACAGATCACCTGGAACCACATTCGCCACCGACCCGGCCCGCGATGCCCGGGCCGGAGATCTGGTGACGGAAGGTACCGGATGGGCGCGGTGTCCGGTTTTCGATGGTCGGTGGCGGGTGATCGGGCGGAATCATCGGCCGACGGCCGGCGTTGAATACGGTGGCTGACCAAGTAGTACCCACCCCGGCACCCCGGCGTGGCCCGGCGGATGCGGGAATGACCCGCCCCGGCCGGTCGTTGAACATGGTCCCGGCGCGCGATGTGCCCCCGCACCGCGCCTCCGGCAGAGCCCCGGAAACCCTGAACGCCCGGCCCCGCCCCGGGAGCCGATTGTTTTCCGCTGTCTTCTGGCGCTCGACCGCGCCCGGCCTCACCCGCCACCCCCCTTTCGACGGCGGGCGGGGCCACCCCCGACGCGAAGGAGCCCCCGATGAACACCATGCTGCGCAAGAGCATCCTCGGCATCGCCGGCCTCACCGCCGCCGCCGGACTCGCCGCCGGCCCCCTCAACCACGGCACCACCAGCAACGAGCCCACCCCGATCACCCCCATCGCCGCCGTCCAGGCCGACAAGCCGGACATGGGCAAGCTGCTGCCGCACGGCGCCCCGGCCAACCAGTCGACGATCGAGTTGAACGACGAGCAGATCGCCAACGTCAAGGCGATCATCGCCGCGACGAAGAAGGCCGGCATGGACGAGCGGGCCGCGGTCGTGTCGATCGCCACCGCCCTGCAGGAGTCGAAGCTGGAGAACCTGGGTCACCTCGGTGACCGCAACGACCACGACTCGCAGGGCCTGTTCCAGCAGCGCCCGTCGTCGGGCTGGGGCACCGTGGAGCAGATCACCGACCCCGAATACTCGACCCTCGCCTTCCTCAAGGGGTTGAAGCAGGTCGACGGCTGGCAGGACATGGCCCTGACCGAGGCCGCGCAGACGGTGCAGGTGTCGGCCTACCCCGACCACTACGCCCAGTGGGAACAGCAGGCCGCCGACCTCGTCGCCCAGCACTGGACCAGCTGACCCCCACCACGGTCAGACAACAACCGAAGACATTCCTCCACAGGGGGAACAGAAAACCGCTGGCCGGCACCCGACACCCCGGGTGCCGGCCAGCGGCGTACCCCCACACCGAAGCAACCGACCGCAGA